>JAOTVA010000128.1 GCA_029863645.1 Gemmatimonadota bacterium
GGCGAGACGTACTCGCTCGTGGGCGGCGTCCTCAGAGCGTTCGAGGTAACTCACATCTGGGCCACCGAGGAGGACCTGGTGACGCGCCGGGTCGAGCTGCTCGACTACCCTCTGACGCGCTACCGGGTCTCCATTCCCGCGGAGTCCATCGAGGCCATCCTACGCCAGTTCCTGGACGAGACGGCCCAGCTCGCCACCGTCCCTCGCTGGTACAACACGCTGACCACGAACTGCACGAGTTCACTCATCGGGTACGTGAACGAAGTCAGTCCGGGCGCGATCCCGTGGCACTACAGCTTCATCTTCACGGGCCGGGCCGACACCTACCTGGCCAGCCTCGGCTACCTCGACGTGGCGTCGGCGCAGCCCATTACGCGGGAGTGGCTGGAGACGCAGCCGGTCCGCTAGGCCAGGCGAGCGCCCGGCTCGGGCGCGGCGCGGCCTACGGTCGGAGGTTCGCCGGCGCCCGCTCCTCGGCACGACGCACGGCCGCCGCGATCTGGCGACTCAGCTCGGCGAGCGCGCGGCTCTGAGCCGCAACCGCTGGGGCCCGACCCACGGCGACCGCGGCTTCGTCGATGCGGACGGTCCCGCCGTCGAGCGCGGAGCCTCCGCCCGTGAGCCGCCAGGTAGCCTCGAGCACCACGGCGCCCGTCGCGTCGGACTCGAAGCGCCGGACATCCAGCCCGACCCCGTAGTCGGGGGCGTCGGACTCGTACCACGGGTAGTCGACGTACGTGCTGGAGGGCAGAAGCAACGACAGGTTTTCCTGGAGCACGCGTGCGAGGTTGGCGCCGAGCGGCTCCGCCCAACGGTCCACCTCGGACACGGCGACCTCGTTGTCGCTGACCCGCACGACGATCTGCGGACGGTCGAGGTACCCGGGAATCGTGACCGGGCCGATGCCCACGACGACTTGCAGTGGCCCACCTTCGGCAGGCGTCGGCGCAGGGCTGAGCAGGAAGTAGGCGGACGGATCCGCGCGAGGTCCGAGACAGCCGGCGAGACACATCGACAGCACCACCAAGGCTCTTCTCATTGGTCTCCCCCTGGTCTGCCTCGAATGAGCGCGCTCGGATTTCGCTCCAAGTAATCGGCTAGATCCCGCAGCGCACGACTCGCGCCGCTCAGATCGGTCATCGCGCGCTCGAACTGAACGAAGACCGGCGACTCCGGCTCCAGCACCCCGCCCATGTCCTTCACGACGTCGTTCACGGCGGTGAGCGTCGCGTCGAGCTGTTGCAGCGTCGCGGTCGCCTGTTCGGACGTGCGCCGCACCCCCTCGCTCATGGGCGTCAGCGTCGAGTCCATGCGCGTCAGCAAGGCCTGAAGATCTCCGATGGTGGCGTCGAGACGTCTCACGGTCTCCGGCAGCCCGTCGAGCGCGGCCTCCAGGCCGGACGACCCGGCCAGCTGACCGATCTGTCCGAAGGCGTCGGTCGCGACGGTGACCAGGGTATCGAGTCGCATGGCGCTGAGCTGTGCGATGAGGCTGTACGCTTCCTCCTCGATCCGTTCGAGGCCTGTGGTGACCGTAGGTATCTCGGGATACGGCACCCCCGGCACCGGGTCCAACGCGATGGGCCGTTCGGGATCGAGATCGAGGGCAATGTACTTTCGCCCTGTCACCAAGCTCTCTGTGGCCAACTCGGCACGGATCCCCAGTGCGAGCAGCGTGTCGATGTCGAACGGATCGTCGAGGCGCGCCGTGGCGCCGCGCGACTCCAGGTTCTGGCGATCCAGGTCGTAGACGACCGCAATGCGGAGGTCTCGCCCCTCTCGGCCGACGCTCGGCAAGTCCAAGAGGACGTCCCGTACGGATCCCACATCGATGCCTCGAAACCGGACCGCTGAGCCGACATCGAGCCCCGACGCCGAGCCTTCGAAGAAGGAGATGAACGTCTGGGTGTCTCGAAAGAGCCGGCCCGAACCGAAGACGACGACTGCGAGGACGGCCAGGACCGCGCCGCCGAGCACGAAGCCTCCGACCAAAGCAGGATTGGCTCGCTGACTCACGCTACGACTCCCCTCGTCTCAAGAACCGGCGCACCTGGTCGCTAGGGGAATGGTCACGCAGCTCAGTCGGCAATCCCGTCGCGATCATCGTGCGGCTCTCTGCGTCGAGGAAAATGCTGTTCGTGGCGATCGCGAAGATACTGGCGAGCTCGTGGGTAACGATCACGATCGTGGCGCCCAGACTGTCGCGCAACTCGAGAATTAGGTCGTCCAAGAGCCGAGCGCTGATGGGGTCCAAGCCTGCTCCGGGCTCGTCGAAGAAGAGGATCTCTGGGTCGAGCGCCATGGCCCGGGCGAGCCCAGCCCTCTTCTGCATGCCACCGCTTATATCCGATGGATAGTAGTCCTCGAAGCCGGCGAGACCGACGAGCGCGAGCTTGAGTTCGGCTACCTCCCTGATCTCGTCGGGCTGCAATGAGGTGAACTCGCCCAGCGGCAAAGAGACATTCTCTGCGAGCGTCATGGAGGACCACAGGGCTCCGCTCTGGTAGAGAACGCCGATGCGGCGGAGCATCTCGGTGCGTCGCTCCTCGTCGGCCGCGGTGAAACTCTCGGTGCCGTAGAAGATCTCACCCTTCCTGGGCTCGTTCAGGCCGATCAGGTGGCGCAGCAAGGTGCTCTTGCCGCACCCGCTGCCGCCCATGATAACGAAAATATCCCCGCTCCCGATCGTGAAATCGAGGTGCCGCTGCAGCACGAAGTCGCCGTACGCCATCGTGAGGTCTCGAACGGTGATCGCGGGCACCGGAGTCCCTCCGGCGAGGCTAGCCTCCATCAGATGCCGAGCGCGTAGAAGACGAACGCGAAGAGCCCACAGGCTCCGATGATCGCAACGATCCCGGTAACCACCGCCGACGTCGCGGCGTCGCCGACGGCCGAGGAGCTCTTGCCCGACTGCACGCCCTGCAGGCACCCCGCCAGGGCGATGAGGACGCCGTAGACGGTGCCCTTGAACACGCCGCCCACCAGGTGCGACATGCTCACGGCGTCGGCGGTCTGCAGGAGGTACTCGGTGAGCGACAGGCCGAGCATCGTCACGCCCACGAATGCGCCGCCGAGGATGCCCATCGCGTCCCCGTAGAGCGTGAGGAAGGGCATCATCAAAAAGAGTGCGAGCACCCGGGGCAGCACGAGGAATTCCATCGACGAGATCGCCATCGTCTCCAGCGCGTCGATCTCCTGAGTCACTTTCATCGATCCGAGCTGCGCCGCGAAGGCGGCCCCGCTCCGGCCCGCCATGATGATGCCAGTGATGAGGGCGCCCATGTCGCGGACCATCGCCACGCCAACCAGGTCGGCGACGTAGATGGTCGCCCCGAATGTCTGCAGCTGGATGGCACCGACGAACGCGAGGATCAACCCGAGGAGAAACGTCACCAAGGTGACGATCGGCAAGGCGTCGAAGCCGCTTTGCTGAATGAGAAGCGCGAGATCCGATCGGCGAAAGCGCGCCTTGCCTCTCAGCGCCCGACCGAACGCCAGGACGACCTGTCCGAGGAATTCGAGGTCGCTCCTGAACAGCCGCTCGGTCTCGATCGCAACCTCGCCGACACGCTCGACGAACTCGTCATCGTCCTCCTTCTCCGCGCGCACGCCTTCCTTCTCCGGCACGGCTTCGGCGAGGGCGAGCAGGCGCCGCAGTCCCTCTGGCAGGCCCGTCGGATCGACTTCGATGCCGCGTTCGCGGGCCAGCTTGGATGCACCAGCCAGAAATGCCAACACGGAGCTGTCCCATGTACCGAGATCGCTCGTGTCGAAGGCGACCCTGGCTCCATCGGCAGAATCGAGCTCCCGCTCGAGGTCGACGAGCGACGGGAGGCCGCTCTCGAGCTTCCACGAGCCAGCCAGCCGAACGACGACCGTCCCGTCCGGGCCGTGCGTGAGCGTTAGCTCACTGGTTGGGGACGTGGTAGTTGGCATGCGGGCTCAAGATGAGCGGGTGGGCGGCCGGAGTCGAGTCTCAGATATCCCGCCGGGAATCGCCCGGGGGTTGCGACCCTCTCAGGCCACGGGCACTCTGCCTTGAGCTTCCCCTCTTTCAGGAGTCCCCCGAAATGCGTCGACCCCCATCGGTGGCGTGGCTAGTTCTCGCCGTGATCCCCCTTCTCGCTGCCTGCGGGTCGGACTCGACCGCGCCGGACATGACGACTGCGGTCACACTCGTTGCAGCAGACCGTGACGGTGACGTCTACACGATCAACGAAACGACCGGGGCCGCGACGCTCGTCATCAACACCACCACGCAAAACGCCACGGGCACCCTGGTCGACGTTGGGGTCGTGAGTTCGATGCTCTGGGTCGAGTCGACACAGAGGTGGTGGCTGGGCACAGGTGGTAACGCGGAGTGCGACGGGTGCATCCAGACGCTGAACGTGAGCACTGGTGTCGCGACGACTCTGATTCAGCCGGGCAACAACGGAATTTCGGGCCTGGCGATCCATCCGACGACCGGCGCGATCTACAGCTGGGAATCGGATTCCACAAACGAGTTGTACTCGTTCGACCCCGTGACGGGTGTCCCAGACACCCTCTTCACGGGCCTTCCAATGCCCAGCAGCGGCACCGGCACCACGTTCAGCACGGGAGGCACCCTCTACGTCGCGGCAGACGAGGAGCTGTGGACGATCAATCTCACCACCGGCGCGCCGGCGATGATCGGACAGATGACCTTCACGGGCTTCCCGGCATTCAACTCGACCAGCCTGACCGTCGGGTCGATGGCCACGCGGCCGAGTGACGGCGTGGTCTTCGGCGTCCTCAAGGACGGGGGTGGGGTGAATAGCACCGTGGTCACGTACCTCGTGAGGGTCAACCTCACGACTGCAGAGATCACGAACGTGGGTCCTCAGACAGAGCTCATGGACGGGCTCGCGTACGTTCCCACGTCGGTGTTGCCGTAGCCGCATGCCCCCAGCCGTCGCTAGGACTCGTCCCGCGGGAACAGATCCGGGTTGTTCGTGAAGAGCCCGTCGGCGCCGAATGTGTAGAGGAAGTGCCACATCTCTTCCTGGAACGTGGGAAACGAATCCGCATCGCCGCCGCCGAACGTGTAGGGGATCACCGTGAGCCCCGCTGCGTGCGCCTTGGCGACCGCGTCCGGGAAAGCGACGAGGACATTCTTCGAGGGCCCGATCCCGGTCGCGAATTCCTTGATACGCTCGAATCCCTCCGGGGTGAACCAGACACGCTCGTCCGTGTCGGTCCCCATCAGAAACGTGGACGGCAAGTCGATCCCGAGGTCCTGCCGCATGATCCGCAGGCTCTCCGCACTGAAGGATTGGAGAAGCACGGGCGTCCCGGGCACGCCGCCCGGCACATCGAGTCCGTGCCGCTGCAGCTCGGCTTGCACCAGCCGCTCCATGTCGAAGCCCTGGTCGCCATAGACTTCCGGCGCCTTGGTCTCAGGAAAGATGCCGGCCCGGCCGCGCGCGATCTCGATGACCTCCGCAAACGTCGGGACCCGTTCACCTGCGAACCTCGGGTCGAACCAGGAGCCGGCGTCGAGCTGTTTGATCTCCGCCAGCGTGAACTCGCTCGCGTACCAGCGCCTCACCAACATCGTCCCACGGATCACCTCTTCGCGGAAGCGGTCCGGGAAGACTTCGGCGACGTTGGTCGTGCGCTCCAGGCTCAGGTCGTGGAGCGCGATGAGCACGCCGTCCGACGTGATCTGCAGATCGGGTTCGATGTAGTCAGCGCCCTGTTCGATCGCCAATTCGTACGCGGCTCGCGTATGCTCAGGGGCATAGGCTGACGCACCCCGGTGGGCGACGAGTATTCGGCCCGAAGACATGGTATCCCCCGAATCCGATGCACAGCCCACGCAAAGGGCCAGCACCGTGTAAGCGCCGATAGCACGGAACGGTCCGGTCACGATCCGCCTCCAGAAAGATGCTTGTGGAGCGGGGAAATTACCTCGCGGTGCGTCCCGTGGCGACCGCGACGCTATGAGCACGCCGCACGCCGACCAGGCTCGAGCGTCCCCCTCATCGTGAGGTAGGTGTTCCACTCTGCCTCTGTACCTGTAACCGCGGCGAGGGTCGAGGGCTCCCATCGGGCGCGGAGCGCCTCGAGCGCGGACTCCAGATATGTTGCGCACTGCGTGGCGGCGGCCGCCTTCGCTTGCGGCTTGAACAGGAGGCCGATGGCCATGACCGCGGTCGTCGCAGCACCCGCGGCGATGCTCACGGTTTGGGCCTGGTCGTCGTCCGATATCGCGACCGCCGCAACCGTACCAGAGAGTGGCAAGACCAGTCCAAGGATCGACAGCGTCGTGTTGAGGAAGCCTCCTTTGGCAGCCTCGGCCCGCCCGAGCTCAGCCTCGTACGTTTCGATGTAGTTCGTCACGCGACCGCTCAGGCTTCCGCTTCCCAGCGCCTGCATCGCCTCCGCTGGCGACGCGTACAGGTACGGATCCTCCTGCGTCAGGCGGTCGAGCCCCGGTGAGGCGAGCGAGAAAGGTCTCGCCGAGCCGCATGCAGCGGTCGAGAGAATCAGCAAGGCAATCGCAGCGAGTCGGGGTGCGACGTTCATGTTCATCTATCCTTGGGGGGGTGCGGGCTTCGGTATACTTGCGACGGCTCGATCGATGATCGAGGCCACGGTCGAGATCACCAGGAGCCAACTCACAAAAAGCGCGAGCAGGCTCAGCGACTCCGCTACGCCCGACGGGACCGGCAGGCGAGCCAGAGCGATGACGACCAATGGCACGAAGTACAGAATGCCGTTCCAGCGGCCCAGTTTGCTCATGCGAAGTCGCTTCATGCGGCCCAGGATGTATGAGTCCAGCACGTATTGGGTGAACGCGACGACGATGAGAAGCGGAAGGGCCAGCGGGATCGCCCCAGCCGAGGAGGCGCCCGCGAGGCCACCGGTGACGAACAGGAAGTCGGTGGAGTGGTCGAAGAGTTGGCCCGCCGACGACGCGGTCCCTCGTGCCCGGGCGACGATGCCGTCGAAGTAGTCCGTCGCGATGGCGAGGGCCACGAAAGCCGCTGGCCATAGCGGAGCGTCGAACGCCCACCGGGCGAACGCCAAGGCCGACGGCACCACGACGACGAGCCGCAGGCCGGTGAGCAGATGAGCCATCTACTTGTCGAACAGCTCCCGCTGGGCGCGACGCCAGAAGAGGAGCCCAATCAACGCGTTGAACAGGATGAAGAAGTTGTGTTGCACGAAGCCGAAGGCGGCCATCTGGCCCTCGTTCTCCGGGAACAAGATCACCCACGACGTGATGGCCGCTGCGCGCATGGGCGTCGGCACGGTGGCCGCGAAGAAGATCACGGGCAGGAAGCCGAGCATGCTGATGAACGATGCTTCGACGCCAAACAGCCCCAAGGCGATCGTATAGACGACCACGGCCGAGATGAGCGCCGGGGACCGCAGGAGGAAGAAGGCCCCGTAGTGCCACGGCTTCGCGAGCTTGAACGCGTGCAGGATGCGCTTGTCCCGTAGGCCGTTGCCGGGGAGAATCTTGCCGCGGAAATACGCGATCCAGACCACGAGGAAGATCGCCGCTCCAGCCGCGATGATCGGGATCAAGCCGAAGACCTCGGGCAGCGAATCCTGCGTGACGAAGAAGCCTATCGTGGCCCAGGTCAGCAGGTAGAACATCTCGCAGAACATGATGAACAGCATGACCGAACCGACTTCCCAACCGGGCACGTTGTCGCGCTTGTTGAGATAGTAGGCCATCGCGCCTTTCCCGATCTGCTCATTGAAGACCGAGATGATGTAGGCGCTCGCACGGATCGGCATGATGTCGCGGAACCGGATCTCCTTGATGAACCAATTGAGCGCCCGCGTCGTCACCAGCGTGTCGATCATGAAGTACAGGCCCGAGTAGGCCACCATCAGCAGCAGCCACGGGATCCACGCCACGTCGGCGAAGACGTCCGCGAGGTAGGTGCCGAACGGCACGCCCTCCCGGTCAGCGGCGCCTCGCAGGCGGAAGTACAGATAGACGAAGCACGCGATCGTGATCGCCCAGAAGACGGCCTGCTGCAGCCCGCTCGTCTTGCGTTTGCCCTGCGGGGCTCCCGCGTCGGGTTTTGGAGCTGCGCTCTCCGTCATGTCGTTCGCTCGGTCTAGGGTAGGATCTTCTGCAAGGTCTCGGACAGGGGCGTGAGGCGGATGCCCAACGCTTCGTCCGCGTTCTTCTCTACGACTTCGTCCGCCGTGATCACGTCGATAACCGTTGGCGAGATGCCGCCGCCCTTTACGCGGCTCATCACGGCCGCGCCCAGCTTCGCCAACCAGATCGGGGTGACGCCGAAGCTCAGCTCCTTCCCCGCCACGTCCGCGGCCCGCGCGAGCAGCTCCCGATAGGTGATCGACTCAGGACCGACGAGCTCATGGACGGCCGTGCCTTGCGGCAGGCTGCGGCAGATCCCGACGATGGCCCGGCTCAGGTCGTCTACATCCAACGGGCGCATCGAGTACCGACCGCCGCCGAGCAGCTTCGCCTTACCCTGCCCGATGGAGCGCGCGATCGAGGCGGCACCAGCCGTTCCGGGCCCGAGCAGGATCGGTGTGCGCACGACGGTCGAGGAGATCCCGGAGTCCATGACCACGCGCTCGGCCTCGCCCTTCGAACGCAGATAGCGGTTCGGGGAGGCCACGTCCGCGCCGATGACGCTGACCAGCACCATGTGCTGCACCCCCGCACGACGCGCTGCCTCGGCTACGGCGGCAGCCGTTCCCTCGTTCGCACTCTCGTACGACGTGCCGGGCCACTCGATGAGGATGCCCGCCAGATGGACCACGCAGGAGGCGCCCCTAAGAGCCTCGGACCACCCGTCGATATCCTCGTAGGAGGCGATCCGGGGCGCGATGCTCGGCGAGGCGGGCAGCGCCGTGGCGGCTCGCTCGGAACGGACGCCAGCGATGACGCCGAAGTCGTCGCCCACCAGGTGGGCCAGCAGATTCAGGCCCACGCTGCTGTTGGCCCCGGTTACGGCAATCGTCATCCGGGTATTCTAAGGGAAAGTGGTGGCAAAGCGATGCGCGCTGAGCGAGACTAGGGACCCCACGAATTGAAACGGGCCGCTCCATGCCGCTTGTAGCACACTCGAAACTGCCGACGTTCAGCGACCTGCGTGAGCAGGGGCACGACATGCTGTCCGTCGACCGCGCCGCGCACCAGGACATCCGAGAGCTGCACATCGGGTTCCTGAACATGATGCCGGACGCTGCGCTTCGAGCTACTGAGCGTCAGTTCATACGCCTCGTGGGCGGATGCAACCGGATCGCGCAGTTCTATGTCTACCCGTTCTCCCTGCCTGGCCTACCCCGAGGCACCGAGACGCTCGACTACATCGCCCAGTACTACAGCACCTTCGAGGAGCTGCGAACCGAAGGCCTCGACGCGCTCATCATCACGGGGGCGAACGTTGAAAATCCCGACCTCTCCGTCGCCCCGTTCTGGGAGCCCCTCGTGGAGGTGGTCGAATGGGCCCAGGAGAACGTCACGTCAGTCCTGTGCTCCTGCCTGGCGACACACGCACTGGTGAAGCACCTGCACGGGATCGAACGTCAGCCGCTGCCCGAGAAGCGTTGGGGCGTCTTCAGCCACCGCGTCCTGGAGCCGAACCATCCCATGCTCCGCGAGATCAACACCCGCTTCGACGCCCCCCACTCACGCTACAACGACATCTCCCGCGCGCAGCTCGAGGCCGCGGGCCTCCACGTGCTCGTAGAGAGCGAAGAGGACGGCGTGCACATGGCCGCCAGCCCCGACGGGTTCCGCATCATCTACTTCCAGGGCCACCCCGAGTACGACTTCAACAGCCTGCTCAAGGAGTACAAGCGGGAAGTCTACCGCTTCTTGGAG
>JAOTVA010000267.1 GCA_029863645.1 Gemmatimonadota bacterium
GGCGATGCGCTTCGAGCCGGCCCCTGAGGGGTCGGCCACGATCCGGATCTACTGGGTGCCCGCCGGAGGAGGCCTGTACGGCGAGATGCGGGCGCGCAGAATCGAGGGGCGGCGCGGCGCCGACGTATTCGTACGGCCCGACACCGACGGACTCGGGCCCGACATCTCGGAGATGGCGAGGCAGGATCCGCTTTTCCGAGACACCATCGTCTACCTCACGTGCGTCCACGAGCTCGGCCATGCCTTCGGGCTGATCCATACTCGGGCCTTCGCGGACATCATGTATTCGTTCCAGTTCGGCGGTGACTTCGTCGCGTATTTCCGGCGGTTTCGCGAACGACTGCGGGGCCGCGAAAGCATCCCAGTCGCGTCTCCGTTCTCCGTCGGCGACCGGGCTGCCTTCGAGGTGTTGTACCGTTAGCCTCCGCCGGCTACGATGCCCTTCCGATCAAGCCTTTGACGAGGGATGGAGATGCCGAACGCATCGCGTTCCGTAGGCATAACGAGTACCGCCGCGGTGCTGGTGGCCCTGACACTCACCCCGGCCGCTGCCCAGGTGCCGCCGTTCGACCCTGGTGCTGCTCGGGACTCCCTGGCCCCGAGGGCCAGCGACCCTCCGATCCTGCGTCGCAACCTGCGCAACATCCTCGGTGGCGTGCCGATGACGGCCGCCGACAGCATGCGCCAGCAGATCGTGAACCGGCTCGAGTTCGACAGCTACAAGGAGCTCGTCCGAGGGCTGACGCAGTTCGGTGACCGAGAACAAGGAACGCTCCGCAACGCTGCCGCAGTGGATTGGATCGAGCTTCAGCTCCGGAACTGGGGGTACGAGACCGAGCGGCTCCATTACGAGTACACACCCCGTACGCGCCCGGGGGAGGACCCGCCGCCGCCCAGTCCCCGCTCGGAGGTCTATGCCACGAAGGTGGGCACCACCAACCCAGGCGAGATGTACATCGTCAGCGCGCATATGGACGGGCGGGGTGGTGGAGAAGCCGCAAACGACAACGGCTCGGGCACGGCGCTCGTGATGGAGATCGCGCGGGTGCTGGCCTCGGACGACATCACCTCCGATCGATCGATTCGCTTCGCGCTGTGGAACAATGAAGAGACCGGCCTCAACGGCGCCACTGCGTATGTAGAACAACGAGCGGAGCTGCAGGGCATCGAAAACCCGTCGGGCTCGGGTCGCTACGCTGAGCCTCGTTGGCTCGGCATGATCCAGCACGACATGATGATGTGGGACCACGGCAATCCCGTTACCTACGACCAGGCGCTGGACGCCGATGTCGACGTGGAGTATCAGCTGAACTCCACCTTCGCCGATGCGTCTGCGTTGCTCGGCATCACGTTGATCAACGCGAACCGCATGCACGCGTCGGACTACCCGGCAGTACTCAGCAACGCGATGAGCAACACGGATTCGACGCCGTTCATGAACCTGGTGCCGGCCGTGAGCCTGCGTGAGAACCGTCGCCTCTACGAGACGGGCAACCGCGCCAATCCGCATTGGCACCAGACTACCGATCTGTTCGAGACGTTCTCGGATGCCGACTTCACGCTGGGCCTGAACGCGGCGCAGACCACGCTCGGAGCGCTCACGAAGTTGGCCGGCATCAGGGTCGGCGGGTAAGGCCAGCGCCTAGAACGGGTTCGTCGCGAACACCGAGAACTCGGGGATGAAGCCCCGGCTGTCGACTTTGAGCGCCCCGATGATGGCGTCGGCGATGTCCTGGGGACGCAGCTTGTTGTCGGCCGGCTCGCGGGGCGAACCTGCCTTGGCCGCGAACTCGGTCATCACCTCGCTCGGATTCACGAGCATGACGCGCACGTTGTGACGCCGCAGCTCGTCCCTCCAGCACTCCGTCATTCCCCGTAGCGCGAACTTCGAAGAGCCGTAGGCCGTCCGCGTCGCGCTTCCTCGCAGCGCGGACGTCGAGGCGATGTTGATCATCTCCCCCCGGCCACGTTCGATGAAGTGCCGCGCGGCTGCCCGGGCCATCAGGAACGGACCGAAGACGTTCGTGCTGTAGAGGGCCTGAAGCTCCTCGAACGTCGTGTCGACGAGCGGCTTGAAGAGCCCGTACCCGGCGTTGTTCACCAGAATGTCGAGGTGGCCGTGGTTCGCGATGACCTCGGCAACCGCACGATTTGCGTAGTTTTCGTTGCCCACGT
>JAOTVA010000130.1 GCA_029863645.1 Gemmatimonadota bacterium
GAGCGGTGCCACGACGAGGCTGTGCTGCCCCTCGGTGAGCTCGGACTTCATCCACATGAACCACGCCACGCGCAGGTAATACCAGTACGAGGCGATCGTCGTGAGTACGAGGATGACCGAAAGATACCAGAGCTGCGCGTCGGCGGCGCCTTGGAGCAGGTAGATCTTGCCCATGAAGCCGCCCGTGCCCGGGAAGCCGGCGAGCGACAGCAGGAAGATCGTGAGCAAGACCCCCAGAAGGGGCTGAGCCCAGCCGAATCCCGCGTAGTCCTCTACCTGTAGCCGCTCCTCGGCCTGATGCGCGACGCCGATGACGATCGCGAACGCCCCGATGTTCATGACGGTGTAGATCAGCAGGTAGAAGAGAAGCCCCGCTGCCGCCGTCTCGTTCGCCGCCGTGATGGCCACGAGCAGATATCCCGCATGCGCGATGCTCGAGTAGGCGAGCATGCGCTTCACGTTCGACTGCACCAGCGCGATCAGGTTCGCCGCCACCATCGTGATCGCCGCCAGCCACCAAACGATCGGGTACCAGCTGTCGTAGGCGGCGTCGAAGCCCACCATGAACACCCTGAGGAAGGCCACGAACGCCGCAGCCTTGACCCCTGCGGACATGAACGCCGTGACCGGAGCCGGGGCGCCCTCGTAGACGTCCGGCGTCCACATATGGAACGGCACGGCCGAGACCTTGAACCCGAATCCGATCGTGAGGAAGACGATACCGATCAGCAGGAAGGTCGGTGACGCCGCGCCCGACGCCACGCTGAGACCGATATCCGCAACGTTGGTCGAGCCCGTGGCTCCGTACACGAGCGCGATTCCATACAGGAAGAAGCCGGTCGCGAAGGCACCGAGCAGGAAGTACTTCAGCCCGGCCTCCGCGGACTTGCGGTCTCGGCGATTGAACGCCGTCAGAGCGTAGACCGCGATCGACATGACCTCGAGCCCGAGGAAGATGACGATCAGGTCGCGCGCGGCGGCCATGAACATCATCCCGGCGGTCGCGAGGAGGATCAGCCCGTAGAACTCTCCAGCCTGGAGCCGCTGCCGGTACACGTACGCGAAGGAGATCAGGATCGAGAGCGCCGCTCCGATCAAGAAGACCCAATTCGCGAAGAGGCGGAACCCGTCCACCGCGATCATCGCGTCGCGCCCGACCTCGGTGATTCCGTAGAGCCATCCGTTGGCCATCGCAGCGAGCAGCACCCCCACGAGGGCGAGCCAACCCAGATCGGCCCCTTTGTTGAAGCTGGGATCGCCGGTCGACGTGTTGGCCTCTTCCTTGAATCGACCCGAGACGCCCGTCACCAAGACGACCATTCCCCATCCGCACAGGATGATCTCGGGCAGGAGCGCCCAAAAGAAGTGGAGCTGTCGGCTGAAGTCTAGTTCCATGGGGTCGTCTACTCGTCGGCGTCTGCGGCGGACGCCACGTCGGCTTCGGCGAGGGTGGCGGGGTCCTCGGGATCGATCGGCGGTGCCTCGACGAAGCGGACGCCCGACTCGATGGCCGCATCGGCCACCCCCGCGGCCTCGACCCGCTCGATGACCGCGCGCACGCTCGGCTCCATCCGCTCCAGGAGGGGGGTCGGATTCCAGCCGATCAGGATCATGAGGGCGCACAGGGGCGCCATGATCGCCATTTCACGACCGTTGAGGTCTTCGATCTTCCGGTTCTCGTCCGTCTCCAGCTTGTTGAAGAAGACGGTTTGGACCATCGGAAGCATGTAGTACGCAGCGAAGATCACGCCGAGCGTCGCGAGGAACGCGATCGTCGGATGGGTCTCGAACGTGCCCAGGAGTGCGAGGAACTCACCCACGAAACCGCTCGTGCCCGGCAGTCCGATCGAGGCCAGCGCGGTGATGACGAACGCGGTCGCGAACCATGGAGCGACGCGCGCGATTCCACCGAACTCGGCAATCGTGCGCGTGTGGCGACGCTCGTAGAGCATGCCGAGGAGGAGGAACAGGGCGCCGGTACTGATCCCGTGCGAGATCATCACGATGAGTCCGCCTTGCAGGCCGTTGACCGTGAGCGCAAAGACGCCGAGCACCACGAAGCCCATGTGCGCGACCGAGGTATACGCCACCAGCTTCTTCGCGTCCGGCTGGACGGCCGCGACCCATGCCGTATAGAGAATCCCGATCACCCCGAGCACCAGCATCGTGGTGACGACGGTCGGATGTTGAGCCGCGACCGGGAAGAGCGGAAGCAAGAAGCGTAGGAAGCCGTACGTGCCCATTTTCAGAAGCACCGCGGCCAGGATCACCGACCCTGGCGTCGGCGCCTCGACGTGTGCGTCGGGCAACCAGGTGTGGAGCGGGAATACCGGCACCTTCACGCTGAACGCGAGTGCGAACGCCGAGAAGAGCCAGAGCTGCTCCGTCCCTGAGAGCGGTACCTGCAAGAGGTCGGCGTATGCGAACGTCGGGAAGCCGAGGAGTGTCTTGGCTTTCCAGAAGAGGTAGAGGATCGCGACCAGCATCAGGAGCGATCCGAACGCCGTGTAGAGGAAGAACTTGATCGCCGCGTAGATACGACGCTCCCCACCCCAAACCCCGACGATGAAATACATCGGGACGAGCGTGAGCTCGAAGAACACGTAAAAAAGGAAGACGTCCGTCGCGACGAACACGCCCACGACGGCGGCCTCGAGCAGGAGCATCAGGGCGTAGAACGCACGCTGACGACTCTGGATGTAGTTGAACGACCCGAGAATGGCCATCGACGTGCTGAACGTGCTCAGCATCACCATGAACAGGCTGATGCCGTCGATGCCGAGCGAGTAGCTCACCCCCCAACCCGGAATCCAGGGAGCGGTGCTCTGCATCTGCATCCCCCCCTGCGTGGGATCGAAGGCCCACCAGAGTCCGAGGCTCAGCGCCAGGACGACCATCGACCACCAGAAGGCGACGGTCTTCGCCTGCGCCTCTTCTACCCACAACACCAGGCCGATCCCGAGTACCGGCAGCCACACGAGTGCGTGCAGGGCCCAGTCGCTGTAGCCGATCGATTCGAGTAATGCGCTCATGTCGGCGTGCCCCTAGAGAACGGCCACGCCGAGGATGACGAGCACCCCGACGGTGAGGATGAAGGCATAGGTGTTCACGGACCCCGTTTGGAACATGCTGACGCCCCATCCGAAGGCCTTGGCCACGAGGCCGACCGCGTTGACCGCACCGTCGATGACGAGGGAGTCGATGGTCTTCCAGCAGAAGCGGGACGCGCGCACGATCGGCTGGACCACGAAGCGGTCGTAGAACTCATCTACGTAGTACTTGTTGAGGAGGACCGCGCCGAACCCGCTCGGGGCTGTCTCGTCCTGCGCGACGGGCACCGTCTTCTGGCCACCGACGAATCGGATCGAGAGGAAGACGACCACCGCCGCGGCCGCGGTGGAGATCGTGGCCCAAAGGACCTCCCCGCCTCCGAAGGGAGCGCTGTGCGCAAGCTCGCCGAGGTTCGCTTCCTGGATGTGGTGCGCTTGGGCGGTCAGGGGCTCCAGCCAGTGGTGCAGCCATTCGCCGGTGGGAAGAGCACCGAAGAGGCCGACCCACGACGTCTGAATGGCCTCGGGCACGTTGATCCACCCCCCGAACACCGAGAGGACCGCGAGGACGGCGAGCGGGACCCACATTACCGCCGGTGCCTCGTGGAGGTGCTTCGATTCCTCTGCGCCCGTGCGGTTCTCTCCGTGGAAGGTCATGACCATCATGCGGGTCATGTAGAAGGCCGTGAGCATGGCCGCGGCCAGTGCGACAATCCAATACACCGAATAGAGCGCCGCGTAGGGAGCGTTCTCCGCCCCGCCGAAGGCAGCTGTCTGCCAGATGATTTCGTCTTTCGAGAAGAAGCCGGCGAACGGCCAGATCCCGGAGATCGCCAGCGTCGCGATCCACATCGTGGCCCAGGTGATGGGCATGTAGGTTTTGAGCCCACCCATGTTGCGCATGTCTTGGGCGTCTTCATGGCTATGCGTGCTGTGATACGCGTCGTGCATGGCGTGGATCACGGCGCCAGAGCCGAGGAAGAGGAGCGCCTTGAAGAACGCGTGCGTCATGAGGTGGAAGACTCCAGCGGCGTACGCGCCCACGCCGACACCCACGAACATGTAACCGAGCTGTGAAACCGTGGAGTACGCGAGGACCTTCTTGATGTCGTTCTGCTTGAGCGCGATGGTCGCCGCGAAGAGTGCCGTAAGCACGCCGATGCCTGCGACGACCGCGCTCGAGAGCGGAGCCAGGGCGAAGAGGACCGAGGAGCGGGCCACCAGGTAGACACCCGCCGTCACCATCGTGGCGGCGTGGATGAGCGCGGAGACGGGCGTCGGGCCGGCCATGGCATCGGGAAGCCAGATGTGCAGCGGAATCTGCGCGCTCTTCCCGACGGCGCCGAGGAAGAAGAAGAGCGTGATCGCGGTCACGAGCCCGCCTGCATAGACGAGCGTCTCCGCTTCGGCGAAGACCGGAACGAAGTCCACCGTCCCGAACGCGCGGAAGAGCAGGAACATCGCGATGAGGAAGCCGACGTCCCCGATCCGGTTCACGATGAACGCCTTCTTGCCCGCGTCCGACTTCTCGCGATCCGAGAACCAGTAGCCGATGAGTAGGTAGGAACAGAGCCCGACGCCTTCCCAGCCGACGAACATCAGCGCGTAGCTCGACCCCATCACGAGGACGAGCATGAAGAAGACGAAGAGGTTCAGGTACGCGAAATAGCGTGGGTACCCGGCGTCGTCCCGCATGTAGCCCACGCTGAACACGTGGATCAGGAAGCCGACCCCCGTGACCACCATCATCATGATCATCGAGAGCTGGTCGAGCTGGAGCGCCGCCTCGACGGTGAAGGTCCCCGTGGCGATCCACGTCCAGTAGTGGACGATGACCGGTGCCTCGAGGTCCGCCCCGAACATCCGCGCGAAGTTCACGAGGGTGATGACGAAAGCGGCACCCAAGACCCCCGGGCCGATCCACGTCGGGAGCGTGTGGGTCGCAGGACGCGATGCCCGATCGCCCAGGTCGAGCTCCTCGCCGCGGCGGACGGCTGCGGCGGAGTCCCGCCCGTGGCGGAGCGCGAGGATCCCATTGAGCACGAAGCCCAACAGTGGCAGGAGCACGACGAGCCCGGGTAGGAAGGGCTCGAAATGAGCCGCCTCGGCCGCCGCCTGTCCCCCGCCCTGCGCAAGCGCGATCACGGGTGCGATCACCGCGCTCACCACTTGAGGAGGTTGAAGCTGTCCACGTTCACCGTCTCGTAATGACGGAAGATGGAGATGATGATCGCGAGTCCGACCGCAGCCTCCGCGGCCGCCACCGTCATCACGAAGAAGACGAAGATCTGCCCCTCGATGCCGAACATCCGCGAGAAAGCCACGAAGCTCAGATTCACCGCATTGAGCTGGAGCTCGATGCAGAGGAACATGATGATCGCGTTCCGTCGCACCAGAACGCCGAAGGTCCCGATGACGAAGAGTATGGCGCTGAGCATCAACGCTTCAGTGATCATCACACCTCCCGCTTGGCCAACACGACCGCGCCCACGATCGCGACGAGGAGGAGGATCCCCGTGATCTCGAAGGGCACCACGTACGTGGTGTAGAGCGGCTCCGCGATCGCGCCCACCGCGCCGTGCTCGGCGAGCGCCGCGTCGATGGCGATCGCGCCCTCGGCGGGCATCGCGTCGGCGGTGCGGAGGCGGGTCGCAAGGAGGCCCGCAATGGAGCCGATCACGCCGAACGACAGCACAGCGAAGGCGCCACCCTTCAGGTCTTTCCGGTAATCGTGCCCCAGGTTCAGGAGCATGATCACGAAGAGAAAGAGGACCATGATGGCGCCGGCATACACGATGATCTGAATCGCGGCCAGGAAGTGCGCCTCGAGAAGCACGAACGTGCCGGCCATGGCCGCCAACGTCGTGACCATGAAGAGGAGACTGGCGACCGGGTTCTTCGACATCACGACCCCGATGCCCCCACCGATTGCGACCCCTGCGAAGAGATAGAAGAAGAAGGTCATCGCGTGCGGCTCACTCGGATTGCGGATCCGAGGGATCCCACAGAAGAGTCGACGGATGATCCTGGTCCATGAGGCGGTCGAGATCGTACACGAACCGCTCTCGCGTGTACTCGGCGTTCTCGAAGTGCCGACCGACGTGGATCGCTTCGACGGGGCACACCTCCTGGCACATCCCGCAGAAGATGCACCGGAATTCGTCGATCTCGTACACGATCGGATACCGGTTGCCCTGATCGTCCTCGCCCCCGACGAGGCGGATACAATTCGCCGGGCAGACGGTCGGGCAGAGCCCGCACGCGACACATTTGGGCCGACCGTCGGCGTGGCGCTCCATGACATGGGTTCCGCGCCACCGCGGGTGCAGGTCCGTCTGCTCCTCGGGGTACTGCTGCGTGACCTTGGTCGGGTTGACCATGTGCTTGAAGGTCAACGCCATGCCGCTCAACGCGGCTCGGAGATACGACGTACTCTCCGGCTCCGGGCGGTGCATTACTTTGACTGAAATCGTCATCGGGCTGCTAATCTCCAACGGCCGCGTGCTCGGCGATCGCCGGGCGCGAGGACACTTGGGGAATGGTCTTGATCTCGCGCTTCTGAGCGGCGCCCGCGGCGGCGCCGGTGATCGTGCGGCCGCGGTCGATGAAGAAGATGAAGGCGAAAGTCGCGACGCCACTGACCGCGGTGAGCGCGAGTCCGTAGCCGAATCCCCACGCGACGCCCAGCTCGTCGAGCACGAGTATCGTGCCCCCGACGAGCATGATGTACGCGAGGGCGGTCGGGAGCATGACCTTCCACCCCAATGCCATCACCTGGTCGTAACGGAACCTTGGCAGCGTCCAGCGGATCCAGATGTAGAGGAGGAGGAAGAACCCGGTCTTGGCCGCGAAGCCACCGAGCGTAAGGAGCGTCTTCCACCAGGTCGGTTGCGCCAGGATCACGCTGCCGTCTTGTGCGAAGCCGCCGATGAGCTGGCCCTGATACCAGAAGGCGTTGTCCCACGTGCCTGGCAGGTCCCAGCCCCCCAGGAAGAGCGTCGCCATGAGCGCCGAGGCGGTCACCATATGTCCGAACTCGGAGATCATGAACGCCGAGAACTTCATCGCTGAGTACTCGGTGTGGTATCCGGTGACGAGCTCTGACTCCGCTTCGGGCATATCGAAGGGCAGTCGGTTCGTTTCGGCGAAAGCGGACACCACGAAGAGGATGAAGGCGAGCGACAGCGGGAAGGCGAACCACATACCGAGCTGCTGCTGCTGCCACACCATCTCGGCCAGCGTCACGTTCCCCGTCATCATCAGCACCGCGATGATCGAGAGCCCGAGCGCCACCTCGTAGCTGACCATTTGCGCCGACGCGCGAAGGCCCCCGAGGAAGGCGTACTTGTTGTTCGAGGCCCATCCGCCCAGCACCACGCCGTACACGGCGAGCGAGCTGAAGGCGAGTACGTACAGAATGCCGATCGGCACATCCGCGATGATCATGTCGACCACGCCCCACGGGGTCGGAAGTGGCGCGGCGATCGGGATGACGGCGAACGTCACGAGCGACGGTACCAGGACGAGAAGCGGCGCCAGGACGAAGAAGAAGCGAGATGCCGTGGCCGGGAGCGTCTCCTCCTTCAGGATGTTCTTTAGCCCGTCGGCGAGTGGCTGGAACAGCCCGAACGGGCCGACACGGTTCGGCCCTCGCCGGTCCTGAATGAAGGCTGAGACACGGCGCTCGGCTAGCGTCGCGTACGCTACGACGATCAAGACTCCGCCGAAGATCAGGAGGTTCTTCGCGGTGATTGCGATGAGCGCCGGAACGCCCGAGATCGGTTGGAGATCCATCGACTCAGTCTCCCGTCATCGAGACGGACTCGTTGACGATCGCACCCCGGGTCCCGAGGTCGTCGTACGACAGACCCGCGAATGCCGACACGCGTGCTCCGAGCGCGCTGAACGCCTCGCCTGCGCTTCTCGGGACGGCGTCTCCAGAGCCGAGCTCCGACGCGAGCGCCCCGAGAATCAGCCACCCCGGCCTCGCCATTCCGGGGGCGTCGAGCGCGCGCCAGAAGCGCTGAACGCGCCCCTCGTGGTTCGTGAAGGTGCCTTCGCCTTCAGCGTGCGACGTGATCGGAAGGACCACGTGAGCGCTCGCGGCTGCCTCCGAGGCGTGCGTTCCCAGGAAGACGTAGAGTCCGGCGTTTGCGCCGAAGTCCGCGGCCTGATCGGCGAGCCCGTCGCCGAGGACGATGATGATCCCGTCGTGCTCGGCCACGCCGTCGAGGCCACCGTTCGCACCGTCGTCGCCGACGCGGGACATGCCGAGGGTCTCGGCTCCCCTCCGGTTCGGCGAGAGGTCCTTCCGGCGTACCAGCGTGGGGAAGCCCTTGAGTGGCACTTCGTCCTCGGCCTCGGGCGACCGGTAGAGAATGCTCCCGCCGCCGAGCGCTTCCACCAGAGCCCTCAGCGCCCCGAGGTCCTCATTCGAAGAGAACGGCGAGGCGACCGCCTTCACCTTCGAGCCACCGAGTGATTCGACTCGCTCGAGGAGCGCACGTAGGGCGTCGCCCCACGACATGGCGCCCGAGGGCTCACCGCCCCGCACGACGGGTGCCTCGAGGCGGTCGCCGTGGTTGATCCACTCATAGTTGTGGCGGCCGTAGTCGCACATCCACCACGCGTTCACGTCGAGGTTCTCACGCGGCTTGATGCGCTGCACGAGGTTGTCCCGCGTGTGCAGCTCGATGTTGCAGCCCTGGGAGCAGCTCGTGCAGATCGACGGCGTGTGGGTGAGGTCCCACGCGCGCGCTTTGTGCAGGAAGTCCTTCGAGACCAGGGCGCCGACCGGGCAGACGTCCACGATGTTGCCGTGAAAGTGGGTGCCCTCGAGCCCCTCGTCGAAGAAGGTGTCGATCACCGACCGGTTACCGCGCTCGACGACAGTCAGACGGTGGTCCTGTTCCACTTCGCTCATGAAGCGGACGCAGCGCGTGCACATCACGCAGCGGTCGCCGTAGAAGAGCACGTCTCCACCGAAGTCGTCACGCCCGAAGACGCGCTTGGGCTCCCGCCCACGCCCGCGCTCCCGACCCTCTGCGTGCACGTAGTCCTGCAGATGGCACTCGCCGGACATATCGCAGATGGGACAATCCAGCGGGTGATTCACCAGGTAGAACTCGAGGACGCCTCGTCGGTGTCTTCGGGCGTCCTCCGATTCCGTGCGTACGGTCTGGCCCTCTGTGACGGTCGTCACGCAGCCCGGCATCGGCTTGGGCGCGCCTTCGACCTCCACGAGGCACATCCGGCACATCGCCGGGGAGGAGAGCCCCGGATGGTAGCAATAGTGCGGAACCTCCGTCCCGATCGTCTTCGCTGCCTCGAGGATCGTCGTCCCTTTGGGGACGGAGACCGCCTTCCCGTCGATCGTGAGGTTCACCATCTCCATCAGGCCGCCCCTATGCGTTCGCCGCGTCGGATGAGGGCCAGGTATTCGTCCCGGAACTTCTCGATGGAGGACTGGACCGGCGCGGCTACGGAGTCCGACAGCACGCAGATCGTCGTGCCCACCATCTGTTGCGTCATCTCCATGAGCGTGTCGAGGTCCTCCTCCGTGCCCCGCCCCTCCTCGATCCTCCTGAGGATCTGGGCGG
>JAOTVA010000019.1 GCA_029863645.1 Gemmatimonadota bacterium
CCCCTCGCCGGAGGAGTACGACGCGTTGGTCGCAGAGTGGCGCGGCCTGGCGACCGACTCGGGGGCGACCTTCGACCGCACCGTCATTGTGGACGTGAACTCGCTCGAGCCTCAGGTGACGTGGGGCACCAACCCTGGCATGGTCCTCCCGATTTCTGGCACGGTGCCGGATCCGCAGAGCTTTACGGACCCCGCAGCGCGCGAAGGGGCGACCCGTGCACTCGAGTACATGGACCTGAAGCCGGGGACGCACATCGGGGAGATTCGCATCGACCGGGTCTTCATCGGCTCGTGTACGAACGGTCGGCTCAGTGACCTGCGCGAGGCTGCGCGCTTCCTCGAGGGCCGCAAGGTACACGCGGGTGTGCACGCCATGGTCGTTCCGGGCTCGGCTTCGGTGAAACGAGAGGCCGAGTCGGAGGGCTTGGACCGCGTCTTTCGCGACGCCGGTTTCGAATGGCGGGAAGCCGGCTGCTCGATGTGCCTCGGTATGAATCCGGACACGCTGGCGCCGGGCGAGCGCTGCGCATCGACATCGAACCGCAACTTCGAGGGGCGGCAGGGACGGGGAGGGCGGACCCACCTCGTCAGCCCGGCGATGGCCGCGGCCGCCGCGGTCACGGGCCGCTTCACCGATCCGCGGACGCTGGGGGCCTGATGGAGCCGTTCACGTCGCACACCGGCGTCGTTGCACCGCTCGACCGGGCGGACGTCGACACGGACCAGATCATCCCGAAGCAGTTCCTGAAGCGCGTCGAACGGACCGGGTACGGCAAGTTCCTCTTCTGGGACTGGCGTGCCGAAGCGGATGGCACGCCGATCCCAGGCTTCATACTGAACCGGGAGCCCTTCACTCGGGCCTCGATCCTTCTGGCCCGCGACAACTTCGGGTGCGGGTCCTCGCGGGAGCACGCGGCCTGGGCGTTGCGGGACTTCGGGTTTCGCGTCGTGCTTGCCCCGAGCTTCGCGGACATCTTCCGCGAGAACGCCGATCAGAATGGAATCGCGGCGCTGGAGCTGCCCGTTGCGGACATCAAGGCCCTCCTCGGCAGGGCTGAGAAGGACGCGCCCCTGGAGCTGACCGTGGACCTTGCGGCGCAAACTGTCTCCGACGCCTTACGCGTCGTGGCTCGCTTCGAAATCGACGCCTTCCGGAAGAAGTGCCTCTTGGGCGGACTCGATCGAATCGGGCTTACGCTCCAGAATCTGGACGACATCGACGCCTACGAGCGGCGGAGATGGCCCGACCTGGCGCACGTGGGATGAGCAGGACGTCGCGGTGCGCGTGGATTGCGCTGTCCCTGTCGCTTGCGGTGCCAGTCGGCGTTGATGCTCAGGCGGAGACCCCTGAAGCGCTCGCTCGCCGCGTGCTCGCGACTTCGCCGCTCATAGACGGACACAACGACCTGCCCTGGGCGATCCGGGAGAGTTCCTTGGCCCCGCTCGACGTGGAGGCACCGGAGCATGACCTCCGCGGTCGCACGCCGTTCCACACGGACATCGACCGCCTCCGCGCCGGTATGGTGGGTGGCCAGTTCTGGTCGGTCTACATCCCCTACGAGTCGGTCGAGACCGGGGCGGCCAAGATGCAGCTCGAGCAACTCGACATCGCGCTGCAGTTCATCGCCAAGTATCCGGACGTGTTCGAGCTCGCGCTCGACGCGTCCGACGTCGAGCGGGTGTTCGCCTCTGGGCGGATCGCGTCGATGCTGGGGATCGAGGGCGGCCACGCCATCGAGAACTCCCTCGGCGCGCTGCGCGCCTACTATGACATGGGCGTTCGCTACATGACGCTGACGCACAACGGCACGCTGGATTGGGCCGACGCGGGCTCAGGCGAGCACCTGCACGGCGGCTTGACCGAGTTCGGCAGGGAAGTCGTGCGCGAGATGAACCGCCTGGGCATGCTCGTGGACCTGGCGCATACATCGCCCGAGACGATGAACGATGCGCTCGACGTCGCCGAGGCGCCTGTAATCTGGTCGCATGCCGGCGCTCGCGGCGTGAACGAGCACTCGAGGAACGTCCCGGACCAGGTGCTACGGCGTCTGCCCGACAACGGAGGTGTTGTCATGGTGATGTTCTATCCGCCGTTCATCTCGCCCCGGGACGAGGCAACACTGTCCGACGTGGCGGACCATATCGAGCACGTGGCTGCCCTCGCCGGCATCGACCACGTCGGCATTGGGTCGGACTTCGATGGCATCGAGCTGGTGCCTACGGGCCTCGAGGACGTGTCGACGTTTCCGGCCCTCTTCACCGAGCTGGCGCGCCGCGGGTGGAGCGAGGACGACCTCACCAAGCTGGCGGGGCAGAACGTCCTGCGTGTGATGCGCCAGGCCGAGGCCGTGTCGCGTCGTCTACGGCGAGAGCGCTCTCCCTCTACCGCCACGATCCAAGAGTTGGACGGCGTCCCGGTGTCCGCCCGATGAGCGCCCTGCCCCGGCCTGGCTTGGACGAATACGACGACTACTACGTCCGCTACGTCGAGCTCGTCCCGGAAGGGGATATCGTCGATACGCTGTCGACACAGCTCGGCGAGACGCTCGCTCTGTTACAGGCCGTGCCGGCCGACCAGGAGACATACCGGTACGCGCCGGACAAGTGGAGTATCCGCGAGGTCATCGGCCACCTGATCGACGTCGAGCGCATGTTCGCGTTTCGTGCCATGAACATGGCCCGGGCGGACGGGGTCAAGCTGCCAGGCATGGACCCGGACGGGTGGGCCAAGCACTCCAACGCGGACCAACGGTCCTTGGACGATCTGGCCGCGGAATGGGGGGCGCTTCGCCGCGCCAACGTGCACCTGTTCGCGAGCATGGGTCCGGAGTCCGGTGCACGAAAGGGAGTCGCGTCAGGCCGCGACTTCACGGTGCGGACCTTCCCATGGCTCATCGTGGGCCACGAGATCTGGCATCGCGAGTGTCTCAAGCGCGACTACGGGGTCAGCGCCACCGACTAGGGTTCCCAGTCGATCAGCGGCCACCCTCGAGCCATTCCCGAGCGTCCGCATGGGAAGAGCACACCGCGACGCGCACCCCCGCTTCGCTCGCAAAGGCACTATCGGCATCAAACAAGTCGCTCACCGCGGAGGATGCCACGACCGCAATGCCAGTCAGGCGGTCCCGATAGGCCCCGAAAATGGCTCCGGTAGTGGCGAGTTCAGCGGGAGACTTGCTGGCTAGGCCGGCGGCCCCGCTGAGGTCCAATACCACGGGCACCTTGGGTGGCGCGTCGTCCGCTTCAAGGGCGGAGAAGCCGACTCTGCGAAGCTCGTTCGCCGTGTAGTCGCCGTCTACGGTCAAAATCAGCACGCCGTCGCGGACGCGTGAGAATACGGGCATCGTGGCTCTCCTGAGTGACCTGCAGGGGCGGGAAAATGACGGGACGGGGCTCCGCGGGTCAAGAAAATAGCGGCCACGTGCGCTACCTTACGGCCCTGCGGGCCGGGCAGGCGACCCTCGATTCGAGCAAGGACACGTGCTCCTCAGACGGTTCTACTACGACGGATTGGCACAGGCCAGCTACATGATTGGCTGCCACGCGACGAGGGAGGCCGTCGTCATCGACCCGCACCGGGACGCACAGCTGTACGTGCGCGCCGCTGAGGAAGAAGGAATGCTGATCCGGTACGTATCGGAGACGCATATCCACGCCGACTACCTCTCGGGCTCGCTGCAACTGGCGAGACGAACCGGTGCGCAGCTCTTGCTCAGCGGCGAGGGGGACGAGACCTGGCAGTATCGCTTCGCGGAGGGCGAGGGCGCGACGCTCCTCCACGAGGGCGACGTCATCGGGCTCGGGAAGATACGGCTCGAGGTGTTGCATACCCCGGGGCACACGCCTGAGCACCTCTCCTTTCTGATCACCGATGGGGCTACTTCGGTCCATCCCATGGGCGTCATCACCGGGGACTTCGTTTTCGTGGGTGACGTGGGGCGGCCGGACCTCCTCGAGACAGCTGCGGGACTCAGCGGCACCATGGAAGCGAGTGCTCGAGATCTCTTTCGTTCCCTGCAGAAGCTGCGCGAATTGCCGGGGCATCTCCAGATCCTTCCCGGACACGGGGCCGGGTCAGCTTGTGGCAAGTCGCTCGGTGCGGTGCCGACGTCCACGCTCGGCTACGAGCTGCTCGTCAACTGGGCGTTCAAGAGCGAAACCGAGTCGGATTTCGTCAGGAAGGTCCTGGAGGATCAACCGGAGCCCCCCGCTTACTTCGCGAAGATGAAGGAGCTGAACCGCGACGGCCCGCCGGTCTTGGATCGCTTCCCGGCGCCCCAGCGGCTGGACGCAGCGAACGTGGCCTCCGTTCTCGACGGTGAAGGTGTCGTCGTCGATGTGCGTCCCGCGACGGACTTCGCTGAGGGCCATTTCCCAAGGACGCTCAGCATTCCACTGGGGCCTGACTTCCCGGGCCTGTGTGGGACGCTCCTGCCCTACGACCGTCCAGTGTTTTTCGTTGCACGTGACCAGCGGGACGCGGTCGATGCCGCACGCGACTTGGCGTTCATCGGGCTCGATGACGTCGGGGGGTTCTTCGACCCCGCCGCGCTCGTCGATTGGGCAGCGTCGCGCGGCCCGCTCCAGGCCATGGTCGAGGTAGGCTGGGAGGACACACAACGTGCCCGGACCGAAGAGGGGGCCGTGCTCGTCGACGTTCGTGGGTCAGCGGACTGGCGCAGCGGTCACGTACCGGGTGCTCGACACGCATACCTCGGAACGCTGCAACTGGGTGTTGGCGAGCTGCCGAGGGATCGACCCATCATTCTCTATTGCCAGGCCGGGAAGCGTTCCGCGGTGGCGGCGAGTTTACTCCAGGCCACCGGCTTCGAGGATGTCCGCAGCGTTCGAGGGGGGATGTCGGCGCTAGCCGCGGCGGGCCTTCCCATCGTCTCCGAGTAGGTCCGCCGGGCGTACCTCCCTCCGAACGGACGAGCGCCCTACATTGGGGCACTCGAACGGGCCCACCGCGAAACAGGATTCCCCCCGGTACCATGCCTGAATCAGATGCGAAGAGAGAACTCGGCGGACTCGCGCGATCGATCGATGCGCTGTTCTCTCAGCCGCTCCCGTCCGTCGAGCCCCTGCCGGTCGCCGACGAAATGGAGCCGGATCCGTTTGATTCGCTCGAGTCCTACGAGGAGCTTCCAGCCGAACAGGACCCGACACCGGCGTTGACGTTTGCGGAGGGCGAGGCTTCCGAAGAGGTCGCTTGGGACGGCCCAGACTTGGCGCTGGAGGAGTCCGTACCGAGTGTGGATCTGGCTACGGCGGCTCAGCCCGCTGCGGCTCAGTCTCCCGTGGACGTCGGTCACGAAGCCGACGGGGCAGGCTTGCAGGGTGCCATCGAGTCGTTCCTTTCAGGAGCGCCGGGTGCGGCCGACGATGCCCGAGCGATGTCCGCAAAGCTGCAAGAGCGGCTAGCGCTCGACCCGTTGGCCGACGCGGTGGAGCGGCTCGTGAACCTCGGGGGTGCGGCCCCGGATCCAGACGCCGTCGCGCTGGCTCAGGAGGTCATCAATCCAGCTGTCGCGAGCCGACTCGTCCAGCGGATGGGCCACGAAGAAGACCACGAGAAGCGCGCCGCCTACGTGATCCTGTCCGAGCGCCTTGGTATGGTCATGGCCAAGGCCTTCCGCGGCGCGCTCACCGACTCCAACGACGCCCGGGCTCGGCGGACGTACTATGACGGATTGCTCGCGATGGGCGAGACGAGCCGGCCGGTCATCGAGGCGATGGTCGAGGACGACAACCGCTTTCTCGTCCGGAATGCCTTGGCGCTGCTCGGTGAGATGGGGGGCGACAGGGCGGTCGAGCTGGTGACGAGCGCGCTCGCGAACACCGACGCTCGGGTCCGGTGCGAGGCGCTCGCGTCGCTCGCGAAGCTCGGGGGAGAGGACACCAGGCAGCTCGTCATGGCCTCTCTTGAAGACTCCGACTCGAAGGTTCGGGCAGCCGCTGCTGTTACGGCGGGTGAGCTCGGGATCGAACGAGCCTTGAAGCCGATCCTCGAGCTGCTCGATGGTGAGAGCGATCCGGCGGCCTTGGTCTCGCTGCTGCAGGGGCTCGGGAAGCTGGGGGACCCAGGGGCGGTGCAGGCAATCGAGAAGCGAGCCGTGACGACCCTATTCTCGAAGCCGCCAACGGAGGTCCGCGTGGCTGCCTACCTAGCCTTGCACGAGATCGGAACGCCGCACGCGCGTGACCTCGTCACCCAAGCCCGCGACGACAAAGATGCCGTAGTGAGGACGACAGCTCGGGGGCTGTCCCCGGCCGGCTGAAGCCTCGGCACATGACGCGAGACGCTTCATTCCCGCCGGATGTAGAAGTAGACCCGCCTTATGGACCCGCGCTTCTCTGCGCCCTCCTGGTGTGGGCTCTCTACGTCATCACGCTGGCCCCGACGACTGCGTTCTGGGACACCAGTGAATACATCGCGACGGCGCACATCGTCGGCATCCCGCATCCTCCCGGAAACCCTCTCTTCGTCTTCGTAGGGAAGGCGTGGAGCCTCTTGCTCGCGCCGTTGGGACTACCTGTGGCCGTGCGGATCAACCTCCTCGCCGCAACGACCAGCGCCGCAGCGTCGGGCTTCATGTACCTGATCGCCCACAGGATGCTGTCGTCCTTTATGGAAGAGGGCCGGTTCGCCCGCCTGGCAGCATTCTTCGCGGTCATCCCCGGCGCAACGGCATTCACGGTCTGGCACCAGTCGAACGTGAACGAGAAGGTCTACACGCTCAGCATGCTGATCATCGCGGCCGTGAGCTGGCTCGCGTTGCTCTGGCACGACCGTCGCAACCAGCCGGGCTCCTCGCGGTATCTGCTGTGGGTCGTGTTCCTGCTCGCTCTGGGCTCGACGAATCACATGATGTCGGTCCTGCCGCTGCCGGGGCTGGTCGTCCTGGTCCTCCTGTCGGGGCCCATGCGGCTCCTTCGGCCCGCGTTCATCGGGAGGGCAGCGGCGCTCGTCGCTCTCGGACTGTCGTTCAATTTCGTCCTGCCGCTGCGCGCGTCGCTCGACCCCGTCATCAACGAGGGTGACCCGACGTGCGAGTCGTTCGGTGGCGCGGCCGCTGCGGTCTATGCGAGCGCGCTTCCGGACGTCGTTAGCCAACGGCTGCCGCGGTGCCAGCCGCTCGCCGACGTGCTCGCGCGGGTGCAGTACCAGACCCCGCCGATCACCCAGCGGAATGCTCCCATCGGAGCCCAGTTCCAGATGTACTGGCAGTATTTCGACTGGCAGTGGTCGCGTGGGATCGATCCGGTTGAAACGCCCGGGACCGCGCGGCTCCCGTTCACGCTCCTCTTCCTGGGTCTGGGTGCGCTGGGGCTGTGGGCGGCCTGGCGATCGGGTGTGGCCCTTTTCTCCTACCTTGCGGTGCTGACCGGCACGCTCACGCTCGCGCTGGTGGTCTATCTCAACTTCAAACACGGCTACTCGCTCTCGCCCGAGATCCTGGAGCCGACGCTACACGAGGTCAGAGAGCGAGACTACTTCTTCGTGGCGGGCTTCTTGGTGTGGGGCTGCCTCGCGGGGACCGGGCTGGGATGGCTCTGGCACAGCCTAGCGGGCTTCGCGAAGGGGCCCAGGCGGTACGCAGCAGTATCGCCCATTCTGGCGATGGTGCTGTTCCCGTTGATCCTCAACTGGGGGTGGGCGAGCCGGGCCGGCGACTATGCCGCGAGGAGCTGGGCGTACGACCTGTTGATGAGCGTGGAGCCGTACGCCGTGCTGTTCACTAATGGCGACAACGACACATTCCCCCTCTGGTACCTGCAGGAAGTGGAGGGCATCCGGAAGGACGTCACCGTCATCGTCGGCCAGTATCTGTTCACGACATGGTACCCCAAGCAGCTCGAAGCGCTCACACGTCCGGAAAACCAGCGGCCCTTTGACGCTGTCGTACCGGGGCTGTACGAGGAGCGCGCCCTCCCGGCGTCCTCGATCACCACAATGACGGGTGAGCAGATGGACGCCGTGGGCAACGCCCGTTTGGGGGAGGCCCTCACCGTTCCGTTTCCAGGCTTGGCGGTCACCTATCCTGCCGAAACGGTTTTGAACCGGGGTCACCAGTTGGCGCTCCGGCTCATCTTCGACTCCATCGGAGAGCGCCCCATCTACTTCGCTGCGGCCGGCGGCATGCTGAGCGAGTTGGGCCTCGATCCGTGGGGTGTTCGCAGCGGCTTGGCCGTTCAACTCGTCCCTCGGAGTCTGGACGGCCCCGTGCCGGCCGGGTGGGGGAGAGGGAGCGAGCCGTACGGTGCGGTGTGGTTCGATCTCGATCACACGCTGAGGCTCTACGAAGAAGTGTACGACTTCCGGAGCATCCGGGACCGCCCCATTTGGCAAGACCGCTCGACGTTGAACATCCCGCTTCAGTATTACGCGATGGCGCTTCAACTGGCGGACGCGGCGGAGTCGAATGGTCGCCCGAACGAGGTCGGGCAACGCCTACGCGAGGACGCCGCGCTGTTCCAGCTCGTGGCCGAGGGCGGACTCGCCCTGGGCGGATAGCGCGGCTGAGCCGGGAACACCGCTCGATCGGCCGGGTGCAACCGGGCATGAGTGAGTCGGAGCTGAGCCGCGCGGAGCTCTATCGCTACGCCCGGCACCTGGCGCTCCCCCAGGTGGGGATCGAGGGGCAGAAGCGGCTGAAGGCCGGACGCGTCCTATGCGTCGGCGCTGGTGGCCTGGGGTCCCCGTTGGCGCTGTATCTCGCGGCCGCAGGCGTTGGCACGCTCGGCATCGTCGACTTCGATGTCGTAGACGAGAGCAATCTCCAACGTCAGATCCTTCACGGCACCAAGGACGTGGGCCGTTCGAAGCTCGACAGCGCCGAGGACCGCCTTCGCGACATCAACCCGCACGTGCGGGTCGTGAAGCACGAGAGCCAACTCTCGTCTGCGAACGCGTTGGGCATACTCGCGGACTATGACGTGGTCGTGGACGGGACAGACAACTTCCCCACCCGCTATCTGGTCAACGATGCGTGCGTCTTGCTCGGCAAGCCCAACGTCTACGGCTCCGTCTTCCGGTGGGAGGGCCAGGCCTCGGTCTTCGCCACGAAGGGGGGGCCGTGCTACCGCTGCCTGTTTCGAGAGCCACCGCCGCCCGGGCTCGTGCCCAACTGCGCCGAAGGTGGTGTTTTGGGGGTGCTGCCCGGCATCATCGGCTCGTTGCAGGCGCTGGAAACGATCAAGCTGCTCCTGGGCCAGGGAGACTCCTTGGTCGGTCGCCTGCTGATCTTTGACGCCCTGGGCATGGAGTGGCGCGAGGTGAAGCTGCGCCGCAACCCCGACTGCCCGGTATGTGGAGACAGCCCGACACAAACTGAGCTCATCGACTACGACGTCTTCTGTGGCGTCGCCCCCGTCTCAGGCGGGGAGTCGGCGCACGACGCACGGGCTGTGCCCGAGGTCGACGCGGCGACGGTTGCGCAGCAGCTCGAGTCCGACGCTCCTCCCTTCCTACTCGACGTCCGCGAGCCATGGGAGTGGGCCGTGAGTAGCCTGGCGATGCGAGGCGCCCGCCTGATCCCTTTGGGCGAGCTTGCTGATCGGCTGGGGGAGATTCCGGAAGACCGCCCGGTGGTTGTGTATTGTCGCACGGGTCCGCGCAGCTTGCAGGCTGCTCTCGTCATGATCGATGCAGGCTTCGATCCTGTGTCCAATCTGCAGGGCGGCATGATCGCCTGGGCCAGGGACGTCGAGCCAGGGCTCCCGGTCGTCTAGCAGTCGCCGTGGAGCCTCCGCACGTCGTCATCGTCGGGGCCGGTTTCGGAGGGCTGTGGGCCGCACGGGGTCTGGTGAACCGGCCGGTTCGGGTCACGCTCGTCGACCGAAACAACTACCACACGTTCTTCCCGCTCCTGTATCAGGTGGCCGCGGCGGAGCTGGTCCCGACGGACATCGCGCACCCCGTTCGGTCGATCTTTCGGCGCGCTCGTAACGTCGACGTTCGCATGGCCGCGATGACCGGTCTGGACCTGGACCGGCGTGCGGTTCTGACCGACACCGGCCCCCTCGACTACGACTACCTCGTCCTGGCGCTGGGCAGCGAACCGAATTTCTTCGGCGTCCCGGGCGCCGCCGAGTACGCGTTCCCGCTGCGATGGATGGCGGACGCGGTTCCACTTCGACACCACGTGCTGACGCGCTTTGAGGCTGCCTCCACGGCGGACCCCGCACGCCGCCAGCGATTGCTCACGTTCGTGGTTGTGGGAGGCGGCCCGACAGGGGTCGAGTACGCGGGCGCGCTTTCGGAGCTGATCTTCGGCCCGCTCCTGGAGGACTTTCCGGGTGTCGATCGCGACGAGGTGCGCATCGAACTCGTGGAAGCATCTGGGGCGCTTTTGGGCGGTATGCCGGAACAGCTGGGGCGGTATGCCGGTGAGCGGCTAACGAAACGACGCGTCGGGGTGAGGCTCGGGACCGCGGTCGGCGTCGTGGAGAAGGACGCCGTTCGGTTGAGCGGAGGTGAGATCCTCCCCACCGAAACCGTCGTCTGGACAGCCGGAGTCCGCGGAGAACCGCGCGCCGCGGCATGGGGACTCCCGGTCGGACCCGCGGGGCGGGTGCCGGTGACGCCCTTTCTGCATCTCGAGGAGCGATCCGAGGTCTTCGTGATCGGTGACCTGGCGTACCTCGAGGATGGCGAGGGCAGAGCGTTGCCTCAGGTAGCGCAGGTCGCCATCCAACAAGGGCGGCGTGTGGCCGCCAACGTTCGAGCAAATGCCGGAGGCCGACCGATGGCTCCGTTCACCTACCGCGACCCCGGCATGCTCGCGGTCATTGGGCGAAACGCCGCGGTGGCCCACGTCTTCGGGTTCGCGCTCAAGGGATGGACGGCCTGGTTCCTCTGGCTGGGCATTCACATCTCGTGGCTCATCGGCTTTCGCAACCGCGCGCTCGTGCTGCTCAACTGGGGCTGGAACTATGTGCGTTACCGTCGTGCGGTGAGGTTGATCTTGCCTACCGTTCGCGCGTCCCGGGAGGACGCAGATTACGAACAGCTTTAACGCCGCGCGGCTGGGCTTGTATACTCCGGACGTAGCCTGCGCCCACCCGACTGTCGGAGAGGCTGGATGAAGCTTGCGTCACGGACCCGAACGCTCGCCTTCCACATCCTCGTAACCGCGCTCTTCTCGACGCCGACAGCCGCACAGGTCGATTGCCCCAGGGCTTCGGGTCCCGACGCCGAGGCGGGGTGGGAGGCCTACTCCGCCAACAACATGGCCGGGGCTCGAGCGCGCTTCCGCGCGGCGCTCTCTACGTGTCCCGACGACCAGTACGCGAGAACAGGCGTCGGCTACGTCGACCTTCGGGAAGGGGACACACAAGCTGCGCTCTCGGCGTTCGGGACCGTGATCGGGGTCCAGCCCAACAACGTGGACGCTCTGACCGGGCTGGGTCTGGCCAGCTGGCGGCTGGGAGATCTCGATGCGGTCGAGGCGTACTTCAGCCGGGTCGCGCAGCTGGTTCCAGACCATCCGACCGCCCTGGAGTACCTCGGAAGAATTTCTGCGCCTGGCGTGGGCGGCGATCCTGATCCGGCAGCCGAGGCTTGGGTGGAGGGCAACACGGCCCGGGCGCTGGAACTGTACCTGGATCGGCTGGCCAGCAATCCGAACGACGAGGTGGCGACCCTCCGGGTCGGACTCGTACGGGCCTGGCAGGGTGACTATCGGTCGTCCTTGGATCTGCTCAACGGTCTCGTCCAGCGCAACCCAGGGCACCTCGACGCGCGCCTGGCGCGGGCACGGGTGCACGCCTGGTCAGGTGACATCGCCCAGGCCCGGAACGAAGCCTTGGAGATTCTCGCGGTCGATCCCGACCATCCGGACGCATTGGAGGCCCTGGCGCTCTTTCAGTCGTGGGCCGGAGACGTCGAGGAAGCCTTGGCCAGCTACGACGAGCTCATTTCCATCTCTCCGCAGAATCGCTCTGCTGGACGACAGCGGGCGCAGGCGCTCGCCTGGTCGTCGCGTTTCGAGGCGTCGCGGGCTGCGTACGACGCGCTTCTGGCACGTGACCCGGACGACCTGGCGGCTCGGCTCGGCCTCGCTCGCACCTTGGCGTACGGGAGGAACTTCGACGAGTCTGTTGCTGAGTACGACAGGATCCTCGCCAGCGAACCTGCGAACCTGCAGGCGCTCATCGGCAAGGGGCGAACACTCGGCTGGGCCGGACGCCTCGTCGAAGGTGAACGGGTGGCGCAACAGGCCGTTTCCGAGAACCCCGCCAACGCCGAAGCCTGGGCTGGCCTCGGGCAACTGTTTCGCTGGCAAGGCCGTACCGCCGCGGCCAAAGGCGCACTCGAAACCGCGGCCGGCCTGGCGCCCACGAATGCCGAGGTTCTCGATCAGCTGAGGTCGGTGAATCTCACACTCGCGCCGGTCGTCCGGCCGACCGTCGTGTACGAAGACGACTCGGACGGAAACCGGATGATCACGACCCGCCTGGCAGGAAGCTGGCACCCGACCCCGAGACTGGACGTGTGGGGGGAGGGGTATTTCAAAGACCTGAAGCAGGGGATCTTCCTGAGGAAGGCACGCGGCGGGGCGGTTCGGGGGTCGTACCAGCTCGAGCCGGGCTGGCGTTTATCAGCGGGCCTCGGAGGAAGTGTCACGGACGGTACAGCGAGTCCGTCGCTCTTTGAGTACCGTGCCGGGGTGAGCAGCCCAGAGCGCTACCCCTTCGTCGGCGCGATCGAAGTCACGTCGATCGGTCTGAACGAGACGGCTGTGCTCGCCGAGATCGGTGCGCGCAGCACCGACGTCGTGCTCACCGGGCACTGGACTCCGAACCCCGAGTGGCGCGTCGACGGGTCGCTCGGGGTGGGCGAGTACAATGGAACAGAGGCCAATGGGCGACGATCGGGCGCGCTCTCGACGTCGCGCCGTGTGGGTCGATTCTTCTCGGTCGGTGCGAGCGTACGAGGCTTCTCTTTCGAGAAGAATCTCGACGATGGCTACTTCGACCCGGACTTCTACGGCATCGGCGAGCTCACCGGCTACTGGCTCTACCGCCCTGGGCCGTGGACGCTGCTCGTCGAGCTGGCCCCTGGAGCGGAGAAGGTGCGTAGCGACGGTTCTTGGGGAGCCACCGTGCGCTCCAACGCGCGGGCCGCCTACCGCCTGGGGCCGGGTCGCGAGGTGTCGCTGGCCTTCGGATACTCCTCGGCAGGCCTGGTCAGCTTCGCGTCTACGGCTGCCAACTATCGCTATACAACTGTCGTGCTCGGCTCGAGCTGGGTGTTCTGACGCTGGGCTCGTGGGCGCTTAATTCAGGTCGACCTCGACGACCTTGAGGCCACCCAGGCCCGCCGCGACGAAGAGCATGTCGTTCCGATAGACCACGTGGTTGGCAGACTGCAGGTTGCCGAACTGTAGCCGCCCCAGCGTCGAGATCGATTGGGGTGCCGTGCACGCAGACGTTTCGAACGACTGTGGGGCGGCGGCAGCGTAGACGCCCGCCTCACCGTTCGAGATGAACATGAGGTCGCCCTGAACGGTTACGGCATTGGTGACGACTACTGACGACGGGAGCCCGAGCGAACCCGGATCGGGGCGCGGCACGGACCCGACGGTCTGGCCGTCATCCAGGCAGACCACCTGGACGCCGTCCGGTCCCGCCGCGACGAAGGCCTTGCTCCCAGCGACCTGGACCGTCGACTTCGATTCGGGCACGTCGACGCCCGTGACGAGCCAGGTATTGAGTAGGGTCATCGACCCACCCGGGAACGAACCCTCTTCGAAGACCGCGAGGCGCCCAGGAGTACCCTGCAATACGACGATGCGCCCATTGGGCTGGTCCCAGGCAACCCAGCGCGCGTCATCGAGCGGATACTGGCCGACGAGGGCAAGGCTGCCGGCGTCGAAGGCATAAACGCCACCACCGTCTCCGGACGTCGCATACACATAACTGCCTGTGCTCATCGTGCTCGTGGCGGCGAAGCTCTCGATATCCACGCGCACGTTCCCGGCGAGGGAGAAGTTCGAGCCGCTCAGCGTGACTTTCTCCAGAACGGCCGGCGTCGCGAAGGCGAGGTCCGAAGTTGCCACGGCGGAGAAGACGGAAGTCCCGTCCGTGAAGACCGAGTTGACGTCGGAGTCCAGGAACGTGAGCGAGGACTTCAGCTTGGGCGTCTTGTTGCCGAGCTGGATGAAGTAGTCCAGAGCCCCGAGCGCCACGGCTCCCACCTGGTTGTAGCTCACGACCGCCTTGTTGTCGGAGGTGGCCCAAACTGACGTCGCCTGAACGACCGAAGGGCCTACCGTGGGCGGGAGTACCTCGGCGAGCAACGTGAGGTCGATCGAGGAGGGAGCCCTGGCCGGAGCCATCGCCATCCCGCCCGCAGCCATGGGCGTCGGGGCGATCGGGACGTTCTCGTGCGGATAGGACACGCGGGCGTCCAGGGTGGCCTCGTCATTGGTGATCGCGATGCGACCGTCCGTCTCGAAGTCGGGCACGATGACCTGGTCGTAACAACCGGCCGTCGCGGTGACCGTCAAAATCAGGAGCGTTCGTTTGCAGTGTCTCATCGCACTCACCTCGTTGGGGGCCCCGTTCGAGCCACCTACCGAACGGGGACGACGGTGTCGTCGGAAAGTACCGACCACACTCCCTATTTGTAAGCAAAATCTGAACCACCCCCGCGTGACCCGAGGAGATCCCGAAACGTGGCCTCCTGCCTACGCTATCGGGTGCCCCCCCAGAGGTAGCCTCCCCTTGCGGAGGGTGGGGGTAGGTAATTCTTTCCGGACGGAGACTTCCATGCAGCCAGGCCCGCCGGGTCTTTTGGCACGCGCCCTTCCAGGAATGACCATGCGAAAAACCGCGCTCATCGCGATCTTTGCGGTTCTGCTGTTGCCGGCTGTCTTGGAGGCCCAGGTCCGCATCCTCGGGGGCGTCGGAGTGACCAACCCGATGTCGGACCTGAACGGCGTGGCCGACGTCGGTTGGCACGCGTCAGCAGGTCTGCAGCTCGGGATCGGCGCGCTCCCGGTGGGCATTCGCGCCGACGGGGCCCATCACTCGTTCGGTCAGCAGGGTGCGAACCCCTCCGCCGACATCCTGTCTGGCGCCCTGAGCCTGGTGTTTACGTTCCCAGGTATCGGTCTGTCGCCGTACATCTTGGGCGGCTTGGGGGCCTATCGAACGGGCACCGACGCACCAGGAGCCGAGACAGAGAGCGACACGGGCATCCACGGCGCCTTCGGCGTGGACATCGGGGCACTCAGCTACGGAGGGTTCGCCGAAGTCCGTCTCGTGAACGTGGGCACCGCGAGCCCCGGGAATCGTCGGTATGTGTCCGCGACGATCGGGTTTCGCCTGTAGGCTTCTTCAGTACGCCGCCAGCTCCACCACCGCATTCACGACATCCGCGGTCTGCGGCAGCGTGGCGTCCTCCACACGAGGCGCATAGGCGACCCACGTGTCGAGGGACGCGACGCGCCGCACCGGGGCGTCGAGCCATTCGAATAGATCGTCGGCGATGCGAGCCGCGATTTCCGCTCCTACGCCCCACGACAGGCTGTCTTCGTGCACGATGACGACGCGGCTCGTCTTCTTCACCGACGTGTAAATACGGTCCATGTCGAGCGGGGAGATGGTGCGCAGATCGATGACCTCCACGTCGATGTCGTGTTCGGCTGCGACGATCCTCGCGGCGTCGAGGCTGCGTTTTACTAGCGCGCCACACGTCACGATGGTGACGTCGGATCCCGTCCGGCACACCTTCGCCTTGCCGAACGGAATCATGAAGTTCGGCCCCGGATCGCGACCCTTGTTGTGGACCTGACGGTAGAGGTGCTTGTGCTCCAGGAAGAGCACGGGGTCTTCGCAGCGGATGGCCGTCCGGAGTAGTCCGTTGGCGTCCTCGGCGGTGGAAGGCATGCAGACGCGCAGCCCTGGGCAGTGGGCGAAAATCGACTCCCCGGTCTGCGAGTGATAGATCGCTCCACCGCGGAGGTATCCGCCGTACGCGGCGCGAATCACGACCGGGGCCGCGAAAACGCCATTCGATCTGAAGCGAAACGTGGCCAACTCGTTTCTTATCTGCATCATGGCCGGCCAGATGTAGTCGAAGAACTGAATCTCGACGATCGGCTTGAGTCCGCGAAGCGCCATTCCCAGGGCTCGTCCCACGATGGTGGCTTCAGCCAGAGGCGAGTTGTAGACCCGGTCGGACCCGAACTCTCGCTGAAGTCCGTGGGTCACCTTGAAGACCCCACCCTTGCCTTTGACCTGGCTCAGCGCTTCCTCACGGGAGGCGTCTGCGATGTCCTGACCGAAAATGACGATCCTCGGGTCCCGACGCATTTCCGACTTCATGCACGAGTTGAGAAGATCGACCATCGTCAGGAGCCGGTCGTCGTCGTACGCGGGGGAATCCTCCGTGTCGAAGTCAGGCGCGGTCGGGTCGACGTCTTCGCAATACAGGTGAAGGAGCCCGCTGTCCGGGGGCGGTTGAGGAGACCCGAGGGCCTCGTCGGAGGCCGCCACTACCTCGGCAGCGATCTCGGCGTCGAGTACGTCCAATTCCTCCGCCGTTGCCACGCCCACTTCGATGAGGAGCGCTCGGGCACGCGTCAGCGGGTCCCGCGCCACCTGGGCCTCGATTTCATCCGCAGCCCGGTATGCGCGCTCATCGTCAGACATCGAGTGCGAGTACGGTCGCGTGCAGTGCGCGTGGATCAGCGAGGGGCGTCTGCGGGTGCGGGTGTACCCGACGGCTTCTCCCGCGGCCCGGTACATGTCCACGAGGTCCGTACCGTCGCACCCGACGATGTGCAGGCCCGGGAAGCCCGACACGAGATTGGAGATACTTCCGCCGGCTGTCTGGACCTCGACCGGCACGCTGATGGCGTAGCTGTTGTCCTGCACGACGTACACCACCGGGAGGCCGAGCGTACAGGCGCTATTGAGCGACTCCCAGAACTCGCCCTCCGAGGTGGCTCCTTCGCCGGTACACACCACCACGATTTCGTCGTCCTCGAAGCGCTCGATGCGCTCACGGAGCCCGGGGATGGCGGCGATCTTCGTGCCGCCCTCGGCGGTGCCTACGGCCTGTAAGAACTGCGTGCCTGTCGGCGAGGAGCCGGTGGGGATGTTGAGCTCTGGATTGCCCCAGTGTGACGGCATCTGACGTCCGCCCGAGGCTCCGTCCGCCTCCGCGCCCACAGCTTGGAGAAAGTGGTCGAGAGGCGTCTGGCCCAGGGCTAGGGCCATCGAGCGATCCCGATAGTACGGGAAGAACCAATCGTGTCCGGGCTTGCAGTGCTCGGCGACCGCCACTCCCACCGCCTCGTGCCCCGCGCTCGCGATCTGGAAAAAGGTGTTGTTTTGCCTTTTCAGGCTGATCTCGCGGTCGTCGATATGACGCGAGGTCACCATGGTGGCGTAGAAGCGCCGCAGTTGCTCTTCGGTGAGCCCGGCTAGATCCCTGGCCGCGAGGATCTCTTGTTCGCGTGTCGCCATGTCACTCCAAGGTGGGGCCTGCTCGCACGACCCGTAAAGGTACGGCGAGGCGGGGAGGGGCGAAGGGGTTACTCAGAAAGCGCACGATCTAGTTCCGCATCCACCTCCTCAGGCCCTGTCACGGGCAGTCTGCAGGCGTATCCACGGCAAACATACGCGGCCGGCCGTCCATCGACGAAGTCTCGGTTTTCGAGAAGCGGTACGCCCTCGATCGATTCTCCGGCGAGCCGACCCGCGATGCAGACGCTTCGGAGAAATCTTCCGTGGGCCGCTTGGATAAGTGCACGCGTCGCATCGTCGTCGGCACGGCCCAAGATCGCGATCTCCACCGGCTCCGCCAGTTGGCGATCGATGACGGAGAGCATGCGTCCATAGGCAGCCCCGTAGCGCGACACCGCGCCGGCCTCGTAGTCGACGATGCGCGCCGAGGCATCGCGATAGCGATCGTCGTCGAAGATGTGTCCGGCACGTGCGAGCAACTCCGCGGCCAACGACGTCCCGGAGGGCGTGGCATTGTCCATGGCGTCCCGCGGGCGCAACACGAGCGCCTCTCCGTCGGAGGGCGTATCGAAGACCGTCCCGATTGATTCGTCCCAAAAACGTGTGAGGATCTCGTCGCACAACCACCGCACGGGTGGCAGCCACCGTCCCTCGAGCGTCGCTCCGTGGAGTGACAGCAGCGCGTTGCCTAGGGCGGCGTGGTCATCCAAGAACGCTCCGATCTTGGCATGTCCGTCCATCCACGTGTGCAGCAGCCGGCCCTCGGGTCTAAGGTCGGTCCACAGGAAGTCCGCCACTTTGACCGCGACGTCGACGTAGTCCCAACGGCCGAGCGACGCTCCGGTCTCGGCGAACGCCCGTACCGCCATCGCGTTCCACGCCACGAGCACCTTGTCGTCCCGAAACGGTGCAACCCGCTGACCTCTCGCCTTCAGCAGCACACTCCGCGCCCGCTCCATGCGCTCCTCGACGAGCTCTGCCGACAGGCCCTCCGCGCGGGCGACGACGTCCAGATCGTGGGGCAGGTGAAGGATGCTATGCCCTTCGAAGTTTCCGGTTGGAGTCACGTCGTACAGGCGCATGAACAGCTTCGCGTCGTCCGGCTCCAGGAGCCTCTCGATCTCGTCTGGACGCCAGATGTAGAAGACTCCCTCCTCGCCTTCCGAGTCGGCATCGCGAGCGCACGAGAAGCCGCCCGGTCCGGGCAGCATGTCCTCGGCCAGGTAGTCGAGGGTCTGCTCGGCTACCGCGCGCAGGTCGGCGTGCCCCGTGGCCAGGTATGCGTGCAGGTAGGCCCGGACAAGGAGCGCATTGTCGTACAGCATTTTCTCGAAGTGCGGCACGAGCCAGCGCGCGTCGACCGAATACCGGTGGAACCCGCCCGCGAGGTGATCCCTCAGGCCTCCTGCGGCCATACGACGGAGCGTGTGCACCAGCATATCGATTGCTGCGGGCTGACCGTTTCGCAGGTGATGCCGCAGCAGGACCTCGAGGGTGACCGGCTGGGGGAACTTTGGGGCCCTGCCAAACCCTCCATGCACCGCGTCGTATTGGTTGGCCAGCATCCGGTACGCACCTTCGAGCAGCCCTTCCGTAGCGCCGTCGGAAGTGCTCCGCTCGCCCACGCGCGAGAGCGCTTCGACAAGTCGATTGGCGCTCTCGGTTACCTGACCTCTTCGCTTCCGATACGCCTCGGAGGCCGCGTTCAGCACCTGCGTGAAGGATGGCATCCCATGGCGGGGCTCGGGAGGGAAGTACGTCCCGCCGTAGAAGGGCTGGCCGTCCGGAGTCAGGAAGACGGTCATTGGCCATCCGCCCCCGCCGGTCATCGCTTGGACGGCCTTCATGTACACCTGGTCGATATCGGGGCGTTCCTCGCGGTCCACCTTGATGTTGACGAAGAGCTCGTTCATCACGGAGGCCACCGCCTCGTCCTCGAACGACTCGCGCTCCATCACGTGGCACCAGTGGCACGACGAGTACCCGATCGAGAGCAAGACCGGGCGGTCCAGCTTCCGGGATGCACCGAGGGCTTCCTCGCCCCAGGGGTACCAGTCGACAGGGTTGTCCGCGTGTTGGCGGAGGTAGGGGCTCGACTCCAGATGCAGTCGATTGGGCATCGGGCTCCGTGTTGCCGAGGTTCACCGGAGGTAGATCGCAAAACAAATGTATATCGCCGTGCGTCATGGGGCGTCCCGAGCGAACGCGTTCACTCTGCGAGATCGACGCAAGTCTATATCCCCGAGCACGATCCACGCGTCGCCGCTGGCGCGGTGATCGTTGTGGACTCAGTGCGCCTTTCCTAGATTCTTCTTCCTTTTGCAGCTTTGCACCCCGGCGATAGGCGCCGCATCCGTGAGGTCCGCAGTCTGTACGCTCGCACTCTAGCGTTGGCGCTTCGGCGGCCGTGGTTGATCCCTCATCTGTTGGGGGCCGCGTGGGCTTTTCGGGCGCGACACTGGTACTCGAGGCCCCCGTTCCTCCCTCTGCCATCCCGCGCGTATATGCGCTGGCGCATGGAGACTGCGTTCGGCGACGCAGATGCCGTTCCCTCGCCTGCAGAGCTCGAGCGCTATCTGGTGTGGACGTCCCGAATGAGACGTGAAATGCGGAGACGCGGTTCAGGGGCGCATGTCTAGGCTTCTGCTCCTCCTGATTCTGGCCACGGTGACGTGGTTCTACTTCCCGGAGACGCGGGCGATGCTCCTGGATGTCGCCGAGCCCATCGTGCTCCCGGTCATGCGCTGGAGCACCCAGGAGGAGATGGCCGCCGTGGGTCGCAACGCGGTGGACCACGAGCGCCTCACAGGTGGGCTTCCGATCGGCGCAGGGTGGATCAGCTGGCTCCAGTATCGATACGTGTCCAACGAATCCCGCACCGACCCGTGGGGCTCGACCTACCAGCTAGAGGCTTCCCAGGATTCGGTGTGGACCCTCTCGTACGGACCTGATCGCATCAGAGGTACCGAGGACGACTTTCGCGTCTCGACGCCGCGAGACTTGTGACGAAGACGCGGGTCTTCGGCGTCTTGCTGACGGCCGTCATCGCGATCTTTCTCGTGTCCTACACGCTCGGACGGGCGCTCTACGCAGGTCAGAGCCCGGGCATCACGTCCTTCGCCCTGGTCCATTTCGCGGGGTACCTGTTCTTCCTGCTGATGCCCGTCGAAGCGCTCGTGCCGATCTACCAAGGCGAGGGGCATGCCGCGCTGACGTTGGTGTTTGTGGCCGTGGCGACTGCCCTCGCCGCACAGGTGATCGACTACAGCATCGGTCGCGCGGTGAAGGAGGGGTCGCTCCACAAGGTGATCGGTGAGAAACGGTATGCTCGCTTTAAGGGCAACATCGATCGGTGGGGAGGTTGGGCGATTCTGCTCTTCAATCTGATGCCCCTGTCGTCACCCAACATGCTCCTGGTTGCAGGAATGACTCGCTACAGCGCTCGGCGCGCCTTCCTGTTCAGTTCGATCGGATTGACCGGGAAGTACCTCGCCATTGTGTACGCCTACGGCCCGGTCTCCTCGTGGCTCTCGACCGCATCGTGAGCGATCCCGGCGCGGGCCAGTGCTGAACGTCGCCCTCACCGGGAACGTTGGCTCGGGGAAGTCGACCGTGGCCGCGCTTTGGGCGAATGCGGGCGTGCCGGTCATCAGCGCGGATGAGCTGGCCCGGCAGGCGGTTCTGCCGGGGACGCCAGGGCTGCAGGATGTACGGGCGGCGTTCGGAGAGTCCGTGCTCGCGCCTGACGGTTCGCTCGATAGAGCGGGGTTGCGGGAGTTGGTGTTCGCCGACGAGGAGCGACGCCGGACGCTCGAGGGCTTGCTCCACCCGCGCATCCGGGCCTTGCGGGCCGACTGGGTCGAGGAAATGCGGGCCGAGGGTGCGACGCTTGTGGTGTCGGAGATCCCGCTGCTGTTCGAGACCGGTGCCCAGGCGGACTTCGATGTCACCGTCCTCGTGGACGCTTCGCCCGCGCTTCGTTTGGAGCGGCTCCAGCGCGACCGCGGTCTTCAGAACGAGGAAGCGAACAGAATCATGGCCGCGCAGATGGACTCGGCCGGGAAGCGGTCGGCGGCCGACATCGTCATCGACAACTCGGGAACCCTCCAGCAACTCGAGGCCACAGCCCAAACGGCGTTGCAGCAGCTCCGCGCGCTAGCGGGCCAGCGAGGGGGGAAAGAGTTGATCCGTGTCGATCTGCACTTGCATACGCACGGGTCGTGGGACTGTCTGTCCGACCCGGAAGCGGTCCTCGCCAGAGCCCGGTCGCTCGGCTACGCCCGCATCGCAATAACGGACCACAACCGCTTGGCCGTCGCGGCGGAAATGGCGAGCAGGTACCCCGACAGCGTGATACCAGGTGAGGAGGTCAAGACCGCGGAGGGGGTCGACGTCATCGGTCTGTACCTCACCGAGGAGATTCCGAAGGGCACGTCCGCGCGCGATACGATCCAGCGGATTCGTGACCAGGGCGGCATCCCGTATCTCCCTCATCCGTTTGCAGGGGGGAAGGGAGGAGGAGGGCGCCTCGCCGGTGAGTTGGCGCCCCTCTGCGACGTCATCGAGGGCTTCAACGCTCGGCTGCACACGCCGTCTCACAACGCCCGCGCCGTGGAGCTGGCCGCGGAGCACGGGAAGTCAGTCGGGGCGGGTTCGGACGCGCACACATTAGGCGAAGTCGGAAACGCGTTCGTCGAATTGCCTGCCCACGCCAACACCGCCGATGCCCTTCGACTCGCGCTGCAAGGCCCCAGTCGGATTGGAGGCACAACGGCCCCCAGATGGGTGCACTTGGCTTCCACGTGGGCCAAGGCTCGGAAGAGCGGCCCTGGGGGCTGATCCTGAGGGGCACCCCCCAGTAGCGGTGCCCCCCCCGCGTCCAATAGCTTTCGACATCGGACAAGACCTCCATCCTCCAGGGTCAGGAGTCGGCGTGGGTTACCGGACGCCCGCACATCGGGCGGCCGCGGTCAAAAAGGCCAGAAGTGCTCTTCTGGCCGCTCGACGCGCGGTGTTGACGACCCACCTCAACGCCGACGGAGACGGGGCGGGCTCTGAAGCCGCACTCGCCTCTTGGCTGAGAGCGAACGGGGCCGAGGCCTGGATCATCAACCCCACCGGCTTTCCCGACCCTCTGCGTTTTCTCATGGAAAACGAGGACTGGATCGTCACCGCCGGCTCGAAGCGGGCCCGAGAGCTCTGTACCACCGCCGATCTCGCGGTCGTGGTCGATACCGGGGAAGTGCCCCGCATCGGGAGAATGCAGGATGCCATCCGGGAGCTCCCCACCGTCGTGATCGACCATCATCCCCCTGGGGATCAGCCCATCGGTGGGATATCGCTGCGGGACCCTCTCGCGTGCGCGGCGGCGGAGCTGGTGTGCGACGTGATCACCGCCGCCGACGGTCCCTGGAACCATTACATGGCGCAGGGGATCTACGTCGGGTTGTTGACCGACACCGGCGGCTTTCGCTTCGAAAACACCACGCCGGAGTGTCACGAGATCGCTGCCGAGATGATCCGGCTGGGAGTGAGCTCGGAAGCAGCGTACGAGCGAGTGTACGGATGGGCGCCGCTGCGGAAGTACAGACTCCTACAGTACGCGCTCAAAACATTGGAGCACGACGCCGAGTTCGGCATCACTTGGATGGCAATCCCCGGTGCCGCGTACGACGAAGTCGGAGCGACGGCCAACGACCTCGAGGGAATCGTGGACATACCGCGCTCCATCGAAGGCACGCAGGTAGGAATCCTGTTCCGCCCGATCAAATCGGGTGAGGTGAAAATGTCGTTTCGGTCGAACGGCCCCGTGGACGTCAACGTGTTGGCCCGAAGATTCAGCGGCGGTGGGCACGTAAAGGCTTCAGGCGCGGTCATAGCGGGTCCAATGGAAAGCGCGGTCGAAACCGTCCTCGCCGCCGCACGCCAAGCGGTGGCGCGGGCGAGGCTAGACGGAGAGGTTGAGTGACGAAAGGCGAGGCACCGGAGCGTTCGACCGACCCCGGCGTACCGGAGGCCCTTCCGCGCGTCTTGATTCGATTGCGGCAACAGCTTGGTGTTGAATGCTTGGACCGACTGTGGATCTTCCCACCCTCGCGGCGAGGCCGTCGCGAGCAGGGATTGGTCGCGGTCAGTAAGTTTCTGGAGGGTGAGGAGCGTCGAAGCTTGATCACCGTGTCCTACACGGCGGAGCACACCGGGAAGGGCGTCAGTGTGGAGCCTTCCTTCACGCAGGAAGGGCAGGCGCCACCCGACCGCTTCGCCGGGGTAATGCAGGGCGTCGTCAAACGGGTGGGCGACGCGCAGGGGGAGCCGCGCGAGATCGTGATCGGGGGCTCGCCCGAGAAGTACGAGGAGTTGATGGAGGAGTTCGATGAAGAGCTGCTACACAGGGTGAGCGCCAGTGCAGACGGACCGTGACGTAACGCCGTACATCAGGCTGTTCGGCCGATATCTGCGCGACCTCGGTTTGCCCGTGACTCAGCAGAGAGAGGCCGTCGCCGACGTAGTGTTCACGTCGGAGGGACATCGATCCGTAGACGAGATCGAGGGCGAACTTCGGGAGCGCGACGAGCGCATCGGCAAGGCGACGATCTACCGGACCCTCGACCTCTTGGTGAGAAGCCGACTCGTCGCCGAGCGTGACTTCGGAGAGGGCTTCAAGAGGTATGAGCATCGCCTCTCCGACCACCCGGTGCACGAGCACCTGATCTGCCTCGAATGCGGAAAGGTGACCGAGTTCGAGAGCAACGAGTTGTACCGTGTCGAGAATCGGGTCCGGCAAGAGCACGGCTTTCAGCCCGTGCGGAGGCGCTTGGAGATCTACGGTCTGTGCAAGGAATGTCACGACGCGGGAGTGGAGTTGCCGATCGAGGGACTGATGTGCCCGATCGAAACGGTGTGACGTCGCCGCTTAAGTCGTGAACCTCAGGCACACCCTCCGTAGTCTCGCCCGTGCGCCTGGGTACACATCGGCCTTCATCTTGACGCTCGGCTTAGGAATCGGCCTCAACACGGCCATCTTCAGCGTCATCAACGGGGTTCTGCTCGCGCCGCTTCCGTATCCGGATGCAGACCGAATCCTCTATGTGAGGCAGCCTGCGCTGAGCACCGGCGTCGAGAACGCGCGCTTCTCCTTCCAAGAAGTACAGGACTACCGCGATCAGTCACGCACGCTCGATCAGTTCGTCGAGTACGGAGACTGGACGTTCACCGTCGTCACCGAGGAAGACCCGCACCGGGCTGTGGGGGGGCTCGTGACGTCGAACTACTTCGAGGTCCTGGCGCTCACTCCGGCGATCGGACGGGTCCTGGGTCCGCAGGACGACGGGGACGGGGCCGAGCCCGTCATGGTGCTCACACATGACTACTGGACCCGGGTGTTCGGCTCCGACGAAGGGGTGCTGGGCAGGACGTTGCGACTGTACGCGTTTTCGGAGCCCACGGTCACGCGCATCGTCGGCGTGCTCGCACCCGGCACACACTACACAGGCACCCGAACGCAGGACTTCTTCGTCAACTACGCGACGAACGACCACTACCAGAGCGCCACTATGCAGGACGCGCGCACGCACCGCATGACCGACGTGTTCGCGCGCCTGCGACCGGGTCAGAACCTGTCGGCCGCGCAGGCGGAGCTCAGCGGGCTCAATGCGGCGGCGCACGAGGCCTACCCCGAGGCCTACCCGCGCCACCTCGGCTACTCGATCAGTTCGGCAGGGTGGCAGGATGAACTGACCAAGGGCGCACGCACGACCCTGCTCGTTCTGATGGGCACCGTCGGCCTCGTGCTGCTGCTGGCGTGCGCCAACGTCGCGAATCTCACGCTGACACGCATCATCCGGCGCGAGCGCGAGTTGGCTGTGCGCGCCGCGATCGGCGCTGGCCGCGGACGCCTTCGGAAGGAGCTGCTCACCGAGAACTTGGTGCTCGCGCTGGGCGGAGCCGGCCTCGGACTGGTATTGGCGGGCGTCGGACTCGACCTGCTCGTCCAGTACACCAATCGCTTCACGGTCCGCACCGGCGAAATTCGCATCGATCTCACCGTACTCTTGTTCACTGCGGGCATCGCCATCGCGGTCGCTTTGCTTCTTGCCTGGGCGCCCTCGCTCCCCGGCGTGCAGGGTCTGGGGAACGCGGCGTCGGCAGCCGGCGGTGCGAGGGGAGGGGTGGGCCTGCCGCGGAAGCACTTGCAGCGGATCTTGGTCGTAGGTCAGCTCGCGCTCTCGTTCACCTTGCTCATCGGGGCAGGTCTCCTCGTCCAGAGTTTGGTGAATCTGACGCAGGTGGACGTCGGCTTCGACTACGAAAGCGTCATCACCATGCAGGCACCCAATACCGGGGGCACGAACCAGCCCGAGAACCTGCTGCTCATGGATCAGGTGATGGATGAGATTCGCCACTTTCCGGGCGTGCGCTCTGCGGCCTATGCGTCGCGCGCGCCGTTCGAGCCGACCACCCTGACGCAGCGCATGATCCGCGTGGAAGGTTTCTCGGACGACGGCCTCGTCTCGCCGATGGGCTCGGTGAACTCCGTGTCGCCCGACTACTTCCAAGCGGTCGGGATTCCCGTGGTTGCCGGTCGCGCGTTCACGTCGACCGACGACCGTGCGACTGAGCCGGTCGTGATGATCAACGAGGGAATGGCGCGCGACCTGTTCGGTGCCGATGACCCCATCAATCGGCGGATGTCCCAGCAGCAGCAGAACGGGAGTTGGGGTGACTACGCTCGGATCGTTGGTGTCGCAGCAGACACCCGCGAGTACGGACTTGCGGTTGCCGGAGCGCACACGATCTACCGTCCAGCGCATCAGTCCGCCGGTGGCCCGGCGATCATCGTACGCTCGACGGGTGCTGCTGGACCGCTCGCCAGGCGCGTCACCGAGATTGTCCAGGGCATGGAGTCGGACCGTCCCGTGGACAACGTGACCACCTTGGCCGAGTTGCGGGCAGACGACATCGCGCCGGAGCGCCTCAACGCAGCCCTCTTCTCTTCCTTCGCCACCTTGGCATTGCTCATCGCCTCGATTGGCGTGCTGGGCGTCCTCGCCTTCACCGTCAGCCAACGCACGCGTGAATTCGGCGTACGCATGGCCCTCGGGGCTCGACAGGGCCAGGTGCTCGGGATGGTCCTCATGGAGGGCGTCGCGCTCGCGGCTGTGGCGGTCGTGGTGGGCGTCGTCGCGGCGGCCTTTCTTTCCCGATTCTTGTCGGATCTGCTCTTTGGCGTCACGACGACCGATGTCGGCACGTTCGTCGCGGTGGCCGCGGTGCTGGCGGTCGTAGCGGTGTCCGCCGCATACGTCCCCGCGCGACGCGCGACGCGGGTGGATCCAATGGAGGCCCTCCGCTCGGAGTGACCGACATGACCAACTTCCTGACTGACCGCAGAAGCCCGTGATCGATTCCGCCGGCACTGCGGCCGCACAGGCCCGGCTGCCCCAGAACGACCGGCGCCGGCCGACCGAGAGGTGGTCTTGGTTCGAGATCGAGCGAGCGGCTGGCGCTCCAACGATCTGCGGGAACGAGATTCGGCTGCAGTTCGACGGCTCGAACACCTTCTCGGCCTGGCTCGACGCGATCCATGGGGCGAAGGAGTTCGTGTACTTCGAGAACTACCTGCTGCGTGACGACGTGGTGGGCCGGGAGTTCCGCGAGGCGCTCATTGCCAAGGCACGACAGGGCGTCCCCGTTTATCTGATCTACGATTGGCTCGGATGCTGGGCCACGCCCCGTGCGTACTGGCGCCCCTTCAGGAAGGCCGGGGTGCACCTCAGAGCCTTCAATCCGCCGGCCATTCGGCTCGGGGACCCCTTCGGCGCGGTTCAGCGAGATCATCGGAAGCTCGTCGTGGTCGATGGGGAGATCGCATACGTGGGCGGACTCTGCGTGGGGGTCGCGTGGGCCGGGACGCCCACCACCGCCCCCTGGCGCGATACCGGCGTGGAGATCAGGGGACCGGCAGCGCGGGCTGCCGCGCTCGCGTTCGAACGCATCTGGGGTCAGATCGACGAGCCCCTCTCGCTGGCGGGGGCGATGGCTCCGGACTCAGGCGAGGGCGGCACGCCTATTTGGCTCATCGAGGGGGAGCCTGGCCGTGCCCGCGTCTATCGTACGCTCCACCTGACGGCGAGCCGCGCGGTCGAGTCCATCTGGATTACCGACGCATATTTCGTCGCTCCGCGTCCGTTGTCCGAAGCCCTGGCGGCCGCGGCGCAACAGGGCGTCGACGTTCGCATCCTCGTGCCGGCGCACAACAACTGGCCGATCGTCGGCAGCATGTCGCGGGGAGGCTATCGCTTCCTGCTCGAGGCGGGCGTCCGGATCTTCGAGTGGCAGGGCGCGATGATGCACGCGAAGACGTCCGTCGTCGATGGCGTGTGGTGCCGTGTGGGGTCGAGCAACCTCAACAGCGCGAGCCTCATGGGGAACTGGGAGCTCGACGTGGGAGTTCTCGACACGGGGCTCGGCAGGCAGCTGACCGGACTCTTCATGGCCGACTTGGCGTCTTCGGTGGAGATCGTGCTGCCGGGCAGGACCGTGGTCCGGGCCGGCGCGATGGCTACCCGAGAGGGCATGTCGACCGAGCCGCTCGATCCCGCGGGGTCGCTTCCGAGTCGGATCGAGCAGAACATCAGGACCCTTGGCCAGTCACCGGGTCGACTCACGCTGGCGTCGATTGTTCGCGCCCGCGAGGCACTCGGGAGCGCGCTGGCGGGCAATCGCCTGCTGGGGCGCGAGGACCGGACTGTGCTCGGCCTCGTGTCTGTCGTCCTGTTGGTGGTCGCTTTACTCGCGGCGCTGGTGCCCGCGGTGGTAGGGTGGGGCGTGGTGATTCTGGCTGGCTGGCTCGGACTCACCACGGGGGTGAGGGCGTTCATGCAGGCGAGAAGGGCGAGGTCGGACGACAAAGCGGCTGTCCGCCGCGAGACCCGAAGAAGAGAAGACCGCAGATGAACGGAGTAGAAGTCGGAGTCGGAATCGCGTTCCTAGCGGGCATCTTGTCGTTCCTTTCCCCCTGCGTGCTGCCGCTGGTGCCGAGCTACCTCACCTTCGTGACCGGCATGAGCCTGGAGGACCTCGAAAAAGGGGTGAACCGCAGGGCGACCCTGATCCATTCGGTTCTCTTCGTGTTGGGTTTCAGCGCCATCTTCATCCTCTCCGGTGCCGCTGCTTCGTTTCTCGGCCAGTTCGTGCGGTACTGGGAGGTTTGGATCGCCAGGATCGGTGGTGTCATCATCATCATCCTGGGCCTGCACCTCACGGGCGTCTTTCGCCTCACGCCGCTCCTTCGGGAAAAGCGGGTCCACCTCGCCGAGAAGCCGGCTGGCTACATCGGCACAGTGGGCGTCGGGTTCGCGTTCGGCGCGGGCTGGACTCCGTGTCTGGGTCCCACGCTCGGAGCGCTACTGACGCTGGGCGCTACGCAGGAGACCATGTGGGGTGCCGTCGGCCTACTGAGCATGTACTCACTGGGCCTGGCGATCCCGTTCCTCCTGGCTTCGCTCGCGCTCGACCGGTTTCTCGTTGCTTTCAAGCGCTTTCGCCGCTGGATGGGGGTGGTGGAGATCGCGTCGGGCGTACTGCTGATCCTGCTCGGCCTCCTCCTACTCACGGGCCAGCTCACCGTCCTCAGCGGCTGGCTCTTCCAGTTCACGCCGAGTTGGCTGCTTCTTTAGCGACACGGGAGTGATTGCGGCGCGCCCCCCACACACGTAAGCTCGCGCGACTCCTACCGAGTATGCGGATGCCTCACCGTCTTGGCACGGCCCTCCTGGGTCTCCTGGCGCTTTCGCTGTTTGCCGTCCCCGCTGAAGCGCAGGGCGTCGATCGCGTACGGATGTCGTACCTCCGGGAGATTGTGCCTGGAGCCGAACGCTTCGAGGACGCCACAGGAACGCCGCCCGTACGACGCGCCTACCGGGGGGACGAACTACTCGGCCTGGTCTTCCTGACCTCCGACCTGCCCCCTGAGGTCTACGGGTATTCCGGCCCCATCGAGACGGTCGTGGGAATGACAGAGGACGGGACGCTCACGGGCGTTCGTGTGACGGACTATCACGAGACATACATGAGGACTCGTGGGGATTTCCTCCGCACGCCGGGCTTCCAGGAGCAGTTCGCTGGCAAGTCGGTGGGTGACGCCTTCCGGGTTCGCGAAGACATCGACGGAATGTCTCGCGTGACGATCAGCGTGAGAGCGATGACGCGAAGCATTCGGCAGGCGGCGCGTCAGGTTGCGGCGGAGTACATGAGGGTGCCCGAGCCTCCGCCAGGGCCGATCGAGAACGTGACTTCTCTGTCCTGGTTCGAGATGCGGGCGATGGGCGTGGCAGAGCGCTTCGAGGTGACCGACCCGGACCGGGATACACCTCTCGGCGTGTCGGTCCTCCACCTCGAGTCCGCAGAGCTCGCGGAATACCTCGTCGGCGACCTCTACGGATACGCGCTACGCGCCGTCGAGGAACGGGGCGCAGCGGACCACCTGATGCTCTACGTGGTCGACGGGTTGCGACCGCGCCTCGAGACCGAGCAGGGATGGTCCATCCAGCAAGATGGGCGGACCCTGGCTATCGCCTCCGAGGACGTCGCGATGTTGGGCGCTCCGTGGGAGGGCATGCTCCAGGGGGAGACGTCGCTGGTTGGCGTGATCATGCTCGACGACGACGACGTGGACATCGCGCGGCCCATGACGTTCAGTTTCGACGCTGGGCCCGGCGTCGGTTCTTACTCCGTCGCCTACACGTCGCAAAGAGCGAAGGCGGCTATGGTCGCTGCCGCCGCGCCTTCGGTGGGAGCCGCGGCGCCTACGGTCCGGGCGACCGCCACCAGCGCTGCTGCCGCAGAGCCTGCGTCCGTGAACGTAGCGACCTCGGCTGAACCGGCAGCGAGTCCCGCGAACCAGCCCACAGCCGCTACCGTGGCGGCCGCACCCCCGCCCGAAGTCAGGGCCACACTCGCGCAGCTCAACCTGCTCGACCTCGTGGACGAGCAGGAGCCATCCTGGATCGAGCGCACGCTTTATGATGCATCCTGGACTCGCGTCGGATGGATCGCGCTCACGCTCGCGTTGGCGACGCTCGCCTTCTTCACAAAGCGCACGGCCATCCGGTGGGTCTCGTTAGCGACCACGCTCGCGGTGCTGGGCTATGTGGACGGCGGCTTCCTCTCTGTCTCGCACATCACGGCCACGATCTGGGTCGGACCGTCGGTCATCTTGGGTGACCTACCGCTGCTGTTGATGGTAGCCTTCACGCTGCTGACCGTTCTGTTCTGGGGCAGGGTCTTCTGCGGGTATCTCTGTCCGTTCGGTGCGCTGCAGGACTTCATCGACGCGGTCGTGCCCAAGAGGTTTCAGCGCGCCCTTCCAAAGAACGTCCACCGCGTCGCGCTCAAGGCGAAGTACGGTATTCTGGCGATCATCGTGGTGCCGGCGCTCGCCGGCAGCGAGGCGAGCCTCTACCAGTGGTTCGAGCCGTTCGGAACCGTGTTCACCGCCGGCTCGACCGCGCTCCTGTGGACCATCGCCGGCGCGATTCTCTTGGCGTCCGCTGTCGTGCCGCGCTTTTACTGCCGGTACGCCTGCCCGCTCGGTGCGGCCCTTGCGGTCGGATCCATCTTCTCGATCAACCGCATCCGACGCGTCGAGCAGTGTGACTATTGCAAGGTGTGCGAGCAGAAATGCCCGACCGGCGCAATCGAGGGCCCGGAAATCGACTTCAAGGAATGCGTCCGCTGCAACGTGTGCGAGATCGAGCTCATCGAGAAGGCCGGCGTATGTCGGCACGACATGGAGATGATTCGTCCGCGCCTGATTCAGCTGAAGACGCAGACTCCCGCCGGCCTGGCCGACGTGGTCCTGAGGAGTCCGGCTCCCTGATAGCAGGGCCGGCCACAACGATCTACTGGATGATCCGAGGTAGCCCTTCGCCCTCGAGCATCAGATAGACGTGCGCCTCGAGCTGTTGGAGGCCGGCTTCCGCCTCCAGGGATAGGTCGCCTGATCCGTCCTGGTCCCCGCCTTCGGCGATTTGGTACATCAGGAGGCGCAATCGGGCCACGAGCGGTGCCGCTACTCGTATGGAGGTCGCTTCCTGCAGGTCGCGCGCGACCGCCGCGGCTGCGGCGGTCCTGCGGGCCACGCTACGGGTGATCGCCCTGATGTGCTGGACGTGCGTCCGGAGGCTCGCTGAAGCCTCCGGGACGCGGGCAGCCAGGTCGACATGCAGACCGATTTCTCCAAGCGTGCGCAGCAATCCGTAGCCGGTGCCCGGCCCCGACACTCCTGGTTCCGGCATCAGCGTATGGAGGACGTGAGCTGCGTGTCCTTGCATCGAGCCCAGGTCGCTGAGATCACCTGCCGCGAAGTTCGCGTGGAGCACGCCAGTGCCGGCGTCTGTCGTCGCGGTCGCAACGAGCCCTCTACTGCCGGGCGTTTGGCCGAATGATGTGGCTGTGTGTCCCACGTGCGCATCGACTGCGGCGGCCTCTGCGTTCGCCACGCCTCGGTTCGGATCAGCCACGGGTTCATGGCGCTCGAGCATTCGCCTCCGCACCACGGCACCGTAGACGTTGCCTCTGGCATCCACGCCGACGCCCTCGGCTCCGCTGTGCTCCATCGCCGTGGACTCGATGTCTTCGATGAGATACTCCACCGACCCGTCGCGCGCGCTGCCCACTCTGATGCCCTTCTTCCACCCCGGATTGTCGGTGCCGTACGACTCCGAGTCCGCGACGTAGATCCGATCGTCCGGCGTGATCGCAATGCCGCTGGGGCGACCGAACTGGTACCAAACCTCGAGGAATCGCCCCTCCTGGTCGAACAGTTGTATGCGATTGTTGCCGCGATCTCCCACGAAGACGCGGCCACGGGAGTCCAGCGCGACCGTGTGTGGGACGTTGAACTGACCCGGCCCTGAACCGGTCGTGCCGAACGACATGAGGAATGTGCCGTCAGCGCGGAACTTCGAGACCCGGTTCACCCCGGCGGCGAAGCTGTGCCCCTCGGTGATGAAGATGTCGCCGTTCGGTGCGATGGCCACGTCAGTCGGCTCATTGAGTCGCTGAGGGGGATCACCCCCCTCGCCTCGCTCTCCGATCGTCATGAGAAGCCGGCCGTTTGGCGACCATTTGAAGACCTGGTGGCCGCGCTGGTCGGAGGCCCAAACGTTGCCCTCAGCATCCGTCGCGAAACCGTGCGGGAACGAAAACATCCCCGCTCCCCAGCTGCCCAAGAGTCGCCCTGAGGGATCGAACTTCAGTACCGGGGACTCGGGCCTGCCGGCGCACGAGTTGGCGACGCAGCGATTCAGCAAATAGATATTGCCGTCCGGCCCTTCTTCCGCGCCGATGAATGCGGTGCGCTGTGCGTACGGCCCGGTGGGCACGGCTCCCCAAGGCTCCATGCGAGCATACGGATTCGGCAGGTCATTGGTTGGCACGACCTGCGTCTGGTCCTGGAGCTGGGAGCCTGCCCCATCGATCGGCATGAGGAGGGCACCGCCCAGAGCGATCCCCGTGAGAACGCAGATTCGAATCGATCGACGCATCGAGATCCTCCGCGCTAGTCGGTCTGAGGTGAGCCGGCGACTTCCACTGCGATGCCGTCGATGCTGCGCGTGTTCTTCTCGAGGCGGTAAGCGTGGAGCCCATCCTCTCCCTTGGCTTCCGCCCAGCGTGTCAGTTGGTCCCTCTCCTCAGCGCCTCCGAGCCGCGGCACCGCGTACCCACACGACTTCTGGATGCGGTGAATCTCCGCGACGATGAGCTGGCGCGCTCCTAGCATCTCCTCGAAGGACGGAATCAACTCTTCCCACTCGGGCGTGTCCGGTAAGACGACCCGACCGCGGCCGAACAGTCTGAGGATCGTCGGAGGCCCATCGAACGCGCAAAACATCAAGGTGATCCGGCCGTTGTCGCTCATGTGGGCGGAGGTCTCGTTGCCGCTTCCCGTGAGGTCGAGGTACGCGACCCGCTTGTCGTCCAGAATGCGAAACGTGTCGAGTCCCTTCGGGGAGAGATTCACGTGTCCGTCCGCGGCGAGTGGAGCGCTCGCCACGAAGAAGACGGACTGCGACCCAATGAAGTCCCTGAGCCGGTCGGTGAGCTCCGGTAACACATCACCCATCTGTTCCACTCCTCGCATCTACACTTCGCGGTGTTCTCGAATCTACCCCGTCAGACGCCGGGCCCAAGAGTTAGCTGGAGTCCCGTTGCGATGGCGCCCCCCGGGTCCAAGCACTATCTGAAGCGCCATGGAATACCTCGCCTGGCTCGAGAGCACAGGCTTCAGCATCTGGATGCGCGAATCGGGCGTCGCCTTCTTCGGTAGCCTGATTCTTCACGCCCTCGGTATGGGATTCCTAGTCGGCGTGCATGTCGCGACCGACCTCCGCATCCTGGGAGTCGCCCCGGGCGTACCCCTTTCACTCTTCCGCCGCTTCCGGCCCGTCGCGTCGGGTGCGTTGGCCGTTGTCATCATTTCGGGTGCGCTGCTGCTGGTCGCGTATCCAGCGAAGGCACTCACCAATCCCGTGTTCTACGGGAAGTTGCTCGCGGCCTCCGCAGCTCTGCTCGTCGGGGGCGTGCTGTCCAAGGCGCTCCTCAGGGATTCGAAGTACGACGTAGGGCCCCTACCGGGAGGAACGAGGGGTCTGGCCGCGCTGTCCGTCGCCCTTTGGATCGCCACGATCACCGCGGGACGGTTTCTCGCCTACACGTACAACGTGCTGATGGCGACGGACCCATACTGAAGCCATGACAGACGCCCTCTTCGAGATCGGTCGCCGAGCCGGCATCCACGCGCTCATGAATTCGGCGTGGGGATGGCCGACCGTCGAGTCTCTTCATTTCCTCGGTCTGTCGATGTTGATCGGCGCCGTGGGCCTCTTCGACCTACGGATTCTCGGGGTGGCGAGGGGCATTCCGATGGGCGCGCTGCACCGCATGATCCCCTGGGGTGTCGGTGGATACGTGCTCAACGGCACGACTGGCTTCCTCTTCGTGACGAGCGCGCCCGACCAGTACCTCTTCAACCCGGCCTTTCAGATCAAGCTCTCGCTCATGGCGGTAGCTGGACTGAACGTGCTGTTCTTCTACCGCTTCGTTTTCGCGAAGGTCAGAACGAGCCGGGGCGACGCTCACGCCCCGCGCTCGGCGAAGGTCGCCGCGGCCGTCTCGTTGGCCTGTTGGGTTGGCGTCATCGTGTGCGGCCGGCTGATCACGTACTACCGTCCACCGTACCACTGGTGCTGGTGGTGCTAGTTCGAGTCCTGTGGGATGGACGTGGTCTGCACCGGCCCGAGCCCCATGATCTGCACGGTCACGGGCTCGTCTTTGGCCATGTCGTAGTGGTGCCCGTCCGGCGGCTGGAATAGGAAGCCGCCGGCCTCGACCGCCCGCATGCTGTCTGGGTCGTACACGTCGGCGCGCGCGCCCGACGACACCCACCACGTTCCCTCGATCACCGTGATGTAACGAGCCTGGCTGTGGTAGTGTGGACGGCTTCCTTGCCCGGGCTCGAACGTGAGCCGAATGACGTACATGCCAGGCTCATTCGGATCGCCCAAGACCGTGGTCCGCCGTCCGCCATCCGGCGGCACGAGGTCGGCCGGGCTGGCAATGATGAAGCCCTCGGGGTCGGCCACGAGGTCCTGCGCACCAAGGAGGCTGGCGTTCAACAGGATCATGCCGAGAACGCAGGCAAGGTGTCGGGTCACTTGAGAGGGCTTCACGGGAGTCTTTCCTGCTCTCGAGGGGTCCGATGGAGAATACGGCGGCGACGGGGCGGGCGACATCGTCCGGAACGTCCGCCGCCGATCGGGTGTCCTGACTTAGGGAGCGCCCCGGGTGCGCCCACCCACGATCCGACTCATGACCCAAGCCGAGAGAAATCGATGAAGTCCGTCCTATCTGTCAGAACCCTCCTGTCCCTCCTGTCCTTTGCACTCGTTGCGGCGCCGGCCGCCGCCCAGCAGGGCATCACGTTCGAGCAGGCGCAAACCGCGATGAACGCCGCCCAGGCCGAAGCGCAAAGCAACGGCTGGAATCTCACGATCCTTATCGCGGACGCCGATGGCGTGCCGATCTACGTGAGGCGCATGCAGGGCGCGAGCCCGCGCACGCACGAGATCGCGACACGGAAGGTCATGACCGCACTGGCGAGTGGCATGGCGACGGGTGACTACGGCCAGGCGTTAGCTGCCGGGCGTGTCGCGGAAGTGCCCAACGGCGTGACCTTCGAGGGGGGCTACCCGATCAGCATGGGTGGGCAGATCGTGGGCGCCATGTCGTCGAGTGGGGCCACGGGCGCACAGGATGCTCAGGCAGTCCGCGCCGGCCTAGCTGCCATCGGCATTCGTCCCTAAGCGCTTACCCTAGCCACGTTTCGTGCGACCCCATCTGGGCGGGCCCATCCAGCGGCCCGCCCGGATGGTCTTTTTGTCAGCTAGCGTCGAACCCGAGGACCACGATCTCGACTTCGCACCGGCTAGACTGCGACCTCCAACCCTTCCTCGAGCATCTGTCGACGGAGCAGCCGAGCATAGGTTCCACCCGCCGAGATGAGTTGCGCGTGCCGTCCTCGCTCCACGATCTCGCCGTCTTCCAAGACGAGGATCTGATCGGCGTGCATCACTGCCGAGACCCGGTGGCTGATGATGAACGACGTACATGCGCGCAGGGCCGAGCGCAGGTCCGCCAGGATCGCGGCTTCCGTGTGTGTGTCGACAGCACTGAGCGCGTCGTCGAGGACGAGGACGAGCGGCTCGCGCGCGAGCGCGCGAGCCAGCGTCGCGCGCTGCTTCTGCCCGCCAGATAGGTTGATGCCACGCTCGCCGAGCATGGTGTCGTACTGCTTGGGAAAGCCGAGGATCTGCTCATGCAGTTGGGCGATCTCGGCCGCTCGTCGCACGGCGGGTCGCGGTGCGCCGTCGGTGGTTGTTGGTGGCTCATCGAGGCCGAGCGCGATATTGCCAGCGATGGTATCGGAGAAGAGAAACGAATCTTGAGGCACCACTCCGATACGCGATCGGAGCTCCGAAGGCTCGATCGATGTGAGCGGCATCCCGTCTAAGAGGATCTCGCCCTCGCTCGGATCGTAGAGCCTTGCGAGCAGGGCGATGAGGGTGCTCTTCCCCGACCCCGTCGGACCGACCACGGCCACCGTTTGCCCGGGCTCTACGGTGAACGAGGCGCTCCGCAACACGGGCCGCTGCGTGCCCGGGTAGGTAAACGAGACCTCGCGGAACTCTATGTGGCCCTCGATGCCTTCGAGCGACGCGCCGTG
>JAOTVA010000020.1 GCA_029863645.1 Gemmatimonadota bacterium
CGCGCTGTCCTCGGTCTCAAGCGCGTGCTCGAGCGTCGCCCTGAGCTGTACGACTGAGGTAGGCGGGCCGGCCGCGGGTGGCGGAAACGGGACGGTTTCGTATCCAGTCTGCCGGCCGAGGCTCTTCAAGTGTGCGAGTTCTCGGGGCACGACGAGCACGACGCCACCCGGTCCGATGCCGTGCCGGCGGTCGAGTGTGTCCGGGTCGGCCGGTACGTCGCAGCTTATGACCACGACGCCTTCGATCCCTTTCACGTCCGTCCGTGCCGAAAGCGCATCCACGCCGAGCCAGACCGGCGTCTCCAGATCACCCGGCGCACCGGCCATGTAGCCGTGAAGGGTGAGGTAGTCGCCGAGGTCGGCGGCGCGGTCGTCGCTTCGACAGAAGAAGAGGAGGTGTCGAGCGTCGTCGGGAAGCAGCTCGGCACACATCGCCAGCGCGGCTGCCTCCCGAGGCTCGGGGGTGATCCGGAACCGGATGCCCCCTCGTTTGGGCGGCTTGTCGGCGTCCGGCGCAGGCACGATGAGCGTGCGACGAACGTGGCGTTCCACCAGATCCGACACGGTATCGGTCAGAGGCAGTGCACTGAGGACGCGTTGGGCGTCTGGGGCGAGGTAGTCGATCACCCGCTCGACGTCTTCGAGTCCGACCAGACTCTCGATCGCCTGAGCCTGGTCCAGCACCAGCGCGCTCACGTCGGTGAGGGAGACGTCACCCGCAGCGGTTGCCGCGAGCACATCCGCCGGCGTGCCCAGGACGACTTTGGCGTATCCGGGAAGGCTCCAAGGCGATCCCAAGGCAGCAACGGAGATTCCCGAAGCTGATGCGAGCCGAGCCAATGACTCGCCGAGCCGGTCCGCCACCTCGGGCGTGGACGTAAGCACCAGGAGCTGCGGGGCGTCGAGGTCCTCGACGACTCGCTCTAAGAGCGGCAGGGCCCAGCAGACCATCACGCCGCTTCCGGGTCCCGCCGTCATGACCAGGTTGTTCCCCTGGCGCAAAAGCGGGATTGCGTCTTCCTGGAGCGGTGTGGGTCGCTCGATGCCTTCGGCCGCCAGAGCCTCTACGAGCTCCGGCGCGACACCTAGCTCTTCGAAGGAGTCCAAGCTGGCGCCGCTCAGGTGGGCTCACCGGAGCCCGGACCGCCGGCGTCGCCGGGCTCGTACGGAAGCCGATTCAAGAAGCGCTGAATTTCGTAGTCGAGCCGGGACGTGCGGAGTCGGTCGGTGTTCGCGACGACGTTCGTATAGGGGCCGTGACTGTGTGTCGACAGCGTGACCGTGCCTTCTTCTCCGTCGAAGGTTGCACCGTGCGCGGTCTGGCTGGTACGGCGGAGGCCCACGGTCTCAGGGAGCAGTCGCTCCGCATGCTCGAGCACCTCGGGGGGCGAGAGCGCCGTCTTTCTCTGATACCCGGCCATAACGCCAATGCGGTGATGTGTGAGTCAGATCGCTACGAGTGGGGCAGTAAGGTGCCGATGCCAGTGGGGTCTGGGAAGGCCTCCAACAGTCTGCCGTCGACCGCCAGTGTTGGTACGTCGGTCACACCGAGGGCACGTGCCTCATCGCGCGAGGTGGCGATGTCCACCTCATGGCGGTCCACGTCGAGAACCGCCTTGGTCTCGATGCTGTCGAGGCCGGCTGAGGCGCCGATCTGTACGAGGACGTCCACTCGGCCGATGTCCAGCCGGTGGACGAAGTAGGCCTCCAGCACGGCCGTGCGAACCTTGCGGGCGACGCCCTTCTGCCCGGCCAAGACGTGCAGCTCATGGGCCTTCCGTGTCCAAGGGACGAGCCGCGGTGCTTGTACGGGCAGGTGAAGAGCACTGGCCCAAGCATGCGCCTGCTTCCATCGCTCGGCCCAAAGAGGGTCAGCGGTCTCCGTCAGCGGCAGCGGAGGGGGGCGGAGCTCGAAGCCCATCCACTCCACTCCCTGCGCGCCGCCATGACGTTCGAACGCGTGCGATGCGACGTAGGAAAGCGGATCGACGAAGTCGAAATAGACGCGAATGCTGGTAGGCGGCATGGTCCGAAGGTACGCTCGAGTCCGCTTCCTCGACGACCCCCCTGGCGCCATATTCGTCCCGCCTGAAACCACCGGAGAGATTCGATGCACCTCAGCGAGAACGTCAGCACGCTCAAGCCCTCGGCGACCATGGCGGTGAGCTCGCTCGCCAAGCGGCTCGCCAGCGAAGGGCGGGACATCCTGAACTTGAGCGCCGGCGAGCCCGACTTCGACACCCCCGGCTTCGTCTGCGACGCGGCCATCGACGGCATCAAAGCGGGAGCGACGCGTTATACGCCTCCGGCCGGCACGCCACAGCTCCGTAAGGCGATCGCGGCGCGTTTGGCCGAGCGGGCCGGGCGAGAGATCGATTGGGAAGGCGTCGTCGTGACAGCGGGTGCTAAGCAAGCGCTCTTCAACGCGATCTTCACCTTGTTCGGCCCGGGCGACGAAGTCTTGATCCTCTCGCCATACTGGACGACCTACCCGGCTCTGGTGTCCCTGGCGCGTGCGGAGCCCGTCGTCGTGGAAGGGGACGCAACGAACGACTTCAAGGTCGGGCCGGCCGAGCTCGAGGCAGCTTCGACCGGCCGCACGCGCGGCGTCGTCCTGAACAGCCCATCCAACCCGACAGGTGCCGTCTACACGTCCGCCGAGCTCGCGGCGATCGTCGCGTGGGCGAAGGAGCGCGACGTCTGGATCTTGAGTGACGAGATCTATCGGTCCATCTACTACGGGTCCGAGGGCGTCGCGGCACCGGGCCTGTTGGATTTGCCCGAGTCTGCGTTGGGCCCCTACGTACTCATCGACGGCGCGTCCAAGTGCTTCGCGATGACGGGGTGGCGGATCGGCTTCACTTATGCGCCGAGGGAACTCTCCAACAAGTTCGCCGCGCTTCAGAGTCAGATGACGTCGAATCCCACGACTCCATCGCAGGTGGCGTCACTCGCAGCGTACACACAGGTCGAAGCCGCGGATGCCGCGGTGGCCGAGATGGTACGTGCGTTCAAGCGCCGCCGTGATCTGGTGACGACCCGCATGCGCGAGTTGCTTCCAGGAGTCGAGTTCGTCGACCCGGTAGGTGCCTTCTACCTCTATTTTCGGGTCGACAGCTTCTTCGACGACGAGGTGACGGGCGCAACCGCTTGGTGCTCGAAGCTGCTCGAGGAACAGGGCGTGGCGCTCGTGCCCGGGGCAGCCTTTGGCGACGACCGCTGGGTTCGGATGAGCTTCGCGACATCGGACGATGTGCTCGAGGAGGCTCTCGCACGCATCGCCGCCGGGGTCGCTGCGGCCTCGCCGTCCTGATGCGTTAACCGACCTCGCTCACGATCCGCCGCGCTGCCCGCAACGCAGGGGCTTCGTACGCGCCGCCGAACAAATTGACGTGGACTAGCAGGTAGTAGAGCTGGTAGAGATCTCGGCGATAAGCAGTGTATGCGCTCGGGATCGCCTGTACGTCCTCGTAGGCGTCGTAGAAGTCCTCGCCGAATCCTCCGAAGAGCTCGCTCATCGCGAGATCTACTTCGCCGTGTCCAAGGTAGACGGCGGGGTCTATCAGCACAGGCTCGCCGTGGTCGCTCACGAACCGGTTCCCGCTCCACAGGTCGCCGTGCACGAGCTGAGGACGCTCGACGTCGCTGAGCGCGCCGGGGATCAGGTCGAGGAGCACGTCGAAGACCGCATACCGAACGAGTTCCGCACGGCGGGCCTGGGCCACCTGTGGCTCGATGCGGTGTTCGCGCCAGAACCCGCCCCAGTCCTCAGAGAGCGTGTTGCGTTGTCTTAGCGAACCGATCCAGTTGTCGCGAGCCCAGCCGAACCGTTCATTCCCGCGGTGTGCATGGAGCTTGGCGAGGCTCCTTCCCAGAGCGGATTCTGCTTCATGGTTCGACGGCCCCTGGGGGATGAACTCCATGAGAAGCCATGATGCCGTGGCCTCGTCGCTCCACGCGAAGGATGTCGGCACGCGCAGGACATCCGCTTCAGCTAGCGCAGCGAGCCCCTCCGCTTCCGCTTCGAACATGCCAGGCGGCGAAGAGGGGTTCCACTTGAGGAACAGGGTCTCGCCGGAGTCCGTCTCGATTCGCGCGCCGCTGTTGATGCATCCCCCCGCCACCGGGACGGACGTTTCGATGCGGCGACCGAGGCCAAGGTCGGCCAGCGCACGCTCGACGTTCCCGCGAACTTCCTCGGGGAGCAGCAAGCGAGGTCAGCGCGTCGCGACGGCCCTCAGTCGCACGAGCAGGCCTTCGCAGGAACGGGTGACAATCTGATAGACGTCCTCGAAGCCGCCGACGCCTCCATAATACGGATCGGGTACCTCCTCTCCCTCCGGATCCGGGTCGTACGCTCGCAGGAGGACGATCTCGGCGTCCCCGCCCGTGGCATCGGCCATGCGCTGCAAGCTGAGGAGGTTCTCTCGGTCCATCGCGACGAGATAGTCGAAGTCCTGTAGGTCTTCGTCGCGGACCTGGCGAGCCCTGCTGTCGAGCTCGACCCCGTGCTCGCGCGCGACCATCACCGCGCGGGCGTCGGGGCGTTCTCCCACGTGCCATGACCCGGTGCCTGCGGATTCGATCTCGAACTTGTCGGTCAGGCCCGCCGCCTCGACCTGGCTCCGGAAGACGCCCTCGGCGAGAGGGGACCGACAGATATTGCCGAGACAAACGAAGAGCACACGCGTTTTGTTAGACCCGGATGCGTCGTCGGCCATGAGGCGGATTCGTGGAGGTGGGGAGGCTCCCGGAGGTTCGGAAGGCGGACCTCTTCTGGGACGCGGGCCAAGTTGTCCGTCACCTACACCCTTGGCAAGGAAGCCCGTTACCTTTTGCGGCTACCGCCCGGGTCTTCGGGCGCTACCTGCCTTAATCGCGAAGTGCGAGCCCAGTGGAACAAGTCGGCTTCAAGGATCTGAAACTCACACCCGAGCGCCTCGCTGCAATCGAGGCGTTGGGGTGGGTCGTTCCCACGCCCATTCAGGCCCAAGCGATCCCCGCGGGACTCGAGGGCACTGACGTCGTCGGGATCGCGCAGACGGGTACGGGCAAGACCGCGGCGTTCATGATCCCGGCGCTCGAGCGCATCCGAGTCGGTCAGGGCTTGCAGGTGCTCGTGCTCTGCCCGACACGCGAGCTTGCGCAGCAGGTCGCAGAGGACACCGAAGCCCTCGCCAAGGGAACGAGCGTGAAGGTGCAGGCGATCTTCGGAGGCGTCGGGTATGGACCTCAGATCAAGGCATTGGAGGAAGGCTACGAGGTAATCGTGGCGACTCCGGGCCGCTTCATCGACCACGCACAGTCCAAGCGGGTGGACCTGAGCAATACGCGCTACCTCGTCCTCGATGAAGCAGATCGTATGCTCGACATGGGCTTCAGGCCCCAGATCGAGCAATGCATCAGAGGGATGCCGAAAGACCGGCAGACGATGCTGTTCAGCGCGACCATGCCGCATGGCGTGCACGATCTCGCGCTGCGCATCACGGAAGGTGCCCTGTGGATCGAGGCGGCGCCCCAGGGCACGACTGCCGAGGGCATCGAAGAGCTCTTCTACTCTGTGAAGCCGGACAAGAAGCCCGACCTCCTTTTGGAGCTCATCATGCAGCCCGGGTGGGAGCAAGTTCTGATCTTCACACGAACGAAGGCTGCCGCCGACGTGCTCGAAGGCCGCTTACAGCGAGAGGGCATTACTGCCGACGCGCTGCACTCCGACAGGCAAATGAAGCACCGTACCCGCGCGCTCGAGAGATTCGCGAGTGGGAAGGTGCGCGTTCTGGTTGCGACCGACCTCGCCCAGCGTGGCCTGGACGTCGAGGGCATCAGCCATGTGGTTAACTACGATGTGCCGCTCGACCCCGAGGACTACGTGCACCGCATCGGGCGGACGGGTCGCGCCGGTGCCCACGGGACCGCCGTGACCTTCGTCACGGCAGGGGACCTCGGCGCGCTCAAGAGCTTAGAGCATCATATGAGCCGACACGTCGAGCGGACCCATCTACCGCAGTACGACTACGCGGGCGTGCCGCAGACCGAGAAGCGTGCGGCCGCCGCACGCGGGAGGAAGTCCCGCTCACCCACAGGCATGGGGTCCCGTTCCGCGAGCGAGCTTTCGCCGGAAGAGCTGGCAGAACTCCTCGACCCTGGGTCGTAACGAACCGCGAACACACCGAGGCCCTGATGATCTTTCGCCGCTACGGCACATCGTACCAGAGCGTTGACGTGAACTTCGATTCACTCGCCTTGAACGAGATCTCCTTCCGCCGCAACCGCGAAGAGGCGATCCCCGCCGACGACTTCGACGCCTCCTTCGCGACCGTGGTGACGCACGAGTTGACGGCGGAGGCGGAGGGAGACGTGCAAGACCACACGGAGCAAGTGCTGCTGCAGCGACTCCAGGCGAAGCTCGAGGAGCTTCAGGGGGCGCTGGCTGAGGGGCAGCTCCTCGTCGTGGAGAACGATCAAGGGCATGATTGGCCCAAGACGAAGCAGAAAATGAAGAACGTCGTCGTGGAGGGCGAGAATCGTCTTCGCTTCCACTACACCTTGGCTCCGCCCTTGCGCGTCTCGGTTCGCCGCAGACCCTGAGGTCCGTTCAACGGCGCTGTAGGGATTTTCCCGACGCGTAGGCCCGGAACGTGCCCTACGGTCGCACCTAACCGCGCTCGGTAGCTTGGCTTTGCACTTGTCAGGGCCGAGCACGGATCGGCAGGGTTAAGCACTCCACCTGTCGCGCACGGGCCGGCCCGATCGGGTTCCGTCGGAAGTTCTGGGCAGGGACTTTCGGCGGGCCCAAGCATGAAAAAGATGAAGGTCCTGTTGGCGGGAGGGTCACAGGCGCTTCATCTTCGGCCCGGCGGCGCGCGAGCGTTGCCGGGTCTTTTGCGTGTTGCTCGATGCAGTGCCGGCGAGGGTCTGTCGCGTGGTCGGCACACGGCTCCATCTTTCTCGGTCAGTAACCAGAGCCCGGAGACGTCAGATGTCCGTACGACACGTCGATTCGCTGCCGACTGAGGACGTTCAGGCCGGCACCGCCACCAAACGCCAGGTACTCATTGGCCCGGACGAGGGACCGAACTTCGCCATGAGACGCTTCATCATGGAACCCGGTGGCGGCATGCCCATGCATACCAACGAGGTGGAGCACGAGCAGTATGTGCTGCGAGGAAGTGCCAGCGTTCGTATCGGTGATGCGGTGCACCAAGTGAAGGTCGGCGACGTGGTCTTCATACCTGGAGGAGTCCCGCACAGCTATGACGCCGACCAGGGCGGAGAGCCCTTCGAATTCCTGTGCATCGTACCGAACCGGCCTGATCAGATCCGGTTGGTCGACTGCTAGCTGACAGACCTCAGCCGAATTCTACCCCGCCGCCTGCAGCTTCAGCCGTAAGGAGCGCCTTGTCGGCGGCTTCCAGAAGGTCCGACGAGTCCTGCATGTTCGGCGAATAGACGGCGAGCCCCATGCTCAGCGCTCCCTCGTCCCCGGCAAGGGCGACCTCGACACGGTCTGCCGCGATCCTGGCGCCCTGAAGGTTCGTGCCCAGAAGCAGGACGACGTAGCGGCCCCGCCCCACGTGGGCCACGAGGTCCGAATCGCGCGTCGTACTTTGGATCTGCTCGCCCAGCGACCTCAGTCGTGATTCGGGAACGGCATCGGGCCCACCGACCGATAGGAGCATGACAGTGAACGAGAGACCCCGGTTCCCCGCGGCGAACAGGTAGGAGTACACCAACTCGAAGTGGAGCCGATTCGCTAGGCCCGTCTGCGAATCAGTGAGGGCGGGGTGTCCGATCGCGTGTTCTCTGCCCTGCGCGTGCTTCCTACCCAGCATATCTGCTCCGTAGTGCGCATTTGGGGGGGCTTCGCAATCTCGGACACCCCGGCCGTTCATGCCATAGGCTAGTTGCCCGGCAAGGTGAGGGCGACCAGCTCCGAAGCTTCACCGCGCGCGCTGACCGCTACAACGATGTACTGACGGCCCTGGTGCATGAAGGTCATTGGATTCCCGGAGGTTGCGCCCGGAAGCTCGATCTCGGCGATCGTCCGGCCCGTGGCCTTGTCGAGAGCGCGGAACGCGGGACCGTCGCTCTCGCCGGAGAACAGCAGCGACCTCGTGACCATGATGTTGGCCCGGGCGGCCTTCCCCGTCTGTGGGATCATGGACGGGTCGAGCTCGAGCCGTTCGGCCACGTAGTCGGGGGTCGGTCCGTTTGGCACCATCCAGGCGTGATCACCGGTCTTGAGGTCGATCGCCGTGATGCGGCCCCACGGTGGCTTCACGATCGGGACGCCGGGCGCGAGGTTCCCCCGCCCACCGCCGGCGATGTAGTTCATGTCCGAACTGGTCCCGCCCTCGACGAGTGAGAGAAACGACGGGGCTGTGACCGATGGGATGTAGATGTAGCCGGTCTCGGGATCGAGCGCGCCGCCCTCCCAGTTCACGCCGCCTGTAGAGGCCGGCAGGGCCAGAGTCCCCTGCTTTCCATCTGGGCCATCACGCACCGAAGGAGGCGTGTAGACGGGGCCCCAGCGGTACGCCTCGGCGATCTCGAGTGCCCGCTGATAGATCTCGGGCGTGAAATCGATCAGGTCATCGGTGCTGAAGCCTTGGCGCTCGAACGGAGCCGGCCTCGTGGGGATGGGCTGCGTGGGGGACGTCCATTCGCCGGGAACGTCCGTCTGTGGGACCGGGCGCTCTTCGATGGGCCAGATGGGCTCGCCGGTCATGCGATCAAAGACGAAGGCGAAGCCCTGCTTGGAGAGCTGGGTGACGATCTGGCGCTGGCGGCCGTCGATGGTGAGGTCCGCCAGGATCGGCGCCGAAGGGTTGTCCCAGTCCCAGATGTCGTGGTGGATGGTCTGGAAGTGCCAGATCATCTCGCCGGTGTTCGCGTTGAGCGCGACGACCGCGGTCGAGTAGAGGTTGTTGCCCGGACGGTGCCCGCCGTAGTAGTCGCCCGTTGCCGCCTCGGTCGGGAGGTAAACGATGCCCGCCTCTGCGTCCCAGGAGATCTGCGCCCAGACGGCCGCGTTGCCGGTGTAGGACCAGGAGTCCTCGAGCCACGTCTCGTGGCCGGGCTCGCCCGGCTCGGGAATCGTGTGGAACGTCCACAGCAATTCACCCGTGCGCGCATCGAAGCCCCGAACGTCGCCAGGAGTGTTCACCATCGAGGGCGGCCGCATGCCCACGTGGTGGGCGGACCCGACGACCAAAACGTTTCCGACGACCGCGGCGGGCGAGCTCGCGCCGATCGTACCGACCAGTGGAATCCCGTCTCTCGTGCGGTGCTGGGAGTTCAAGTCGAGCACGCCGGTTCCGGCGAACTCCGGAATGGGATGACCGGTCTGGGCATCCAGCGCAGCGAGGTGGTAGCCCGGCGTGATAACGTAGATACGGTCATCTCCAGCGCCGTCGGACCAGTACGCGACGCCACGCCCCGAATTCGCTCGGGGCGCTTCGCTCAGTCGCTCTCCCTCGTCCATCGTCCACGTCCAGATCGTCTCACCCGTGGCAGGATCGATCGCGACCACTGCGCGGCGCATGCCGACGGTGGCGTACAGCATCCCGTCAATCATCAAGGGCGTCGTCTGGTTTGCCGCGAACGGATTGGGGCCGAAGTTGCGACCCGTCCAGCGCCACGCGACTTCCAGGTCCGCCACGTTCGACGCGTTGATCTGGTCGAGGGCGGAGTACCGGGTGTGCCCCGGGTCACCACCGTAGACCCTCCACTCGCCGTCCTCGGCTCCGTGCTGTGCCTGAGCGGCAATGGGGAAGGCCAGAGCGGTGGCCAGGACTAAAGCGCCCCGCCGAATCGGGAAGAGTCCCATCATCGTGCTCCAATACGCTGAAAAGTGATCGCTGCGGCTGACAACCTGGCTGGGATCTTGAAAGCCCGCCAGAGAGGCGTCCCTGTTCGCATCAAGGACCGCCGAGTACCGTGGATTGCTGATCCTACAGCACCCTCGTAAGACCGTTCCTCCCGAGCCGCCGCTGCCGTGTTGCCACGAGTGAACAGATTCTGGATCGGGACGGCCGGCGTGACGGCGTCGATTGGCCTTGTTCTCGCGCTCGGACCCCGCGTCAGTGTCGACGAACGATGGAATGAGCCGACACTCCCGGTGGACATCGATTCGTACCTGCAGAGCCGCGAGGCGAACGTGGCAAACCTCCGCCCCGGCGACGAGAAGTCGGTCGTGTGGTTGGACCCCGACGCTCCCTCCGTCACGCCGTTCGCCCTGGTCTATCTGCACGGGTTTTCGGCAGACCGGCACGAGGTGGAACCCCTGATCTCGGAGCTCTCGCGAGACCTCGGAGCCAACATCTACTTCGCAAGGCTCGCCGGGCACGGCCGCGACGGACCGGCGATGGGCGAGGCGACAGTCGAAGCCTGGCTCGACGATGCGGCCGAGGCAGTCACGATCGGCGGGTTCATTGGGGAGCGCGTCGTGCTCGTAGGAACCTCGACCGGTGGTACGCTCGCCCTGTGGGCGGCCTCGCGCGAAGAAGCTCGCGAGCGCATCGCCGCGGTCGTGCTGGTGTCCCCAAACTTGGGCCTGCGGGACCCGGCTGCTGGGTTGCTGGTGTGGCCGTGGGGTGGGGCCATCGCGCGGACGGTCGTTGGTGCAGAGCGTTGCTTCGAGCCCGTCAATTCCCAGCACGCCAGGCATTGGACCACCTGCTACCCGGTGGAAGCGCTCCTGCCTATGGCGGGTCTGGTCCAGCAGGTCCGTTCGCTGCCGCGCGGCGCAGTGCGCGCTCCGGTCCTGGTGGTGTATTCGCCCAATGACCTGGTCGTAGATCCAAGCGAGACCGAGCGCGTCATGGCGCGCATCGGACCGGAGTCGACGACGTGGTACGTCGTGGATGGTTCCGGCGACCCTGAGCAGCACGTTGTCGCCGGGGCCATCGTGTCACCGGAGACCACGGAGGACGTCCGGCGTCAGATCGGGGCGTTTCTCAGGCAGCTGAACGACGCCGGCCGCTGATCCTCTAGCGGGAGCGGGTCACCACGCGTGTCTGCGTGAACTGCCGGTGGCCATCCTTGGACTTGTGAAAGCCGAAGCCGCTCTCGCGGGCGCCGACCCAGGGAGTTCCGGCAGCCCCGTTGATCGGCCGGTTCACACCGATCATTCCCGCGGTGAGGCGGCGTGCCACTGCGTCGGTCTTCTGCTCATCTCCACCGAAAACGACAGCCCCGAGACCGAAGCGGGTGTGGTTCGCACGTTCCACCGCCTCGTCCACCGACGAGACGCGCGTCACGCAGGCTACTGGCCCGAAGGTTTCTGCCGACGCGATGTCCATATCGTCGGTCACCCCGACGAGCACGGTCGGCGTCACGAAGTTGTCATGGTGGCCGCTGCCGCCCGCCACGACCTTCGCCCCGGAGGCGACGGCCGCATCGACCTGCGCCAACACGTGGTCCCGTTGCCGCGGGCTGACCATCGGACCGACGTCGGGCCCGTCGGCTCCGTTGCCGACCTTCATCGCGCCAGCGATTCCGGCGAGGGCCTTCTCGAATTGGTCGGCAACGGACTCGAGCACGAAGATGCGTTCCGTTGAGACGCAGACTTGGCCGGCGTTACGGAACGAGTTGACCGCCGCGAACTTGGCAGCCTTTTCCAAGTCGGCGTCCTCCAGAACGATCATCGGGTCCTTGCCGCCCAGCTCCAACACGAGCCGCTTAAGCGACCCGCTGGCTTCGCGCATGATGTGCTTGCCTGCTTCGCGTGAGCCGGTGAACGCGATCATGTCGACGTCTGATTTCACGATCGCCTTTCCCTGGTCGTCCGCTCCGTGCACGACGATGAGCACGTCGTCAGGCAGGACCTCGTTCAGGACATCGGCGTAGGCCTGGCCGCAAAGCGGGGTCTCCTCCGATGGCTTGAACACGACCGTGTTGCCCGCGGCCAGCGACGGGACCAGCATCCAGCTGGGCATCGACATCGGGAAGTTCCACGGGGTAATCGCGCCGACGACACCCAGTGCGTCATGGTAGATGGTCGACCGAGCCCTCTTGTCCTCGACGACTTCCGGCGTGAGCGCCTCGACCATCTCGTCGAGCTCGTCGGTCAGGTCACCGGCGAGCGATTTCGCCTCGCCGATACCTTCCTTGATGGGCTTTCCCATTTCGGCGGTGATGAGCTTGCCGTGTTGTTCGGCTCGGTCCGCGAAGATCGGAATCGCCTTCCGGAGCACGTCCGCGCGACCCTGGAGGCCCAACGCTTCCCAGGCCGGTTGGGCGGCGCGCGCGCGGGCTACATGGGCGGGGATGTCGCTCACTGCAGTGACGGGCACCTCGCCCACCTCGTCGCCGGTCGCGGGGTTGTAGGACTTCAAGCATTCCATGACGGTCACCGGTGTGCGCGCGCTGCGGGCGCTGGTGCTGTGATTCTCCGACCGCGAAGATGCCGAGTGTCCACTGCAGCCGGCAAGAAGACAGGGAGATAGCCATGAAGCTCGAGCTGGAGGTCGGCCAGACTGCCTCTCGCACGCTGACGGTTACGAAGGCGCACGTGGCGTCCTACGCCGAGATCTCTGGCGACCGCAACCCGCTGCACTTCGACGCGAGTTTCGCGGCGCGCACCCCCTTCGGTCGGCTTGTCGCCCAGGGAGGCCTGACGACAGGCGTCTTGCATGCGTTGGTGGCGGAGGACCTGCCCGGGCCCGGAACCGTCTTCTTGAGCCAGAACTGGAAGTTCACGGCTCCGGTATTCATAGGTGACACGATCATCGGGTCGGCCGAGGTGCTCGGCGTCCACGAATCGAAGCCGGTGTGCCAGCTTCGGGTGAAAGTGGAGCGAGAGGGCGGCGAGACGGTTCTGGAAGGCGAGGCCTGGTGCTATCGCTTCCTGGCGAGGGAGGGTGTCGTCGGGTGACCAAGGTCGACCAGTTCGAGTCGGTGTTTCGTGCCGCGGCCAAGGCGCGATTCGAGTACGTAGCGATCAAGGTCGGCTCGGTCCTCGTGGTGAGCGATGAGCCCGAGGGGCGTGCGGTCGACCTTGGAGCACGTGTGCGCTCGTTCCTCACTGCGCTGGACCCAGTGGCATCGAAGGGACGCGTGGCGTATCATTCCATGAAGCTTGATATGTTCACCGAACATGCAACGCCACTCAACAGGAGAATGAAATGAAGCGCTCCAATGTCAGACGAGGGACCCCCGTGATGGCCGCGTTTCTCTTTGCGGCGCTGACCGCGTGCGGCAGTGACTCAACGAGTCCGGGTGGCGGCGGTGGCGGCGGCGGCGGCGGTGGCGGAGGTGGTGGCGGGCCCACGGTGACGACGTCCGTTACGGTCCAGAACAACTCGTTCAGTCCGGCCGCGATCCAGGTGTCACCCGGCGCCACGGTGACGTGGACGTGGAGCGGCACGACCAATCCACACAACGTTACGTTCTCGGGCGGTCCAGTGACGTCGTCGGCCAACCAAACGTCGGGCACGTACCAGACGGCCGCCCCGGCGACGGCGGGGACGATCAACTACACGTGCACGATCCATCCGGGTATGGACGGTTCGATCACGGTTCAGTAACTCGAGGACTGTCGCCCCGAGCCCAGTGCTCGGGGCGGCCCTCTTCCGCCCATCTCTCCAACCGGACCGCCGCATGAAGCGACTCTTCGTCTGCGTGGGAGTGGCCCTGGCCTGCGCGCCCTCTGATTCCCTTGCTCAGGCCGTCTTCCACTCTCACCAAGCCGCGAACCTTCCGACTGCCGAGACGCTTCCATCCGGCGCATGGCTTTTTGAGATCTCCCACCGTTTCGACCGAGCGATCTCGGACGGTACAGATGCGTTTTGGGGACTCGACGGCCCTGTTCTGAACAGGCTCGGGCTCACCTACGCGCCGTCGGGTTCGGTGATGCTCGGAGTGCTCCGAAGCAACTTCCAGGACAACGTCGAGCTCAATGCGAAAGTCGGACTGTACGAGGGCGGCGGCGCGCTTCCGACGGAGGTGGCGGCCATGGCCGGCGTCGCTTGGAACACCGAGCCAACCGAGATCGAGGGTGCGACGGACAACGAATCCCAGTTCTACGCCCAGCTCATCCTGAACGCCATGCTCGGGGGCCGTCTCGCGGTGGGGGTCGTGCCGACCTACCTCCGCAACCCTCGCATTCGTGACTTCGAGGCTGCCAACGCCTTCATTCTGGGGCTTAACGGGCAGCTCTACATGAGCGACGCTGTGAGCTTCTTGGCGGAATGGATCGTGAGCGAAGGGAGGGCCGGCCTGGAGAACGACGCGGGAACGTTCGGCGTGGAGCTCGAGACGCGAGGACACCACTTCAAGCTGCTCATCACGAACCAGGCGCGCATGAACCCCACCCAGTACCTGGCCGGGACGCGGTCGAACTTCGAGCCCGACGAGTGGCGCTTCGGCTTCAACATCACGCGCCTGCTACCCTTCTGAGGGCGTAGAGCAGACCGGTCGACGTCGCTCCGGACAGCGATCTCCGGCCGCCAGGGGTCTAACGTGAGCCCTTGAGGCGGACTCCTACGAAAGCCCGCCGCCGAAGTACTCCACCATGAGGAGGTACATGGCCCCGGCGATCGCGACGATCGCGGCCACCTTCAGCAGCTTCTTGAGCAGTGCGAACACCATCATCGCCACCATCAATAGGATGGGGGCGAGGAAGATCGGGTTCGCCATCAAGTAATCGACGATTTCACTCATCGGACCTCTCGCGTAGCGTGCGTGTGCGCGCTCAATTGAAAACCTATCCGGGTGGCATGTCCACCCGAGCCCCCACGGGAAGCGGGGCTACGTGTGTTGCCCGCATCCCTGATCACGCAAAGGCGACCATGACTTCCGCAGCGACCACGACGCCAGTGTCGACTCCTCCGGCCGCGCGCCACCTGCCGTGGCTCGTGCTCCTGTTCGTCGCTAGCGGATGCGCGGCCCTCATCTACGAGATCGTCTGGTTCCAGCTCCTCTCGCTGATCGTGGGGTCGTCGGCCATCTCTCTCGGCGTGTTGCTGGCGACGTTCATGGGTGGGATGTGCATCGGCAGCATCGGTTTGTCCCGTGTCGTGTCCGCCAGCCGACATCCACTCGCCGTTTACGCCGCTCTCGAAGCGGGTATCGGTGTGTTCGGGCTACTGGTCCTTTGGCTTCTGCCCCACGTCGGTGGGCTCTACACGTCCATCGGCGGACCGGGAATGGTCGGCATCGCCATCCGGGCGCTGTTCTGCGCGCTCTTCCTCCTTCCACCGACCATCATGATGGGTGCGACCCTACCCGCGATCTCCCGTTGGGTCGAGACGACGCCGGCTGGAGTTTCATGGCTGGGCTTCTTCTACGGTGGAAACACCTTCGGTGCGGTCGCCGGGTGCCTGCTGGCGGGCTTCTACCTTTTGCGTTTGCACGACGTAGCTATCGCAACGTACGCTGCGGTGTCGCTCAACCTCGTGGTGGCGCTGGCCGGCTTCGCGCTATCTCGCGCGGCGGCGTATGAACGGACGGACAGCGACCGCTTGGGTGAGCCCGTGAAGATGGCGCCCGGTGCAACGCTCGTGCTCGTGACCATCGGGCTCTCAGGAGCGACGGCGCTGGGAGCCGAGGTGGTGTGGACCCGCCTCATGTCGCTCAACTTCGGTGGCACCACGTATACGTTCTCGCTCATTCTTGCCTCGTTCCTCTTCGGAATTGGCATTGGCAGCGCCGTCGGGTCGGTCATGGCCCGCTACGTTCGAGATGCCCGCCAAGCACTTGGATGGGCTCAGCTACTCGTCGTGGCCGGTCTGGCGTGGGCTGCCTACGTGCTGCTGGGGGCTCTGCCCAACTGGCCCGTGAATCCGTCGATCGCGACGCCGTGGTTCAACTTCCAGTTCGACTTCTTCCGCGCCGTACTTACGGCGCTCCCGGCCGCCGCGTTGTGGGGAGCGAGCTTTCCGCTCGCCTTGGCGGCTGTGGCCGAGAAAGGCCAGGACCCCGGGCGCCTGGTGGGTAGGGTTTATGCGGCAAACACCGTCGGCGCCATTTTCGGGGCGCTCCTGTCCTCGATCGTCCTGATCGGTTGGGTCGGCACGCAGACGACCCAGCGCGTGATGGTCGCGCTCGCCGCGCTTTCGGCCTTTCTGATGCTCGCCGTGGTCTGGGACCAAGAGCGCGGTCGCGTCCGGTTTGCACCTCGCGGGGTGGTGCGCGGAGCGGTCGTGCTCGTTGCCGCACTCGTGCTCGGCAGCACGATTCCAGCCGTGCCAGCGCTTCTAGTAGGATACGGTCGGTACGCTCCCACCTACCTCGGCTCGCGCTACATCGACTTCGTGTTCGTGGGCGAGGGAATGAACTCGTCGATGGCGGTGTCGGAGCTGGGCAACGGTGACCGCAACTATCACAACGCCGGTAAGGTGCAGGCTTCGAGCGAGCCGCAGGACATGAGACTCCAGCGCATGCTCGGGCACCTTACGACTCTGCTCCCCACACAGGCTCGCTCGGTTATGGTCATCGGGTGTGGAGCCGGTGTCACAGCCGGCGCGGTGAGCATAGACCCCACGGTCGATTCGCTGACCATCGTCGAGATCGAACCCCTCGTGCCGGAGGTGGTCTCACGGGAGTTCGGCGAGCACAACTTCGAGGTCGTCGACAACCCCAAGACCACCGTCGTCATCGACGACGCGCGACACTATCTCCTCACGACGGACCGGATGTTCGACGCCATAACCTCGGACCCCTTCGACCCGTGGGTGAAGGGCGCCGCGACCCTCTACACGGTGGAGTTCTGGCGTGAGGCTCGTGCGCACCTGAACCCCGGCGGTGTAGTCACCGTCTTCGTTCAGCTGTACGAGAGCACGACCGAGGCCGTGAAGAGCGAGGTGGCCACGTTCCTGGAGGTGTTCCCGGAAGGGATGGTCTTCGCCAATCTCGCCTACGGGCAGGGGTACGATGTCGTTCTGGTTGGCCAGGTGGACCCGGCTCCGATCGACCTCGACGCGATCGACGAGAAGCTGAATTCGCCCGAGTTTGCCCCCGTCGTCCAGTCGCTTGCCCAGGTGGGCTTCTACTCCGCGGCGCAGCTCATGGCCACGTTCGCCGCGAAGAAGCCAGAGATCGACCCGTGGCTCGCCGACGCGCAGATCAACCGGGATCGCAACCTGCGCCTGCAGTACCTCGCCGGCATGGGCATGAATCTGTACCAGGCCGACGAGATCTACCGCGAGATGGCGCAGTACCGGACCTATCCGGAGGGCTTGTTCACCGGTTCCCCGGCGCGGATCGAACAGCTCAACTACTCCTGGCAGACCAGCGGCCAGTAGCGTGAGGCGCCCCCACACAAGAGGCTCGACCAGACCGTGACAGCGACTGCGCAGAATAGTTCACCAACCGAGGCGACGTTCTTCGGTCATCCTCGCGGGTTGGCGACCCTGTTCGCCACCGAGATGTGGGAGCGTTTCTCGTACTACGGCATGAGGGCGCTGCTGACGCTCTACATGACGACCGAGACCATCGGCGCGAATCCCGGCTTGGGCCTCGACGTGGCAACCGCCGGTGCCATCTACGGTCTATACACGGCCCTCGTCTATATCCTGACGCTTCCGGGCGGTTGGGTGGCGGACAACCTGTGGGGACAACGGAAGGCCGTCTGGGTCGGCGGGTGGATCATTGCGGCGGGTCACTTCACGATGGCCGTCCCGAACACATGGACGTTCTTCCTCGGCATGGTCCTGATCACATTCGGCACAGGGCTGCTCAAGCCGAACATCAGCACCGTCGTGGGTGAGCTCTATCCCGAGGGAGGCGCTCGCCGGGACGCTGGCTTTTCTGTCTTCTACATGGGCATCAACCTGGGTGCCTTCCTCGGGCCGCTCATCACCGGCTTCCTCGGCGAGGGTAACAACTGGCACTGGGGTTTCGGCGCCGCCGGCGTGGGTATGGTCATTGGATTGATCCAGTTCCGGGCGGGTGCCAAGTACCTGGGGGACATCGGCCTCCTCCAGAGCGATGACTCTGCCGAGGTAATCGCCGCAAAGTCGCGTAAGTTCTTCGGCTCGTTCTTCGCCGTCCTGGCCGGTGTCGCGGGCTTTAGCTACCTGGTTGCGATCGGGGTCCTGCCGTTTACGCTGACCCAGATCGCAACCGTGATGGGGTACAGCGTACTCGTCATTGTCGCGCTGTACTTCGTCTACATATGGACCCTCGGCGGACACACCGTCGAAGAGAACAAGCGGATGGGGGTCATTTTCTGGCTCTTCCTTTTGATCGCGATCTTCTGGTCGGGCTTTGAGCAGGCGGGCACGTCGATGAACATCTTCGCGCGGGACCTGACGGATCGCGTGTTTCTCGGACAGGAGTGGCCCGCGTCTTGGCTGCAGTCCGTGAACCCGATCTGGATCATTTTGATGGCTCCGGTTTTCGGGTCCCTGTGGGTCTGGCTGGAGAAGCGCAACGCGGATCCCTCGATTCCCATGAAGGCCGGCCTCGGTCTTACCGGTCTCGCGGTCGGCTTCTTCGTCCTCTCGTGGGGCGCCGCGAACGCAGCACCCGACAACCTCGTCTCGCCTGCCTGGCTCGTGGTGACCTACTTCCTATTCACGGTCGGAGAGCTCTGCATCTCCCCAATCGGGTTGTCGGCGATCACCAAGCTGTCTCCGAAGAACCGGGTCGGTCAGATGATGGGCATCTGGTTCGTGGGCGCGGCGCTCGGAAATCTCTTCGCTGGCCTCGTGGGCGGCCGACTGGAATCGATGGCGCCCGACGCACTCTTCAGGTCCGTCGCAGTGACCACTGGAGTCGTCGCCCTCATTGCCCTCGCCTTGGCGCCACAGGTGAAGAAGCTGATAGGCCGAGACGGCATCGAAGGCTCGGTAAGCGTGCCATGAGCAACACCGCCGAGACACTCATGGGCACCTTCGGGATGACGGACTATCTCATTCCGATGGTGCTGGAGGACCTCACCGACGTGGATGCTCGCAAGCGCGCGCGGGGCGACGAAGGACCGTCCATCGCCTGGACTGTGGGTCATCTGCTCCACTACCGGCTTCACGTGATGAAGCTGCTCGGGGTGGAACGCGACAACCCGTGGGCCGAGCGCTTCGCCAGCGCGGACGCCACCGACGGGAAGGACTATCCGTCGGTAGCCGAGCTGCAGGCGGCCTGGGATGTCATGGCGGCGGACTTCGCGGAGGTCATGGCGTCGAAGAACGACGCGGATTTCGCCCGGATCGCGGACGGCGCTCACGAAGAGCGGTCGTTGAGGGACCAGGTGGTCTTCTTCGGGTGGCACGAGGGATACCACATGGGCGCGTTGGGGGCGCAGCTGAAACAACTGGGCTACATGGGTCCTGCCGAGAAGGTCATGGCGGCGAGGCGGGCGAAGGCGGAGTAGCCCTTCAGGGCTCGAGATCCATGTGTTCCAAGGCCCGCTTGTACGCCGCGAGATGGTTCAGCGCCTTCGTCTGCTCGCCGAGAGCCTCGTACAGACGCGACAAGTTGAAGTGCGCGGCGGCGAGATCCTCATCGACCGCCAAGGCGTTTTCGTAGGCCTCCACGGCTTCTTCGGAGCGACCCTGATCCTCTAGCACAACGCCGAGGTTGTAGCGCGCCCGCCCGCCCTCCAGATCGGCGGCCGACGCAGTCCGGTAGTGCTGTTCGGCCCCAGCGAGATCGCCCTGCTCATGTAAGAGGCGTCCAAGGTTCACATTGGCGTCCCCGTGATCGGGCTCACGGGTCAGAGCCTCCTTGTACGCATCGATCGCGCGATCGGGAGCCACCGCTTCCAAATCGAGCGCGGTGTCGTACCAGTCGTCGGCCGACATGGCGACGCCCTCCGACTGCACGGCCATCGCCCGGCGCACGAGAGGCTCCGCGCGCCTCGCGACCTCGGCAACCGCGAAGTCCATCGTGAGCTGGCCGGAGTCCGCCTCCCAGACGGATCCCTCGTCCCGCACGAGGACCCGGTCGCCCAGCGCCGAGATGTGCACCGCGCTCAGGGGCCGGCCCACCGGAAGCTGTTCGCGTAGGGCTTCCAGCGCCGAACGTACGCGGCGCGCCGGAACCGCAGAGTCCAGCAGTTCCTTAGCTGCGCGAAGGAGCACGATGTCCTGGAACGAAAAGAGGTAGGCGCCCTTCGGCCCGCGCTCCGGAGTGAGCAGGCCGCTCCGCGTCCAGGATAGGATTGTGGAGTTGGGAATGCCCAGGACCTCCGCGACCTCACGGGTCGAGAAGCCCTTCATTGCCTCGTGGGTCGAGGGAGAGTCAGCCCGACGCGGCTTTCTTTTGCGTGGACCGCTTCGTCGCAGCTGGCTTTTCGGCACCCTTCGTCTTCTTCCCGGCACGAGTGGCGGGCTTGCGCTCATCCTCATCGGCTTCGATGGACGCCTTGAGGGCCGCCATGAGGTCGATAATCTTGGTCTTGGATTCCTCAACGGGCGCGGCCGTGATCTCCTGGCCCTGGATCTTCTGCTCGATGAGCTCCAGCGTCCGCGCGCGGACCTCGTCCTGGAACTGGGCCGGGTCGAACGCTTCCGACGCCGCCTGGTCGACCAACTGGATGGCCAGGGCCAGCTCGGCGTCGTTGACCTCGCCTTCCTCGAGGGGCACTTCCTCGAATGACCGGATCTCGTCGGCGTAGTAGAGCTGCTCCATGAGGAGCCCCTCGTCGTGCGGCCGGATCATGACGATGTACTGCTTGCCCCGCGTCGCGTGCTTCGCGATGGCGACGCGGTCGGTCTGACGCAGGGCGGCTCCCAACAGGCGATACGCTCGGGCGCCGCCCTTGTCGGGCCCAAGGTAGTAGGCCTTGTTGAAGTACAGTCGCCCCACCGAGTCGGCGGGTACGAAGCTGACGATCTCGATTTCGTCGGACTTGGGCGCCTCGACGACCTCGAGCTCCTCCGGCGTGAAGAGCACGTACTGGTCTTTGGCGAACTCGTACCCCTTTACGATCTCTTCCTTGGGTACGACGGCTCCGTCCGCCGGGTCGATGTACTGCTGACGGACGCGGACGCCCCGCTCCTTCCAGATCATGTTGAAGGAGACCTTACGAGACGACTCGCCCGTCGAGTAGATCTTCACGGGGAGGGAGACCAGCCCGAAGGCAATGGTCGACGTGCCAATCGCGCGCGCTGCCATAGTGCCGAAAACATATGTTCCAGCGACTTGGACGCGCAACGATCGCCGGCCGGACGACGACGGTGGCCGTCCGCCGACTCAGCTCAGCGACGTACCGCACCAACGGCAGAACGCGGCGGCGCGGTCGGGCTCCATCTGGGCGCATCCAGGGCACTCACGACCGCCCCGGGGATTGCGGTATGCCTGGTGCGTCAGCTCCGCGGTCACGATACCGGTTGGCACCGCGATGATGCCGTATCCAAGGATCATCACGAAGGCGGCGAGCGTCTGGCCGATGGGCGTGTCCGGGGCGATGTCGCCGTAGCCGACGGTAGTCAACGTCACGATTGCCCAGTAGACCCCCCGGGGAATGCTCGTGAAGCCGGACTCCCCACCCTCGATCAGGTACATCAAGGAGCCGACGACGATCACCACCGTGATCACGCCGACAACGAAGACGGCGATCTTGTAGCGCGCGGCTCGAAGGGCCGCCCCGAGCACGCCGGCCTCCCCGACGTATCGAGCGAGCTTCAGGACCCGGAAGACCCTCATGACTCGCAGCACGCGAATGACTGCGAGATACTGGCCGCCGGGCAGGAGCAGGCTCAAGTAGGTGGGGATCACGGCGAGCAAGTCGATCATGCCGAAGAAGCTGAGCGCGTAGGCTCGGCTCGGTCGCACACACCATATACGCAGCGCATATTCGATCGTGAAGATGATCGTGAAATGCCACTCAACCCAGGTCAGCCAAGTCCCATGGCGCTCCGCGAAGCCCGATACCGAGTCGAGCATGACGGCAATCACGCTCACCAGGATTGCGAGGATGAGTCCGACGTCGAAGGCCCGAGCCCACCCTTGATCGCTGTCGAAGATGACGTGGAACGTGCGAGCCCGCAGGGATCCGGACACGCCGGCAGGACTGAGTGGGGTCATTTTCGAGGCGAGTGGTGTGGGGCCGACAGGTTGAAGCGAAGGTAGCCCCTCCGCCGAGGGCTGCTACCGTACCTGCATCGTACATTCCCGTGATGGACGGTCCCCACGCCCCGAGCGTCCCATGACTCCCACACGAGACGAGCGCCTTGCCGCCTACCGCGAGAAGCGGAAGGCGTCGCGTACGCCCGAGCCTTTCGGCGGGCGCGTCGTCGCGGGCGGGAGCACGTTCGTGGTGCAGAAGCACGCGGCGAGGAGTCTGCATTGGGACCTACGGCTGGAACTGGACGGCGTGCTGCTGTCCTGGGCAGTGCCGAAGGGCCCGTCCCCGAATCAGGCCGATAAGCGGCTCGCGATGCAGACGGAGGACCACCCGCTCGAGTACGCTGAGTTCGAGGGCGTGATTCCCGACGGGGAATACGGTGCGGGCGCGATGATCGTCTGGGATCGAGGCGTGTGGGTTGCACTGGAAGACCCCCACGAGGGCCTCGAGAAGGGAAAGCTCCTGTTCGAGCTTCGCGGCCACAAGCTGCTCGGCAACTGGACGCTGGTGAAGACCAAGCAGGCGAAGAACTCATGGCTCCTCATCAAGGAACGCGACGCGTACATGGACCCGGAGGGGTCAACGGGGGGCTATCCCGACGACTCGATCTACTCGGGGCTCACCGTAGAGGAGTTTCCACAAGCGGATGCTCACGCCGAGCAGCTGGGGGAGACGCTGGCCGAGCGGGGCGCAGAGATGAGCTCGGTGCGAGCGGACGACGTGGACCTGATGCTCGCTTCCTCTCGTGAGAAGCCGTTCAGCCGCGAGGGATGGATCTTCGAGTTGAAGCTCGACGGCTATCGCCTGCTCGCGGAGCGCACCTCCGGAGAGCCGCACCTGCGATCGCGCGCCGGTCACGACCTCACCGCGACTTTTCCTGAGATCGCCCGCGCGGTGCGCGGACTGCCCTACGAGGGCCTCGTGTTGGACGGGGAGGTGGTCGTGAATGACTCCGAAGGACTCCCCTCGTTCTCGCGGCTACAGCGGCGGGGTCGCATTCTCAACAAGGATGACGCGCTTCGCGCCAGCGTCGAGCTGCCGGCCGTCTATCACGCGTTCGATCTCCTCGCGCTCGAAGGCTTTGACCTTCGTGACCTGCCTCTGTTAGAGCGAAAGGGGCTCCTGAAGGTGGTCCTCCCCTCGGTCGGCCCGATTCGTTACACGGACCACGTCGTCGAGAAGGGGGAGGTGCTGTACGACCACGTAGAGCGGATGCGCCTCGAGGGCATCGTCGGCAAGAAGGCGGACGCGCCGTATCGCGGCGGTCGGTCCAAGAACTGGGTCAAGGTTCGAACTGTCCGAATCGAGGACTTCGTGGTGGTCGGCTGGAAGGAGGCGAAGGGTTCTCGAGCGGGGTTCGGCTCCCTACACATCGCCCAGTACGACGGGGAGGACCTGGTCTACCTAGGAAGCGTTGGAAGCGGCTTCCGGGACGCCGAGCTCGACGAGGTGCTTTCCGCCTTGGAGTCCATCGAGGTCGATTCGTGTCCCTGCACGGTGGGTCCCGTCCCGAAGGGAAAGGGGAATCACTTCACTCGCCCCGAGCTCGTGGCCGAAGTGAAGTACAAAGAGTTCACCGACCACGGGCTGGCGCGCCAACCGTCGTTCTCACGGTTCCGCACGGACAAGCCACCGGAGGAGTGCGTTCGTGAAGGGAGTGTCGCCGAGCCCTCGGAGGTGACGGAGCCCGTCGAAATCGTCGAAGAGAAGACGGTGCCGTTCACGAACCTCGACAAGGTCTTCTGGCCCAACGAGGGCTACACCAAAGGGGACCTCATCGACTATCACCGGCATGTCGCGGAGTGGATGCTTCCTTATCTCGAGGACCGGCCCCTCGTGATGACCCGCTTCCCCGACGGCATCGAGGGAAAGTCGTTCTTTCAGAAAGACGCCCCTCCGTACGCACCCGACTGGTTTCGACGCGTCACGGTCTGGAGCGAGGGCTCTGACCGTGAGCTGTCGTACTTCGTAGCCGAAGACGTCGAGTCGCTCCTCTATGTGATCAACCTCGGTACCATCCCGCTGCACATCTGGTCGAGTCGCATCGAGACGCTGGCCTTTCCGGACTGGTGCATTCTCGATCTCGACCCCAAGGAGGCACCGTTCACCGATGTCGTCGATATCGCACGCTGCCTCCACGACGTCTGCGACGAGATCGGACTGCCTTCGTTCCCGAAGACGAGCGGCTCCTCCGGCATCCACGTGCTCGTGCCGCTCGGGCGACAGCTGACCTATGAGCAATCGAGGACGCTTGGGCAGCTCCTCGCGAGAGTGGCCGCAGCGGAGTTGCCCGGGATCGCGACACTCGCCCGCAGCCCGGATCGGCGCGAAGGGAAGGTCTACATCGACTTCGTGCAGAACGGCCATGGTCGGTTGCTCGCCGCGCCGTTCACAGTGCGCCCCTTGCCCGCGGCACCGGTATCGGCACCGCTCCTCTGGAAGGAGGTCACGAAGCGCCTCCGCACCGAAGACCACACGATCGTTAGTATGCCGCGTCGGATGAAGCGACTCCGGGACGACCCCATGCGGCCCGTGCTCGAGTTGCGACCAGACCTGCTCGGGGCGCTCGACCGGCTGACTCGCTGGTTCGACTGAAAGCCTAGATTGCCCTCGCCTGAACGTTCCTTTCGCGATGCGGTAGAGTGAAGTTCTTGGACTTGAGGCCACGCACCGACGGGCCACGCTGTCTGTCGCAGAGAAAGCGGAGCAAGGGACTGAGATCATCCGGGGTAGCTAGAAGGCATCTCGCCTTGAGCTTCGCGCTCGTCTTCTTCGCCGCGCCGGCCGTAGCGCAGGAGGCCACGGTCCAGGGCCGCGTGCGAGACGATGAGGGGGCAGCAGTGTCAGGGGTCCTCGTTACGGTTGCTCGTGACTCGGCAGTCGTCGCTGGCACCGATACAGACCCGCTCGGTTCTTTCAGGATCTCCTCCCTTTCGCTCGGCACGTACACCCTTCGCGTGTTCGGATTGGGTTACGCCGAGCACACGGAGCAGCTCGTGCTTGAGCCTGAGGGGACCATCAACCTCGAGGTGGTGCTCGCGAGGCAGGCGATCGAGCTCCAGGGCATTTCGATTGAGGCCGCAGCCACCCGTGAGCGCATGCGGTTCGAGGAACTCGGGGGCGCGACAGTACGCGAGCTGAACCGGGCCGAGCTGCGGGCCGTACCGGGTGTGGCGGAGGCCGACCCGATTCGTGCCGTGGAGGTGCTTCCCGGGGTGGTGTCCACCTCGGACTTCTCCTCTTCGTTTCACGTTCGGGGCGGTTCACAGGATCAAAATCTCATTCTCCTCGACGGCGTACCGATCTTCAGCCCGTTTCACCTGGGTGGCCTGTTCTCGGTATTCAACGTCGACTTGATCGACCGGGTCGAGCTGCAATCGGGTGGCTTCTCAGCAGAGCACGGGGGCCGCGTATCGTCGGTGCTCGAGATTGAGTCCGACGCGGGCGAGGGTCCCTTCAGGGTCGACGCGGGCGTATCACTCCTGTCGAGTCGCGCGGCGGTCGGAGGCCTCGTTCCGAGTTCGGTCGCGAGTGCCCTCGGTCAGTCCAGTATCCGCTACCGCGTGTCGGCGCGGCGCTCGTACTTCGATGTCCTGGCGAAGCCCTTCCTCGAGTTTCCCTATCATCTGACAGACTTCCAAGCGCTCGTGGAGGCCTGGAGTCCCTCGGGGGATCGTTTCTCAATCACGGCATACTCTGGTCGGGACGTCCTGGCGCTCACGAGCGTCGATGACCCTGACTTTCCGCTTCGGCTCGACTGGGATTGGGGCAACGACCTGCTGGGGTTCCGCTGGACCCGCCCCCGGGCCGGCGGCGGCTCGCTCGACATCAGGGCGAACGTCAGTCGCTACGGGACCGGTCTGGGCTTTCCCGACTTCGCCGACACTGAGTTCACGAGCCGCATCCAACAGGGGCAGCTTCGCGTAGATTTCGACACCCGACCGACCGCCCAGCTCTCCGTTCAGCTCGGGACCAGCCTGGAACGGCTCTCCTACAGGAACCGGTTCGCTACGGGTGGAACGGTCTTCGGCGACGGTAACGGGACCGGATCGCTGCTGGGGAGCTACGTCCAGACGCGGTGGTCGCGCCCCCGCGAGTGGCTCATTGTGGCCGGGCTGCGCTTCGACGGTTGGCGGCCGGACCCCGGGGCTTGGATCGCAGCGGTATCACCGCGACTCGCGGTGAAGCGCTTCTTCGCCGGGGGAGACGCTGCGTTCAAGGTCGCGGCTGGCCGGTATACGCAGTTCCTTCACTCCGTCCGGGACGAGGAGCTCCCGCTCGGGCTCGATATCTGGGTGCTGGCGGGGGACCGCGCTCCCCAAGTGCGCTCTAACCAGCTTCAGGTGGGCGTGGAGGGTTATCGCGACATCGATTGGTTCTGGTCGGTGGAGGCGTACGTCCGGTCGTTCGACGGCGTCGTGACCCTCAACCTCCAGGACGACCCGAACACGGACCTGGACGATCTCCTGCGTGGGAGTGGCCTCTCGTACGGGACCGACTTTCTGCTGAGGAAGGAGACAGGGGCTCTGACGGGGTGGGTCGCGCTCTCGCTGCTCAAGGCGGAGCGAACGTTTCCTGACCCGCTCGCGTTGGGACGTCCAGAGGTCACCTATCCTCCGATCTTCGACCGAAGGGTCGACCTCGACGTGGTGGTCCAGTTGCCCGTCGTGTGGGGATGGGACGCCGGGTTTCGATGGAATTTCGGTACAGGAATTCCGTACACTCGGGCTACCGGGTCGTACGCCTATTTCTCACCCCGCTTCGTCGGAGAGGGACGACTCGATTGGAGTGACGACGACGACGCGGTTGGGGCCTACGGAGTGGTGCTCGGCGACCGCAACGCGGAGCGCTACCCCATCTATCACAGGCTGGACGTGAGCCTGAGGCGGACCTCCGTGAAGTCCTGGGGGACGATCACGCCATACATCAACCTCTTGAACGTCTACAACCGCCGAAACCCGCTCTTCTACTTCTACGAATACGACGCGACTCCGCCCCTGCGCACGGGGGTCTCGATGTTTCCACTGCTGCCTACCTTCGGGCTGGAGGCGACGTTCTGATGCGGCGTCGTGCCGCTGTAACGGTGGCCCTGATGATGTCCGTCGTCCTGGGCGGTTGTGAACTCACAGACGTAACCCTCATCGACTTCACCGATGTGGTCGTGGCTGAGGTGTACGTCACCGTCTCCGACGTGGCGAACGCGAGCCGGCTAAGGGCCTTCATTCACGGCACCGCGGCGGGATCCCAGCCCAGCACGCAGAGCTTCGACGACGCTCTGGTGACCATCACAGACGGCGACGGCGTCGCCTCCGTGCTACCGCTTTCCGTACCCGATGAGTGTGTGTCGACTCGGCCAGAAGACTCAGGAGGGTCCTGCTTCGCGGCGGATCTGGTCCTCGCAGGGTCCTTCACGCCAGGCGAGTCGCTCGGGCTGGACATCTCTTTGGCCGACGGCCGGACATTGGCAGGCTCGACGCGGATTCCGGGAGACTTCCTGGTAGCGGACGTGGGGAGCGGCTGCAGGGTGACACCTGATACGAATCTGCCCCTTCGTTGGTCGCGTTCGGACGGCGCGTGGACTTACCTGAGCGAGGCGTACATTACGGGGCTTCCGGCTGCGCTGGCTGACGAAGGCATCGAGGCACCGGACTCCCTGTATTTGCTCGGCCTCTCGATTTCCGAGAGCGATACGACCGTGACGTTCCCCAGCGAGATCGGCATTTTCGATCGCTTCAGCCTCGATCAAGATCTCGCGGTCAGGCTGCAGCGTGGGCTACCTGAGGGTGCGAGTGCCGACGTCGCGATCACGGCCGTGGACCGCAACTTCGTCAATTGGGTCCGCGGCGGGAGCTTCAATCCGTCGGGAACCGTGAGGGTGACAAGCCTGACCGGTGATGGTTCAGGAGTCTTCGGTGCGGCCGTGACGCGACGCTTTACGCTCGTGAGCTCGACAGACACGACGGCCGGGCCGCCCTGCTCATGAGCCTGGACCCGTCCCGGGTGACGCCTTCTTAGCGTTCGTCCGGAACGACGTAGATCTGCCGGGCTAGCTCGTCTTGGACGGAGCGGGACTCCTCATCCTCTTCTCCCAGGCTGATCTCCACGGCGCCCTCGACTCCCTGTGTCTCCGTCACGAGCACGCGCGCCCCGGGGACGAGTCCTTCGGCCGCCATGGAGCGCAGGTGGGCGGAGTGCTCGTCCCGTACCGCGCGGATGCGGACCCGATCGCCGGGCTGGGCATCTGCCAGTGTGGCCGGGTCCGTGCTCTCGATGTGGCCGGCCCGCGTTGGGATGGGGGCTCCGTGGGGGTCGTGGCGCGGAAACTCGAGCGCCGCCGCCATCTTCTCGATGAGTGAGTCCGACGCCGCATGCTCGAGCCGTTCGGCCTCGCCGTGCACGTCGTCCCACGCGTATCCCAGGCGCTCACAAAGATAAGTCTCCAGGATCCTGTGGCGCCGGAGGACTTTCAGGGCCTCGAGCGCGCCTCGCTCTGTGAGTCGAACTCCCCGATAGGGCAGGTACTCCAGGAGGCCCGATTCGGCGAGCCTCTTGATCATTCCGGTCACCGAGGCAGGCTGGATGTCGAGCGCCTCGGCGATCGCGCTCGTGGACGCAGCGTCTCCAGCCTCACAGAGACCGTAGATCGCCTTGAGGTAATCCTCGACGGACCGCGAGAGGGTGCCGGCACTCATCGATCGAAGCTATCGTGGCCCAACGACGGCGTCGACTGGCGGGCTCCTTGTCCCCTATCTTGGTGACGGCGACGCGATTACCATCACGACTCGATCACCTCCGCGCCGTGGCCGAGACCGGCGCACCCGGCCGACGCCATTACCAGGCGTCCAACTCATGACAGCATGAGTGAGAACGACAAAGTCAGACCCTTTCACGCGAAGGACGTCGGGAGCGGTCAGGAGACCGCCGATGTCGTCGCGGCGGTCATCAAGCACGCTGCCGAGCGTGATAAGGCGGCGAGCCAGAAGACGGGCCCCAAGAAGCAGCCGAAGTGGCTGCTTCCGGTCGGCGTGAATCTTGGCGTGTTTGCCGCCTACCTCTTGATCTGGTCACCCGACTGGGTCGTTCTCAACCCCATCGCGCCACCACCCGTCGAGCAGCAGGTGGAAAAACTGGGCAGCGCGATGTGGTTCGCAATGAACGAGATCGAGCTCTATCGCCGGACCAACGACCGACTCCCCGCGTCGCTCCAGGAAGCAGGCCTCACCGAGGGTGGTCTGGACTACACGCTGCAGGGGACGGCGGGCTATATCCTCATTGCTGAGGCGGGAGGGGAAACCCTGGTGTACAACTCATCCACGCAGGACCCGCTGGAATGGGGCGCTGCAAACGTAGCTGGCCTGTCAGAGAGAATCGGAGGGTGAGACACTTGAACCGAAGCGGCACCCGGATGTCACCGAAGGACTCCAGGCGGGGGGGATTCTCCCTGATCGAGCTCCTCGTCGCGGTCTCGATCGTCGGGATCTTGGCGGGATTGGCTATCCCCAACATGCGCAACGTGACGTACCGCGCCCGCGCTACTGCGGTGTTCGGTGATCTGAATACCATGCGCCAGGCCACGTTGGACTACAACGCCGACCAGAACGCCTGGCCACCGAACGAACCGTCCGGCACCATTCCGGCCGGCATGGTGCCGTATCTCCCTGACGGGTTCTCCTTTCAGGGCGATGGGTACGAGCTGGACTTCGAGAACCTCACGCTCGCATTCGGCCTCCCTGGGAATCCCAACGTGACGCGCATGGTCGGGGCGGCGGTCACCGCCACGGAGGACGCGCTGAGCAATGCCATCGCCGAGGTCCTGGGCGGAGCGATCATCTCGAGCGTCGGCAACACGCACACCGTGGTATTCGACGCGAGCTAGCACCGGGAAGGACCAGGCCCCGGGCCCTCCTGTGACTTTCGGGAACGGCGCGTGTAACACGGTTGGCAGCACGACCATTCTACTGGCTCCAGCCATGCGCTACGAAAAAGCCACAGACGGTATCAGGGTGCGGGTCCAGCCCCGATTCTCCCTGGCGGATTCCGCTCCGTCAGACGGGACGTTCGTGTTTTCCTACCAGGTGAAGATGGCCAACGAGGGCGACCGAGCAGCGCAGCTCCTGTTCCGCCACTGGCTCATTCACGACTCGGCCACAGGCGACTCCCTGGTCGACGGGGAGGGCGTGGTGGGTGAAAAGCCACACCTGCAGCCCGGCGAATCGCACGAGTATCGTAGCTACTGCGTGCTTAGATCGTCCGTGGGCTATATGGAGGGTTACTACACCTTCGCTCGGCCCGACGGGCAGGAGTTCAGGGTCGAGGTGCCGCGTTTCCACCTGAACGGCCCCCTCGTCCTACCTGGGGCAGCTCGCGAGTCGTTCGACGAGGAGCCGGATCAGGGCACGCTCCACTAGGGGCCAGGTCCTGCCGACCCCTGGATCCTCTGTGCCAGCTTCTATTATCGTTTGCGGCCTTATTCACAACGGGGTTTCATGGCTACCAGCCGAGCATCCAAGAAGGCGAAGGTAAGTGACGCAGTCGCGGTCGATGCGAAGCGCATCCTGCTCCGGTACGGTGCGCCGATCGCCGTTCTAGACAAGGTGAACGAGGTGCATCGAATCGAGTTTGCTCGCGAGATCGCCAAGACGACCCTGTCGGAGCGAGAGGCTCGCCTCCGCGAGCTCCTCACGGAGAAGGGCTACACGCCTCCCAAGGGCTGATCCCCTCGCGGGCTCAGCGTCCCGCGAAGTCACCCGCCTTCACGATCGTGATCTTCGAGGGGTCGAGTCGCGCGCGGACCACCCGGTTCACCTCTGGCAGCGTCATCGAGCGCACGCGGTCCTCGAGCTCGGCATCGAACGTCAGCGTGCGGTCGAAATACAGGCCCTGAGACAGCGCTGCGGCCAAGCTGGAGTCCTGAGCGCGACCGAGTTGCCGTCCTTCTAGCCAACCCTGCTTCGCAGTCCGCAGCTCGTCCTCTGTGAATCCGTCGCGGAGGACTCCCGCGATGACGTCATCGAAGGCGCTCTCGAGCTCATCGACGTTCTCTGGCGCATAGATCGCCGATGCCGAGAACTGACCGAGCGGGTCGACAGGATGGCCCGAGATACCGCCTCCGATGCCGTAACTGAGGCCCTCCTCAACTCGAATTCTGCGGGCGAGCCTCGAGTTGAGAACGCCACCACCCAACATGTACCCCGCGAGAATCAGCGCCGGGTAATCAGGGTCGCTGTCCCTGAGCCGTAGGTTCTGCTGCGCGAAGAAAACGGCGTTGGCCTTGTCCGGCGTCTCGATGACGATGTCCGCAGCGGGGGGATCGTAGAACGGCGAAGCCACGCGGGCGAACGGATGCGCGCTCGGCCAGTCGCCGAAGGCCTCTGCGATGGCTGCGCTTACCTCGGCCTCGTCAAAGTCCCCTACGACGACGACGTTGCCCTTTTGGGGTCCCCAGAAGTCGCGATAGAAGGCCCGTGCATCCTCCAGGGTCGTGGCTCGAACCGACTCGAGCTGCTCGTCGAAGGTGCCGACGTAGTTGGGATGACCCGGGGGATAGTTCGTCATGCCACGGGCAAGCTCCATCCCGGCGATCGCTTGGGGCTCCGTGCGCGACTGGTCGATCGATGCAATGCGCTGTTCCTTGAGGATGTCGAACTCCGACTCCGGGAACGCGGGGTCGCGCGCGATCTCGCCCATCAGGCGGATCAACTCAGCGACGTTCTCTCGATTCGTCTGGAACTGACCCGTCCCGAGAAGCGCCCCTCCCCCGATGCTGCCCGACGATTGGAGTCGGTCGAGCTCATCCTGGATCTCCTGGCGCGTCCGCTGCTGGGTCCCCCTCATGACCATCGAGCCAGCGAAGTCGCCAGCGGTGCTCCGGCCCATGAGCGATTGCTCGTCCCCGAACGCCAGCCTCAGTCGGACGATGGCCAGGTCACCCCGCGTCTCCTTCGGCAGGAGCGCCACCGCCATGCCATTGTCGAGGGCGTACCGGCGCGTACGCACCTCGATATTCGTCGGCGACGGGTCGAAAGCCTCGCCCTCTGCGACCGCCGCTCGCCCCTGATAGCCATCGACCATGGCCGCCACATCCGGCATGTCCGGCACGTCGGCTCTGTCCGGATCAGCGGTGGGGTAGAAGAGTCCGACCGTGCGGTTGTCAGGCTTGAGGTACGCCGCTGCCACTCGGTTCACATCGTCAGCCGTGACGGCTTCGAGCCGGTCGCGGTGGAGGAAGAGGAGCCGCCAGTCGCCCATCGAAGCCCACTCGGAGAGCTGTAGGGCGATCCCAGCGGACGAGTTGAAGGACTGATTGATGCCGTTGAGCAGCGCGGCGCGAGCGCGCTCGACCTCGGCCGGCGTGATCGGCTGGGAGCGGACGCCCTCCACCGTCTCGTTCACGACGGTCAGCACCTCGCCGAGGTCGTTGTCGGCGTCGACGATGGCATAGAGCAGAAGGGGGCCCGCCTCACGGAGCTGCATAGCGAAGGCTGCCGACTGCGTCGCGAGTTGTGTCTCTACGAGGGCCCGGTAGAGCCGGCCTGACGGACTGTCGCCGAGAACGAACGAGAGGACGTCCACCGCGGCGTAGTCCGGATGTGCTCCGGGCGGGACGTGGTACAGCGTCGTGAGGTACTGAACGTCGCCCACCCGGCGGAGCGTCACGGTACGCTCCCCGTCCTGAGTCGGTTCGTCCGTGTAGGTCGGATACAGGATGTTGTCGCCGGTCCGCTCGGGACGTGGGATGGAGCCGAACTTCTCGGCGATGAGGTCGAGAGCTTCCTCACCCTCGAAGTTGCCGGCCACCACGAGCATGGCGTTGTCCGGCTGATAGTACTTCCTGTAGAAGGTTTGCAGCCGCTCGATGGGCACCCCCTCCACGTCGGAGCGAGCGCCGATCGTGGACTTCCCGTAATTGTGCCAGAGGTACGCGGTCGACATGGTGCGCTCGACCAGGATACCCAACGGGCTGTTCTCGCCCGACTCCATCTCATTGCGGACAACGGTCATCTCGGATTCCAGGTCCGCCGCGGCCACGAAGGAGTTGACCATGCGGTCGGCCTCGAGGTCGAGCGCCCACTCCAGGTTGTCGCCCGATGCGGGGAAGATCTCGAAGTAGTTCGTTCGGTCGTAGCTCGTGGTCCCGTTGGGCTGGGCGCCACGCTCGGTCAGCTCCTGCATGATGTCGGTGTGGGTCGGCGTGCCCTTGAAGAGGAGATGCTCGAGAAGGTGCGCCATTCCGGTCTCGCCGTACCCCTCGTGCCGGGAGCCGACCAAATACGTGATGTTGACGGTGATCTGCGGCTTGCTCGGATCCGGGAAGAGCAGCACGCGCAGCCCATTGTCGAGCCGATACTCGGTGATGCCTTCGACCGTCGCGACGATCTCGGGGGCGGTCGCGGTCTGTTGCGCGAGCGCGGGGGGGGGGAGTGCGGCGGAAAGAGTGAGCACCGCGCCGGTCAAGGCGCTGAGCAGTCGAGCAACCATATGGACCTCTGTATTCTGGGACGAAAACTACTCTACACGCAGGGAGCGCAGCCGGTTCAACGTTGCCGCGAACTCGAAGCGCCGAAAGGCGGCTAGGTCGCCGACGAGCCTGTCGTCCAGCGCATCCAGGCCTTGCTTCGTGATTGCGGAAGCGACGACGTCGAGCGCCTCGGGAAGTCCGAGGCCCTCTTCGCGCAGCAGGTCCGCGACGAAGGCGAGTGCCTGACCGATCGCCCTTATCTGCGCGCGGCTGGCAAGCTGTTCGACGGCGACCAGATCGATGGTGTCCCTTCCGAACAGCAGGGTGCGCTCGTCGGGCACCTTCACGTACCTCGCGCGATTGCGCAAGCGGGCATCAAGCGTGCTACGCGCGAGGACGCGCGTCGTCGGCGCCACGGGTGGCTCCGAGCGGGCGGGCTCGCGACCGGTCGGGAGGCGCGCCGCGACCTCACGCGCAGCATCGGTGACGTCCTCAGGGGCGTAGTCGACCATACGCACTACTCGGTCTGCGACGTCGAGGTAGTCGCCGCTCCCTCCGATGACGAGCACACAGCTTACGCCAGAGTGGTCGTGGAGGTCGCGGACTCGATCCACGAACGGGGTGATGGGCTCGAACGCCTTTGGCACCAGCTGCTGCATGCGTCGATCCCGGATCATGAAGTTCGTCGCCGAGGTGTCCTCGTCTACGAGAAGGAGGCGTGAGCCGGCTTCCAGTGCCTCGACGATCGACGCGGCTTGGCTGGTGGAGCCCGAAGCGTTGGGAGACGAAAAGGCCGACGTGTCCCTTCCGAACGGGAGTCCGTCGATGAACCCCGAGATGTCGACGCCCGACACTGACCGGCCGTCTTCGGCGCGGATCTTCACGGCGTCGTTCCTCGTGACGACGAGCTCGCGGCCGTCGCCGGGGCGATGGTTATAGACACCCGCCTCGAGCCCGCGCAGGAGCGTGCTCTTCCCGTGGAATCCGCCGCCGACGATGAGGGTCACGCCGCTCCCGACGCCCATTCCGGCCACGCGGCCGCGGTTGGGGAGGTCGATCTCCACCCGGAGAGAGTCGGGAGCGCGAAAGGGTACCGCCTCGTTCTCGGGCAGCGGCTCGTCGTCGATTCCGCTGCGGCGAGGGAGGCGCGCGCCTTCGGCCACGAAGGCTACCAGCCCCAGTGGTTCGAGGGCATCACGGAGCGCCGAGGCATCCTCGTTCGCAGATGCGTGCCGCTCGAGGTCCTGGACGTCGTGGCCAGCCGCGAAGAGTGTCGACCGGACCACGGCGGGTACGTCCACGTTCATGAGCTCCACGGCGGCCCGACCCTTCACGCGGCGACCGTCGGCCGGCAGCCCGACGGTGAAGCGGGCTTCCACGCCTCCGTCGGCGTCCACCATCACAGCTGTCTGGGGCATCACCTTCTGGCCGGGGTGCTCCATGGCGATCTCCCCGCTCTTCCCGGTCCCCTTCGAAGTGGAGGTGGCACGGGCATGATCAGCAAAGACGCGGGCGAGCAGGGCTGCCGTGCCCAAGCGCCTCGCCAATCCCCGAAAGGCACCGACCGGGAGCACAGCCACCCCAGGCTCGAGCAAAACACGCACGCGGGTCGGGGCGGCGTAGGGATCTCCCTGCACGTGGACGATGTGGATGATGAAGTCGGGGTATCGCCATGCGCCGGCGATCGCCTTATAGGCCTTGTACCCTCGACCATCGATGCTTTGCAGCAGGGCTTGGAGGTCCTCGGCGTCACCCCTGAGCGCGGGAACGCCGCTACCGGCCACGAAAGTCCGCGGTCCGGCCTTCGCGGCGGGCCCTGAGGCCCTCTGTGAGGTCCTCGGATGCGTCGCACCGGATGACCAGCGCCTTCGTTTCTTCCTCGTCTAAAGCTCCCAGGGAGAGAGCGCGGAGGATGCGCTTCATTGCCTGCACGGCCAGAGGCGCAAGGCCCGCTAGGTGCAAGGCGAGCTCGTCTGTCGTCGCCCCCAGCTCCTCGGCCGAGACGAGTCGGTCCAGGAATCCGCTGGTGAGCATCTCCTCGGCGTCGAGCTGTTCTGCGGCCAGCATGACGCGGCGCGTGACGGCAGGACCTAGTGCGTCCAGATAGCGTCGGAGGCCGGTAGCGGGGTAACAGATGCCCAGTCGTGCGGCCGGCACGGACATGCGGCTCCCGACGACGCCGATGCGAAAGTCGCAGCACAGGGCGATCTCGGTGCCACCGCCATAGGCGCTTCCGTTCAGCGCGCAGATGGTGGGCATCCGTGCGGAAGCGAGATCCTCCGTGAGGGTCTCGAAGATCTGGCCTGACATCTCGCCCGATTCGATCTGGTCCAGCGAGGCGCCCGAGCAAAACGTCTCGGCGCCGCGCCCCGTCACCACGAGTACGCGGATCGACTGGTCGGCCTCCACCGAGGCCAGATGCGCGCGAAAGGTCGCGAGGTCTTCCGCCTCGAGCGCGTTGTGCCGCTCGGGTCGGTCGAGCACGATGCGGGCGACAGCCCCGTCGGTGGCCAGGTAGGGATGCGTCTTGGACATCTGGGCGGCATCATACCCTCGATGCGCGCCGCATCGCCAGCGACCTGCGTTCGCCCTAGACTACTCGCCTCACCCGAAAAGATGGAGAAGAGATTGGGCGCGATCCGCGACTTCATGGAGAAGCACTACCTCCACTTCAATGCCCGCGAGACGGTCGATGCGGCCAAGGCGTACGAGGAGCACGTGGGCGCGGGGGGCAAGATGCTCGTGGCCATGGCCGGAGCGATGTCGACAGGTGAATTCGGGATCGTGCTCGCGCGCATGATACGCGCGGGATACGTGCATGCGATCTCATGCACGGGCGCGAATCTCGAGGAGGACGTGTTCAACCTGCTTGCTCACGACGAATACGAGATCGTGCGGTCTTGGCGGGAGCTCTCGGCCGCCGACGAGCAGGCACTCTATGACCGGGGCATGAATCGGGTGACCGATACGTGCATTCCGGAGACCGTGATGCGGCACCTGGAGTCGCGGTTGGTGGCTTCTTGGGCGGCGGCGGCAGCTTCGGGAGCGCGCCGAACCCCCGCGGAGTTTCTGTTCGAGGTGCTCGACGATGCGACGCTCACGGAGCACTACCAGATCGACCCGGCCAACTCATGGATGTTGGCCGCAAAGGAAGCCGGAATCCCGGTGTTTGCTCCCGGATGGGAGGACTCGACCACCGGGAACATCTTCTCGGCCAATGTGATCGCTGGGAAGGTGCCGGATCACCTC
>JAOTVA010000131.1 GCA_029863645.1 Gemmatimonadota bacterium
CCCCCCCTCCTCGTCTCCCCTGCTCTGCCTCTTCACCTCGTGCCTCATCCCACCTCACTTCAAGCCACGAAAGGCCCTTTGAACTTCCTATCCGTAGATGTCGTTCGGCGACACAGGCGTCCCCAACCGCAGCAGCACGACCAGCATCTCGGCTTCCTGCAACCCCCATAAACACGTAGTTTCTCGGTCCACGGGACGTGGCGCAGCCCGGTAGCGCACCTGAGCCGAGCGGCCAGAAGGAGACTGAACCGCCCCGGGTCTATCGGAGACTGTTTGTGTTAAGTGACCGCGACTCCGCTGGAGTCTGGAGTCGAAGGTAATACGCGTCTTCGTACTCGGCCGGGGGGACGTGACCGATGGGCTCGAGGAGGCGGTGGGTGTTGAACCACCAGACCCACTCCAGGGTGGCGAACTCAACGTCCTCGATACTCCGCCAGGGACCTTGCCTGCGGATGACCTCGGTCTTGAAGAGGCCGATGACGGACTCGGCCAGCGCGTTGTCGTAAGAGTCGCCTCGGCTTCCCACGGACGGCTCGATGCCTGCCTCCGCGAGGCGCTCCGTGTAGCGGATCGACAAGTATTGAACGCCGCGATCTGAGTGATGAACCAAGCGATCTCGTGCGTCGTCCTCGCGCTCACAGATCGCTTGCTCAAGCGCATCGAGCGCCAGGTCGCTCCTGAGCGAGCTCGACACCCTCCAGCCCACGATCCTGCGGCTGTAGACATCGATCACGAACGCCACGTAAACGAACCCACGCCACGTCGCCACGTAGGTGAGGTCTGATACCCAGAGCTCATTGGGTCGGCACGCTCGGAAGTCCCGTTCCACCAGATCCATCGGACGATCCGCCTGCTCACCCGCCACGGTCGTCGTCTTGAACGCCCGGCCCCGGACCGCGCCTCTCAGCCCGATCTCGCGCATCAGCCGGGCCACCGTGCAGCGCGCCACGGGCATGCCTTCTCGGTTCAACTGCTTCCAGACCTTCTTGGCCCCGTAGACCTGGAAGTTCTCTCGCCACACCCGGCTGATCTCCGGGCGCAATCGGTCCTCACGTTGGACGCGCGCCGACCTGAGCGACGGGTCGGTCTCCCTGGCCTTGTGCCAGTAGTAGGTTGACGGAGCGATCGGCAACACCTCGCAGATCGGCTCGACTCCGTACTCGGACCGGTAAGCGTCGATGAACGCCACCATCAGCGCGGTCGGCGGTCGAGCTCCGCCTGTGCGAAATACGCTGATGCCTTACGCAGGATCTCGTTGGCCCGCTTCAGCTCCCGGACCTCACGCTCCAGGTCCTTCAGCCGCTGCCGCTCATCCGTCTTTAGACCCGGCTGTCGCCCCTCATCCCGCTCCACCTGGCGAACCCACTTGAGCAGCGTCTGCGGCACGCACCCGATCTTCTGCGCGATCGACTCGACCGCCGCCCACCGCGAGTCGTAGTCCCCCTCGTGTTCCAACACCAGCCGAACGGCTCGCTCCCGCGTCTCCGGGGAGTACTTCCGCGCCTTTGTCATGACCCCATCCTCTCAAGTGATGGAGTCTCCGACAATCCCGGGGCGGTTCAGGTACTTTGCAGACACTTCGTTCAAGAATTCCCTTGTTCGCGTGCATCTCCACGTGCTCATAGCCGTGATTGCACAGGCGTACCCGGACGCGGACAAGGTGATCAGCGAGGTGTTGGCCGACGAAGCAGAGAAGGTCGAGCATGCAGATGCCGGCCTGGCCGCGTCGAAGGGACTCGGTGCGCGCGTTGAGTTCTTCCTGGAGAAGCACAAGAACAAGGCGGACCTAGTCGGTAGGCTGGTTGGGGCCCTGAAGACGCTGGTCATTCCCGCCTAGCCACACCGAGCCGAGGACCCCCTGTTGACGAAGCGGGAGGGCTTGGTAGGGTGCTTCGTGGTGATGAAGCGCATGCAGACGTATTGCGGACTTGCTTACGACGTCGCTGTTCACTAATTATGCATCGTTCACAAAAAAGTGAACATATTGCAATAAGTGAACATTGCCATGGACATTAAGGCCTTCCAAAGCGTCCTAGAACGGGCACTCAGCGCCAAAATGCGCGTCGCCAAGTCCAGAGACGACGCCGTCCAGCGCCGAGTAGACGCCTGGTATGACTTGAAAATAGGGCATAAGAGCTGGCCCCTCGCGATTGAACAAAAGTCCTCGCCTGGACCGGCCCCTGCCCAGATCAAGGCACATCAACGTGCGCTGCAATCTGCATTCCCGGACGTCATCCCAATCTTGGCGGTCCCCCGCCTGAGCCGTCGGGAACGCAAGGTGCTACGGACAGCAGGGGTGAACTTCGTCGACCTCAGCGGTAACATCGCGATACGCTCCGAGGACCTGGTGGCGGCGATTGAGGGAGCGGATGTCAGCTGGAAAGACACCCACCGAAAGTCGCGTCGCAATCCATTCTCGAAGAAGGCGTCGATGGTCGCCCGCACCCTTCTCGAACACCCATCCCGCCCCTGGGGGGTCCGAGAAATCAGCGACGAGGGCTCTATCTCGGTGGGGTATACCTCAGAGGTGCTACAAACACTCGTCAAGGATGGGTACGTAGCTGAGGCTGCTGAGGGATTCCGACTGAGCGACCCCGTATCTCTGCTCAAGGACTGGTCGGCGGCCTACCGCTGGGAAGACAACGAGATTCACTCGTATGTCGCTGCATTCGGAAAACACGAGCTGACGGTTGGGACATTCCACGCCCTGAGGTCAGCCGGCGCCCGATGTTTGCTTACGCTCTTGTCCGCGGTAGACAGGGAATTCTCATTCGTAGAGCATGATCAGGTGCACATCTATGTAGACAAGTTCTCGAACGCGGCGAAGAACAGTATACGCTCAAGGCTGCATGCTGAGCCGGTGGCTCGGGGTGGCAATCTCCACATCATGAGGCCTTACTACGGCGACGCCGTCTGGTACGGTTCGGTCGGCGTGAACGAAATCGGATCGGTATCCGATATTCAGCTCTTCCTTGATCTAATCCACTATCCTGTAAGGGGTGCCGAGGCCGCTGAACTTCTGTTGCGGAAGCGCATCGCTCCGAGACTCGGCTTGAACCGAGATCAGGTGAGATCCCTCAGGGAGGGTGTTGGGCTTTGACGCCAGTTGGTTCAGCGGTCTTCGCGGACCTCCTGCGCGCCATCGAACCGTACCTTGATGATGTTGTGTTCGTGGGTGGATGGGTGCACGCGCTCTATGTGTTGGAGGCCGAGGGGAGCGGCGCCCGCGTCATCAGAACGGCAGACATCGATGTGACGCTCGCCCCCAGTCTCAAGGCCGGTGATCGACCAGAGCTCATCGACCTGCTGAAGGGGGGCGGTTTCGAGGTCGAGTCCTTCGATGCGGATAGCGGGTTCAAGATTAGCAAGGATTCGATCGATGTGGATCTGTTGGCTGACGCCCCAAGTCCTCGGAGGCCAGTTGAGATTGCGGGTCAGTCTGGTCTTCGAGTGTTCGGATACCCTCATCAAGCGCTGCTGAGGGACAACGCCAGGCGAATGCTCATCGGGCCAGACATGGACAATGCCTTACCGAACGCTCAGATCCTCGTGCCCGTACTTCCCGCATATGTGACCGGCAAGCTTCTCTCTTCCAGTGAGCGTTCAAACAGAGTCAAACGCGCCAAGGATTTGGCCTACCTGAGCGATCTCATGTCTCGCGACTCGCTTCGAACTGAGATCGTCACAGACCTTCCCGGCCTTCTTGCGGAGTATTCCGGAGAGGCACGACTTGCACAGAGATGGCTAAAGTCAGCGATTACAGATGAAGCCCTCATCAGGGAAGTTGCCGGGCAAGTGATCGAAGCATCGGGGTTTGGCATCGAGGACGACAGCACCGTACGAGCTCAGGTGAAAGCTCGACTCGCGCGCCTGTTGGCTGAGGGGTTTTCCGGGGACGCTACACTGTAGATCGACGGCACCGTGCTCCGGCAGTCATGTCCAAGCCGCAGTCGAGCTCTGGCCCTGCCCATCCGCCCACCTCCCGCTGGCAAGTCAGGCGCCCGTGCGGGTCGCTCACCAGTCGATAGCGTCTTCGACGGCGGAGGCTGACACTCCGAGACCCGCCGATTATGAGTGGCGGATGGAGTGAGGACTGAGGGGCACGGATCTACACGGAGGTGCATAAGGCGGGCGCGTCCTAACTCAGGTGCATCATCGGTCCGATTCGCCACCAGGTGTGGTTGGCGGTATAGAACAGATCGTTCTCACCCGAGATTGGAGCGGCACAGTGCCGTACGTTGTCGGAGCGCTCGTGGGTGCGGCCGTGACTTGGCTATTGCAGACGCCGAGGCTGAGGTCTTGGCTGTGGATCCTCGGACGTCCCCTTATCGGCTGGACAGGTGCCAAACCAGACAAGGCCACCGTGGCTTACATGCTCGACAGTGGTCGAGACGTTCCAAGGGATTGGTGGCCGCCTCGTCTCAACCCTGCAAACTACGAACAAACCGCATGGATGCCGGACTTCTTGATCTACGAAGCGGCATTTCTATGGTTCGGTTACTCCCCACCGCGAATGAACGAACATTGGAGTCTCATGACCGATGCGGTGAGCCGCAAGAAGACTGAACTGCACTTGGCAGTGAGTTCGGGCGACCTCGCCATCGTGCAGGAGGACATCTGGGTCGTCGCCGACGACATCCAGGAAGAGATCGCCGCGAGTACATATCCGTCCTGGCTGGACGAGACGCGTCGACGCATCAGGCGTCGCGTGACTCCCTTCGCATTGGCCCAATACTGCGACAAGAAGAACTGCGCGTGGCCGGACTTCGTGAGGCTGCACCCAAACCGGTCCGTCCCTGACGCCCCCCCACCAGCAGGCGATCACCCCACCTACGAATAGCAATAAGGGTTCGGTACTCGGACACTGGGCCCAAGGAGTCCCGTCCAGGCCATCCCGATGTTCAATCGGACTTGCCGCTGAAAGGGCACAGAGCCCACTGATTCCCAGGAGACTGTGCCACGACTGTGCCGGAGTGGCTGGAGCCCGGCTGCCCGGCTCTCGTTCTGGGAGGCCGCATGTCCGACGACCGTACCGAGCTCACGCGCGAGGAACTCTACAAGCTGGTCTGGTCCGAGCCGATGAGGGTTCTTGCCCCTCGCCTCGGTATCTCGGACGCGGGCCTAGCCAAGATCTGCAGGAGGCTGAAGGTGCCTCGCCCGGGTCGTGGCTATTGGCAACGGCTTCGCGTCGGAAAGCGAGATCGGAAGCCGCCACTCCGTTCCCTGCCGGCAGGGGCCCCCAGTACTGTGACCATCGGCCGGACGGCGCAGACCCCTGAGCCGGAGGAGACTGGACCGGTTGCGGAGCGACGTCGCTTCGAGTGTCGGCCTGAGAATCAAATCAGCGTTCCGGATCGAGTGGGCCGGTATCATCCGCTCGTGACACAGACGCGCCTGGCCTTCAGAGCCAAACGGGCCCTCGGGTATCAAGGTTCCCGCACACCCAAGGGTCTGGACATAGACGTGTCCCGGGCTTCTCGCCGCAGAGCCCTTCGGATCATGGACACGCTGATCAAGGCCCTCGAACGCCGCGGGATGGCCGTTAGCGTCGATGAGATCAAGGGTGCCACCCTCGTGGACGTCGGAGGTGTCTCCATTCGGATTGGTATGGAGGAGCGGTACCGTACGATTTGGCTGGAGCCGACCCCCGAGGAACTCGAAGATGCCCGTCGATATGGGTGGGCTCCGACTCGTCGATACGAGCGCGAGCGTAACGGAAGCCTGGCCCTGAGGATCCACGAGTGGCTTCCCGAGCGTCAGAGAAGGACGTGGGCTGACGGGAAGAGGCAGCGGGTGGAGACCTGTTTGAACGCCTTTGTCGTCGGGCTTGTAGAGGTCTCCGACTCGAAGAAGATCGTCAAGTTGCAGCGGCAAGAGCGGGAGAGGAGGAGGCTCGAGGAACAGATCCAACGCGAGGAGCAGCGTCGCCGAGCGGAGCGGGAGCGCGCACGGATCGAGGAGTTTCGGCGGCAGGTCGCCGCCTGGAACGAGGTACAGCAATCGCGGGAGTACTTAGCCGCCTTGCGCCAGGCGATGGGAGACGCCGACGGCGGTGGCGCCAAGGTCGTCCTCGAGGAATGGGTCACCTGGGCTGAGGGCTATATCGAGGGCATCGACCCGGTGAAAGTCTTGGCGAGCGCCGACCACGAGGCCGGGGGCGCTCCGGGGCCTTCAGCGGAAGATGCTCGCGGAGACCTGGACCAAGATCCATGGATCTAGGCTGAATCACCCTCCTGCTGCCCTAGCACGAGCGTGCGACCTGCGCCGACTGGGCGGAATGTCTGTTAGCCAGCATCTCTGGTGGCCCTACACCGCGGATACCCGGAGCACCCCCAGAACTGACTCCCGGGATGCGGTCCACGCCTGGCAGTTCGCAGTACCATCGTCTTGCCGCAGCGGGGGCAAATCGGGTCGCGCTCGTTCCTTCTGAGGTTACGGAGGTGCCGGCGACTGGCACGCTTTGAGAGCCGGGACCCCTTCAGGATTCGCACCGCATCCAGGACCTGCTCGTCAGAAAGCAGCACAACGGTCTTGGATCTGATATAGCGAACGAGTTGCCGCCGCTTTATGACGTTGGGCGGCATCGTCGTCTTGAACCTGCACCTACCCACGAATACGACCACGGAGTGGAAGCATCGAGGGCCCAAGTCCACGAGCTCCTCCACGGCCTTCAGGTGCTTGTAGTTCTGGCGCAGCGGATTCTGGAAACGGTAGTTGTTCCCGAAGATCGACTGGGTCCACTTCCTAGATCGCTCGTCGCCAAAGATCCAGCCCTTCATCCGCTTCGTCTCGATCACGAAGACCCCGAACCTCGACACGATGACGTGGTCGATCTGGGTGGTGCCGTCCCGTGTGGGCAGCGTCAGGTTGTGGAGCGAGCGGTATTCCTGGCCATCGAGTCTCAGGCCCGTGGCGGCCTTAACCCTGAATTCGCCGAAGGCGCCCTTGAGGCGCGCCGAGCCGAGCACAAAGGCCACGACCAGGAAGGCAAGGACAAGCCACGGAAGCAGGGCTTCGGAGGGCAATTCTATGCTCGTTGTGGTTAGCGAAAGCCACATAACGCCGGTGGTACTGCATGCTGCGTTCACCATTGGAGCCAGGCCGCTTCAGGGCAAGCGTCCGCGACGTCACCGCCTTGGTGCGTCGCGAAAAACAACCGGTCCCAGACACCGGGAACCCCCCAATCACACATTCCAAGGCGAACACGTCACACGCGCGTCCACCAAAGCGCCTAAGGCTGATACCCCCCCGGGGACTTAGAACGACGGGGGCGGCTGGTGTGCTGGCCTAATCGCAGCTCAAGTTGGTGCTGGAGATCGGAGGCAGAGGGGGCGGCTTTTTACGGGTAAGAAAACCCCTGGCAGCCACCGTTGTTTTCACGTAATCCAAGGCCAGGACACACCCGCGCCAGCACCGAAGACTAGCCCGCTGATTTACGGGTGCGGGACGCCCCCGCACCCCTACCAGTGCCTTTCTGAGTGATGGGTCAGTTCGGGGTGTTACAAAGTCCTCGGGCCCGTTTGCCGAACATGCGCGACAACCTCTGGGTCTAGTGTAGGAATGGTTAGGCGAATCAGTGGAAAGGCGGCGAGAGTGGTTTCTCTACGGGGGTTCTGGTGTTGACAATACCCACCAAATCCTTCCACATTGTCACTACATACAAGCTATCCCCCCGGCTCCTTTCGAGGACCGGGTGCAGAGGCCGGCGCCCTTTCACGGGAGTCGGCCTCAGCCTTTTCTACCATCCGTCTGGTCTGCGGATGGTACGCCCCTTCGCATCGGTGATCTGGTCAGGGAACTGACACTCCCTAATCGCCAGCATTGAAATGCGGTGGTGAAAGGCCGCGACCGCCTTCAGTTCTACAGCAGGGGCGTCCTTCCAGGTTGGGGGCGTCATTAGTCCCACCGGCCTCTTCCGCTGGTCGTTGATGGTTCTCATGGGAGCCGCCAGGTCCGAATCGTTCGAGAGCACGACGGCGGCCTCGAAACGATCGTTAGTCTGGTGGCCGCTTCGACCATGGTGGCGCCCGACGGTCGATTCGAGCCTGTGCCATGGCGCTTCCAGGCTCGCCGGCGGCCAAGCAACGAACCCGGCTTCGTGCGCGTGCGACCAGCGCCCCCGCCTGGCAGAGCTTCCCGAGCAACGTCTACCGTCCTCGGCGCCCGACTCAGACGGCTCTGTACCAGGCGGTGCAGCACCACCTCGAGACCTTTGTGGTCCGGGCGGCCGAGTCCGACCCCATGGGCTACGGGTTGCCGGAGTGGGTCGAGCGCGACTTCCGGGGCTACCTAGAGTGCGGCATTCTGGCCCATGGCTTCGCCCGGGCCCGGTGTGAGGGTTGCGGCCACGAGCGGCTGATCCCGTTCTCGTGCAAAGGCCGGGGCATCTGCCCTTCCTGCAACGCCCGGCGTATGTGCGAGGTCGCCGCGCACCTCACCGACCATGTGCTGCCGCATGTGCCCGCACGGCAATGGGTTCTTTCCGTGCCAAAGCGCCTGCGTCCCTACCTCCACCACGATGTGCGGGTCGCCGGTGCCGTGCTCCAGATCTTCCTGCGCGCGATTCGCGCGACGCTTCGGCGCTCCAGCCCGACAGCGTCGTCTCGCGCCCAGCTCGGAGCCATCAGCTTCTTTCATCGCTTCGGCTCGTCCCTCAACGTCCACCCCCACTACCACCTCGTCGTCCTCGATGGCGTCTTCAGCAAGGCCGACGACAGTGAGATCGCGTTTCACGAGGCCCATGACCTGACGCCCGATCGCATCGCTCAGGTGGAGCCTGTCGTCCAAAAACGCGTCCTCCGCTACTTCCGGCGTCAAGGACTCCTCGACGGGCTCGATGCCGCCGGCATGCTGACCTGGCAGGGCTCGGGCGGCTTCAGCGTCGACGCCTCCGTGCGCATCGAGGCTGAGGACCGGGCGGGCATCGAGCGACTCGTCCGCTACTGTGCCCGTCCGCCGTTCGCGCTCGAACGCCTGCACGCACTCGGCTCGACCCCCTCCCTCGCCTCACCCGAGAGCCGCCTGGTCTACCGATTCCCCAAGCCTGACATCCACGGCCGCACCGAGCTGCTGCTCACGCCCCTCGAGCTCCTCGACGCCCTCGCCAAGTTCGTTCCGCCCCCACGAGTGCATCGACACCGCTACCACGGTGTGCTGGCTCCCAATGCCAGGCTCAGGCCCCACGTGGTGGCATTCGGTCGGCCCGAGCTCGTGTCCGAGGAGCCAGTAGCCGAGGGCGATGTCGCCTCACCCAGCCCAGCCGCCGAGCCCGCCCCCGCTCCAGCCTCGCCTGCGAGGATCCGCTGGGCCGTCCTGCTCGCTCGCATCTACGACGTGCTGCCGCTGCTCTGTCCCGCCTGTGGCGGTGAGATGAGGATCCTCGCGTTCCTCACCGATCCGCCCGTCGTCTCCGCCATCCTCCTCCAACTCGACCTCCCCCACAAACCGCCGCCCCTCTCGCCCGCGCGCGGCCCGCCCCAGAGCGATCTCCTCACCGGGCTCCTCGATCAGACACC
>JAOTVA010000132.1 GCA_029863645.1 Gemmatimonadota bacterium
CGTGGGATGTCGTGCGGGACCATCATGGCGGCACCCGCAGTCGTATTCAGTGCGATCTTCGGCCTGCCACTGGTATGGAGCGTCGCGCTCATCGGGGTACCGACCGTCCTCTACACGATGGTTGGGGGCGTACAGGCCGTGGCGTGGGCTGACGTGAAGCAGATGGTCCTTATCGTCGTGGCACTCGTGGCGATCATGGCCGTACTGATCGTGCAGATGCCAGTAAGCCCCGATGAGGCGCTCCGCATCGCGGGCTCGACGGGCCGCCTGCAGGTCTTCGACTTCTCCTTCGACGTGAACGAGACCTACACGTTCTGGACCGGCATCATTGGTGGAACGTTCCTCATGCTGTCCTACTTCGGGACGGACCAGAGTCAGGTCCAGCGCTACCTTGCGGCTCGCTCCGTGGAGGAGGCCAAGAGCTCGCTGCTCATGAGCGCGTATTGGAAGATCCCACTCCAGGCCCTGGTGCTCCTGGTCGGCGTGGGCGTCTTCGTCTACTACCAATTCGTGCGACCCCCGCTCCTGTACAACCCGGCGCACGAGGCCGCCGTGACGGCACAGCGCGGCGAGGCTTATGCCTCACTCGAGAGTCGGTACAGCGCGGCGTTTACACTCCGCGAGGCCGCCGCTCTCTCAGTCGCCGACGCCGACGATCAGCCGACGGCGGCGGCCGCGATGGCGGCGTTTGTCGCCCGCGAGGCAGACATCCAGGTCATCCGCGGTGAGGCGCTCGTGCTGGCCGGAGAGGTCACGGGAGAGGCGACCGGGGACGTGAACTATATCATTCCACGCTTCGTGCTGTCCGAGCTCCCCATCGGTCTCGCCGGCCTTTTCATCGCGGGGGTGATCGCGGCCGCGATGTCGAGCATCGCCGCCGAGCTGAACGCACTCTCCACCGCGAGTGTGATCGACTTCTATCGGCGCTGGGTCCGACCGGAAGCCGACGACGCGCATTACCTGAAAGTGTCGAAGGCTGCGACGGCGTTCTGGGGCATTTTCGCCTGCTTCGTGGCGATCTATGCAGCCACGCTCGGCTCGCTCATCGAAGTCGTGAACCAATATGGCTCATTCTTCTACGGGTCGATCTTGGGCGTCTTTTTGCTGGCCATGGTGCCGCGCGCGGGCGCGCGGGGCGCCTTCCTCGGCCTCATCGCCGGCATGACCACCGTGGGCTTCGTGAACTTCGGCACTGACGTTGCTTACCTTTGGCAAAACGTCATCGGGGCCGGGGTTGTGGTAACCGTCGGCGTTGTGCTCGGCGGCCGTCGACCCACCGAGACTGCTTGAGCTCGGTGGGTCGCTACGGCCGGTCCTAAAAGCGGGTACGCGCTCCGGCGGCATACGCGTTCCACGCCGCGGGATCGATCGAGATGAGGTTAGCAAAGAGCCGATAAGCTCCGGGGACTCGATCAGCCCACTGTCGAAAGAACGACAGGCCTGTGTACATGAAGACTCCCTCTCCCACGGACGCGACCAGCAGTGACCCGTCCTGCGCATCCTCCCCTGGATCGTTCATCTCCAGAACAGGGATCCAGGCGTCGTCCCACTCCGCACCGAAGTAGAGTCCGCGCTCTTGAACCCATCCGTCGAAGTCGCCCTGGCCGATGACGTTCGGCGAAGTGAAGATCGGTGCAGCGGGGTCGATGAGCCGCACCGCCGCCGTCTCGTCCGTAACCCTGGGAGACCCCCGCCCCACTTCTAGGGGAAACGGCGGCAGGCTACCCAGAGATGCGCGATTGTACTGCGCGATCACCGCGCCACCTCCGCGTGCGAAGTCGAGGACCTGCTCGGCCGCAGCGCGCAGATCGTCTCGCACCTCATACGCCCGGATGCCCAACACGATCGCGTCGAACGCGCCAAAGTCGCCTGCGCGTACGGCACTAGCGTCGAGCAACGTCAAGTTCACACCGAGCTGACGAATCGCCTCAGGGCCGTCATCGCCTGAGCCCATGATATAGGCGACCCGGAGCCCCTCAGGAACCACGACGGGAACCACCGTCGCGCGGAGCTCGGCCGGTGCGAACATGGCGGCCCGCTCGATGTGGTCATAGTCGATGAGCGCATAGCCTTCGTCGTACAGGCGGCCATCCTCGGTCCGGGCTTGTACGCCGAACACGTGCTCACCGGGGCTTGGCGCTCCGGTCGGACGCACCTCGAATGTGACCGTGCGCTCCGTTCCCGCAGCCGACAAGTCGAAGTCCTGCGACGCGGGACTGACTGACCATCCCACCGGGGCTTCGATCGAAACCTGACCCCGACTGCCGTCTTCGGCCTCACTGCGAACGACCACCGACACCGCGCGCGCCTCGCGTTGGCGGTCCGGCCACACGAGCCCTCCTGGAGCTACCCGCACCGAAACGGACGGCACCACGAGTACCCGCTTCTCGAACTCACCGCGCGCGGGATCTACGCCAACGTACCGCCACGAAGCTGGTGACCGGACGGGTACCGCGCTCGGTCCCGCCGCAAACGAGGCCGTAGCCGTCACAGCATCGGGATCCCGCGGCTGACCCCACAGCCCGGGCCGGTTCGGCCACCGATACCTCGCCCCGTCGCGCGCCTCCCTCAGGAAGTAGAGGCGGGAGAGGTCAGCGTCGGGCGGCAACTCGACGTAGAACGTCCAGGTGGCAAGAGTACCAGGCGCAACGGTACCGGTCGCGGACACGCCCTCCGTCGTCGGCGCGGGAACACGCCAGCCGCCCGGTACGCTGAGCTCGATGGACCCACCGGTCAGCGTGCGCGGGCTCGCGTTCCAAAGCTCCGCGGTTACGCGGACTGTCTGCCCCGGCACCACGAGATCGTCGTCCGCACGAACGTCGAAGGAGATCCCCGCTGCGGCCATGAAGGCCCGCGTCGCGACCTCCAGCTTCTTCGTGAGTGCCATGTCCAGTTCCGTCGTCGCGCGAGCGCCCGCGGCAGCCCTGGCCTGCTGTAGGTGGTCGATCGCCTCGCTGAGGGCGTCGGCCGTGGCAGCGAGGTCGAGGCCGAAGCCCCCCCGGGCGCGTTCCAGCGCCGCGCGGTAGGCGACCAGGTGCGACCGGGTCGCCTCGCCAGAGGGCGCCGGAAGGGCCCCGGTGAGTCCCACGAGCGTCGTATCGATCCCCGCGAAGATGCCGGTATCGGGGCCCCCAACACGGCTTTCGATGAGGACAACGCCCGTCTCCCGCGGCCCGGCAGGCTGCGAGGCGCCCATGTCCTGCGACCGGTGCTGGCTCCGGCTCTCCATGGAGAGCTGGAAGGTGGAACGACCCAGGAGGGGGTCGAGACCCCCGGTTGGGATAACCAACGCGTCGGGCGCCGGACCCCCGCCTCGGCCCCCGAAGCTTCTCGACGACTCGTACAGCTTGGCCGGCTCCCAGGCCTCGACCCCGAGGCCGAGCTGCTCCGCGAAACGCTCGGGATCGCCCGCCGCCGCGTACGCCTCGCGCGCCATGATGCCGGCTGCCTGGTGTTGCCCGTGCCCGTCTCGCGGCGTGCCAGTGAAGACCGACACGATCACGTGCGGCCTGAAGCGCCGGACGACCCAGACCACATCCTCCAGCAGCTCGTCGCGTGGCCACAACGAGAGTGCCTCGTCGGCGGTCTTGGAGAATCCGTAGTCGAAGGCGCGCGTGAAGAACTGACCGCCACCGTCCAGCTTACGGGCCGCTACCAACTCCCCCGTGCGTACGACGCCCAGGCCCTCCCACAACTCCGGCCCGATGAGATTCTGCCCGCCATCTCCTCGGGTGAGTGCGAGATAGGCGGTCTCCACTCCCCACTCGCGCGCGAGTGTCGTCAGCAGGCTCGTGTCCTCGTCGTCCGGATGGGCACCGATCATGAGTACCCGCTTCACGCCGTCCATTTGTCGAAGCAGGAGCCCCGCGGGGACCGCGCCCGTGCCCTCCATCGACTGGGACGCCGCGGGGCTGGGTAGTCCCAAACTCCCAAGCACGAGCAGGAGGGTCAGGACCCAGCCAAGACGACCTGCGATCCGCTTCATCGACTTCGCACCTTTCTCGGACAACACCACCCTATCGGGCGATGAAGATAGACAGCGCATGTGCAGCTAGGACACCCGGGGCCGGCGGGATGCTCAATGGGGGCCACACTCAACGGTCTTTGGGCCAGGGGAGCGCCAACGCGGCCGGCGCCCGCGATCGCCCCACCCAACCGGCCAACGCGGCCAGTGTAAGGAGGTACGGGAAGGCCAGAAAGAGTTGATAGGGGAGGTCGAGGCCTAGTGCCTGAAGCAGGAACTGAAACGCCGACGCAGCGCCGAAAAGCAGGGCAGCCAACAACACGAAGAGAGGGTTCCAGCGCCCCAGGACCACGACGGCGATGGCGATGAAGCCACGCCCAGCGCTCATGTTCTCGGCGAACGTACCCGCGTGGGCCAGCGCTAGGTGGGCTCCGGCCACCCCCGCTAGAGCGCCCCCAAAGACGGTCGCCCAGAAGCGCACCCAGCGGACGCGCACGCCAGCGGCCTGTGCGGCATGGGGCTCCTCGCCAACCGCCCTCAGCTCCAGCCCCCACGCTGTTCTGAACAGGAAGTACCACAGCACTGGAGCCAGGGCGTACGCGAAGTACGCCGTGGGCGCCTGCCCGAAAAGCGCCGATCCGATCCACGGGATGTCTCCCAACCCCGGTATTGGGACGGGTGCGAGCGTCGGCAGTGACAGTGCGGTTCCGGTCGCGCCGAAGCGGGCTTGGTATACCGCGCCCGTAAGCCCGAGACCGCCCAACGTGATCGCGGTGCCGGTGATGATCTGGTCGGTGCGGAGGCCGACGCAGAACCCGGCGAAGACCGCGGCCACGACGAAACCCGCAACCGCGCCCGCCAGAACGCCGAACCCGGCGCTCCCAAAGGCGAGCGCACCCAATGCGCCGCCCAAGGCCCCCGAAATGATCGAGCCCTCCAGGCCGATGTTGATGACCCCACTTCGCTCGGTGATGGTCTCGCCCATCGCGGCCAGTGCGAGCGGCACGCCGAGGCGCACCGATGCCTCCAGGAACAGAACGAGCTCGGTCTCAGACATGGGCCGGTCGCGCCTGAGGCGTCGGACCTCCGTCGACATCGGGCGTCGGGCCTGCGCGGCGACTGGCTACGTACCGGCGGCGCATCTGGTCGGTCGCGAGCACTGCGAGGATGACCAACGCTTCGACCGCAATGACCCAGACCGCCGGAATGCCGGCTTCACGCTGCATGGCGCCGGCGCCCGCTTCGAGCGCTCCGAAGAGCACCGCGGTGCCCACCACGGCCACGGGGTTCAGGGCGGCCAGAAGCGCTACGGCGATCGCCGTATAGCCCCAACCGGGCGACAGGCCTTCATAGAGGGCATACGTCAGTCCGGCTACTTCGACGCCGCCCGCGAGCCCGGCGAGGGCCCCCGATGCCAGGAAACTCGCAAGGACGACAGCACGCGCGTTTATGCGGCCCGTCACCCAAGCCGCACGTTCCGACGCTCCTACTGCCCGGACCTGAAAACCCAGCCGCGTCCACCGGAAGACACCCGCAAGCAGGGCTGCCAGCACGACCGCCAACGCGAAGCCCACGTGCAACCGGGTGCCGGGTATGAGAGCCGGGAGCCGCGCGGCTTCGACGATGGCGTCAGTCTGCGGAAACACGCCCCGCGACTCCTGGAGCGGGCCGTGGACCAGGTAGGCCGCGAGGTTGATCCCCACGAAGTTCATCAGGATCGTGGTGATGACCTCACCGACGCCCAGGCGGAGCTTCATCAGCGCCGGCACGAGCGCCCAAAGCGCGCCAGCCAAGCCCGCCCCCGCGAGCACCGCAGGCACCAGGATCCAGGCCGGTAACGTTCCACCTGCCAGCCCGACCCACGCTGCCGCGATCGCTCCTGCGTAGAGCTGGCCCTCCGCACCGATGTTCCACACCCCGGCTCTGAACGCCAGGGCCACGGCCAGCCCCGTCAGGATGAACGGCACGGACCGCACCAGCGTGACCGAGACGATCGCGTCGCGGCTGCCGAACGCTCCGGACCACATGGCAGCGGCGGCGCGGGCGGGATCGTACCCGCCGAGCCAGAGGAGAAGCGCGGCGATCGAAGCCGTAACCGCAAGAGCCCCCGCAGCGACTGCCAACGACGCCCATCCCGCGCGATCAGGCATCGGTGCCGCCACCCAACATGAGCGCCCCGACGTCCTCACGCGTGCGCCGCTCACCTGTCACCTCGAGCAGTCGTCCCCGGGCCATGACCAGCACGCGGGTCGCGAGCTGCAGGGCCTCGTCCAGGTCGGTAGAAATGAGGACAACACCCGGGCCAGACTCACTGCCTGCCAGACGCTTGACTTCATCGTGCACAAACGCGGCCGCGCCCACATCGAGACCTCGGGTCGGATTCTCGGCCACGAGCAGGTCGGTCGCTCTGAGCAGCTCCCGGCCCACGACGAGCCGCTGCTGGTTTCCGCCGGAGAGAGCCCCAGCGAGTGTATGCGTCCCGGGCGCGACGACGCCGAAGCGGGCTATGACCGACGCCGCGCTCTCGCGCAATCTGGGCCACCCTAGCCAGAACCCTCCGCCGAAACGCGGGTCGTCGTGGAGGGCCAGAGCCATGTTCTCGGTGAGGTCGAAGTCGGGAATCACACCTTCCAGGGTCCGATCCTGGGGAATGAAGCCCACCCCTGGTGCCACTTGGACCGTCCCGGAGTCCGTGACCAGACGGCCCGAAAGCACGAGCGCGAGCTCCCGCTGGCCGTTCCCCTCTACCCCGGCGATTCCGACGATCTCGCCACGCCGCACCGTGAGCGACACCTCACGCAGGGCTTCCGCACCGGACCGATGCCGCACACTCACCCCGTCGAGACGGGCGACCGGGTCCCCCAGGGCCTCATGCCCTCCGGCCCCCATCGCCTCTCCGCCCGTCTGTGAGGGGACCTCGCGTCCCACCATGGCCCGGATCAGACCTGGTGCGTCGGCCTCGGACCGGACACCGGTCATGACCGTCCGGCCGCGCCGCAAGACGGTGATCCTATCTGCCACATCGAGGATCTCGTCGATCTTATGGGCCACCAGGACCACGGCCCTTCCTTGGCCAGCCAGTCGCCGCAGGAGGGCAAAGAGCGACGCGACCTCCGCGGGCGCGAGCACCGCCGTCGGCTCGTCCAACACCAGGATCGGCGGATCTCGCATCAAGGCCTTCAGGATCTCGACGCGCTGGCGATCGCCCACGCCGAGCGTTCCGGCGACTGCATCCAGCGGCACTCGGAGCCCCGTCGACTCCATGAGCTGCGTGGCGTCGGAGCGTATGCGCTCATACGGCAACCCGAGGCCCGATTCTCCCGCCTCGCGACCCAACGCCAAGTTTTCCAAGACTGTGTGTGTCGGAACAAGCGTGAAGTGCTGATGCACGAGCCCGACGCCGTGGCGCCACGCAGCGCGCGGACCTGTCAGCTCGACCGCGTCACCCGAGATCTCGAGCGAACCCTCGTCTGGACGGAGCATTCCGCCCAGCACACCCAACAGCGTGGTCTTGCCGGCCCCGTTCTCGCCGAGGACGCCATGCACCTCGCCAGCGAAGACCTCCAGGTCTGCCCCGGCAAGCGCCTGGACCGAGCCGAAGCGCCGGCTTACACCCCGGAGCCGGGCGAGAACCGCGGTCACCGCACGCCTGGCTCCCCTTCAACGAACGGAACTCGTGGCACTTGGAGCTGCCCAGAGCGGATGCGCGCTCGTGCCGTCTGGAGGGCCGCCCTCAGCTCGGCAGGCACGCGGTCGACAAGTGCCGGGTTCAGCACGAAGTCGATGACGTCCTCGGTGGCCCCAAAGTAGATCGGTCGGCCCCCGAGCGCCCCGCTCTGCCACGCGTAGGCAGTTTCGAGAAACGCCTCCGGAATCCGGATGACTGCGCTCCCGAGGATGACGTCGGGAGCGACGTCGTTCTGGTCCCGGTTCATGCCAAGCGCCCACGCCGAGCGCCCGCCCGCCACCGCCTCTCGCACAGCCTGAAAGACGCCAAACGAGGCAGCGTCCACATTGTGGATGATGACGTCGGCACCACGGCCGAGCTGCGCCACCGTCGCCTCCTTCGCCGCCGCCACATCGTCCCAACTGCCCGTATACGCCTCCAGCACCCGAACGTCGGGGTTTACGGCACGAGCCCCCGCCTCAAACGCCAAGAACGTTCCCTCGACCGGCGGAATGGCGACCCCACCTACAGTCCCGATGATGCCGGACCGACTCACCCCGGCCGCCACCATACCGGCCAGGTAGCTGCCCTCCTCGAGCTCGAAGATGAGGGGGACCACGTTGGCCGAATATCGGCCTCCGCCAGACACCACGAACGTCGTGTTGGGAAAGCGCTCGCCTGCCCGAATCGCGGCGTCCTGATACTCGAACCCGTGAGCGAAGATCAGGTCGTAGCCAGCCGACGCATAGGAGAAGAAGGCTTCGTCGAACTCCGACGGGGTCCGCGTCTGCTGATGGCTGATCGCAGCTCCCAGGGAGTCCCGCAGGAGCAGCAATCCCTCGTACGCCCCGGCGTACCACCCTGCGTCGCTGACCGGGCCGGCGGTGAGCAGCGCGGCCCGGAACGATGCCTGCTCCGCAGAAACACCCGCCTCATCCTGACCGGTGCATGCAGCGCCCGCGGCGGAAAGGGCGAGAACGGCGAGAAGTCGCTTGAGCATCATGAATCGTCGCGTCGAAGGGTCGGTTGGGTAGTGTACACGACCGTCTGTTGGGAGTCCAAAGCGCCGGGTATGTTGGGCCCACCTTTCCTGGAGTGACACGCATGCCAGAGCAGCGGGGCCAGTGGACTTCTAACGTCGGATTCGTTCTCGCGGCCACCGGAAGCGCGATCGGCCTCGGGAACCTGTGGAAGTTTCCGTTCATCACGTGGGAGAACGACGGTGGCGCGTTCGTCCTCGTGTACTTGCTATGCATCGCCGGCGTCGGACTACCGATCATGATGGCCGAGCTGCTCATCGGCCGGAAGACGCAGAAGAGCGTGGTCGGCGCCCTGAAGGAAGCGGTGGGACCGGCGTGGGGCCTCGTGGGCGCGTGGGGCGTCTTGTGTGGCTTCGTTCTGTTGAGCTACTACACGGTCATCGCCGGCTGGTCTCTCTACTACTTCGCCCGCACCATCGGGTGGACAGTCGGCGGCTTCCCGGCCGGCACCTCCTTGGGCGACTTGTTCGGCGCGCAGTCCGCCGACAGTGGACTCCAGTTGGTTCTCTCGCTGGGCTTCAGCGTGGCCACGGTGGGCATCGTTTACCTCGGGGTACAGAAGGGCATCGAGCGCATCGCACGTCTCTTTCTCCCGGTGCTCTTCGGGATCCTCCTGCTCCTCCTGCTGTCGTCCTTCGGTATGAGCGGGTCAGGGGAGGCGCTCGCGTTCATCTTCCGACCGAACTTTGCGGAACTCGATCAGAACAGTGTTCTCGAGGCACTCGGCCACTCGTTCTTCACGCTCTCCCTCGGCATGGGGGCGATGGTCACGTACGGGTCCTACATCGCCAAGCATCAGTCCATCGTGAAGGCGTCCGCGGTGATTGTGCTGCTCG
>JAOTVA010000133.1 GCA_029863645.1 Gemmatimonadota bacterium
CCAGCTTCCTTGATGAACTCTTGGACGAGGATATTCGCGTTGAGTTGGCGGAACGCATCGATGACCGACTCGGCGGCCTTCGCGGTCTCTGCCAGCACCACACCACGTCCCTGGGTTCCCTCCAAGAGCTTGATGATCAACGGGGCGCCCCCGACGAGGTCGATGACATGCTGCGTGTCCTTCACCGAGCGCGCGAAGGCTGTGGTCGGGAGCCCGATGCCCTCACGGGAGAGCAGCTGCATGGACCGCAGCTTGTCTCGCGACCGGACGATCGCTTGGGACTCCGCGGTCGAGTATACGCCCATCATCTCGAACTGACGTACGATGGCCGTGCCATAGAAGGTGACCGAGGCCCCGATGCGTGGGATCACGGCGTCGAGCGTGAGCTCCGCACCCTTGTAGTAGACCGCGGGGTCCTTCGCCTTGACCTCCATGGTACACCGCAGAAAGTCGATCACACGCACCTCGTGTCCCCTCGCGGCGGCAGCCTCCTTGAGACGGCTCGTCGAGTACAGCGACGCCCTGCGGGACAAGATTCCAATCTTCATTCTTCTTCCTGGCTGCGGGCGGGTCTGCGGACCTGCGGGCCGTTCGGCGCCTCAGGCTTCTGCCACTTCACGTGCTTGGCGCGGAACGAGGCCCCCGAGTCGACGGCGACCCGACCTCGCAGCGCCTGGCGCCCTAACAATAGCCGGAACCCCATCTCGTCACGCCTCGTGAGGGTCAATTCGATGGGCCACTGCCTTCCAGCCAGCTCGAGCATCGTTTCGATCACAGGGCGCACTTCTACGCCTCCGCCCGAGTTGCGAATCTTGCGTTCCTCGAGTACGCGCGCCTCGACTTCGACTGACGATGCTCGCGACCGCTGTACCGGGTGGACTTCGAAGCGGACCATTTCCTGCCCATCGCTGACGTAGCGGTGCATGCGGAACGCGTGAAGCGACGAGGTTCGTGCTCCGGTATCCAGTTTTGCCTTGATGTTCCGTACACGCAGGTCGGGGAACGCGACCCACTCCCTCCAGCCGAGGAGAATGATGCCCGACTTCGTCTTCGATGCCTTTCGCTTCACGCGGGCGCGCCCACGCTAGCCCGGACGGCGCTCTCGATCTTGGACACGAAGGCCGGATCAATCGGGTACACGGTCACCTCGAACCGCATCACGCCTTCGCCGCGCTCGAGGAGCCGAACGCTCGGTGGAGGCTGTGCCGACGACCAGGGGCTCAGTAAAGCCTCTGTGGTCATGCGATCGCTGAGCGCAGCAGCGTCGTCGACCTCGGTCACCTCCACGCCGAACGTGTGTGAACGTGCCGCGACCTCCTGCGGATTGATCTCTATGGCAGCCGCGGCAAGGCCCGTGTAGGGCAACCGGAGTACCCGTCCATCCTCGGCCTCGACCTCCGCGGAACGAAGGCCCAACCGTCGGATGCGCCCTCTGCCAGTGTCGACGCCGATGCGTCCCCCGGGAGTGAGGGTGCCCTCGGACCGGAGCATGACACCATTCGCCCAGTCCGTGAGCGATCTGCGCGAGGACCAGAACGCGATGATGAACACGCCTATTGTGAGCCATCTCCAGGTCGCGGCGTCATCCCCGTACATGGCCTGGACGGCGACGAGCAGACCGAGAACGACGACCAGCGCTTGGCCCGTCGCCGCCCAGCGTTGGATCCATGCTTCGACGCGGCTGCCGCGCGGCACGACTCGGTCCACCCTGCCGATCGCGAGCAGGAGAAGCACGACTGACCCGAGCAGCAAGAACAGCCTGAAGCCTGAAGAGCTCATGAAGGATGACATCACACGACCCCCCGCGTCTGAAGCTCCCGCCTCAGGTCGGGCTCGATATAGGGATTCAAGACGAAGACCCCATTGGTCTCCTCGATGAGCCCACTCCGACGCAGCGCAGCGATCTCTTCCGCCAAGGCCACCGGATCCAAGCCGGTCAAGCGACCGACCCCATCCGCGGGAAGTCGGCGATGGATCATGAGTGCGCCGGTCAGGGCGCGCTGTCTCGGCTTGAGTTCGCGAAGAGGACTGAGTCGAGGCGTCTCGGGCGTCCTGATGTGAACCGTTTCATCCTCGACCGACTCGATCGATGCGATCCACGCCCGCAACGCCTCGCCGACGTTGCCGCGCGTGCGGTCGAAGAGTTGGTTGAAGAAACGGGCCAGTCGCCAGTCGACCATGCCCTGCGTTGGCCGTCCGTCGACGAGCAGGCCCATGCCCGTCGACCTGTGACGGACGAGCACGATGTCCCGCAACTGCTCGGCGGTGAACGGGTCGAGATGTACGCTCGCGAGGAATCGCTCCTCGAGGCGCACGAGCTGTCGGAGGAGGCTCTCCGTGACCGTGGTCACGGTGACGATGAAGAGGCAGCGTCCCCCGAAGCGGTCCATGAGTCCCAGCAGGTACTCCACGACCTCCAGGCCACCGCTGCGGCGCTCCCACCACTGATCCAGATCGTCGACCACTAACGGCGTGCCGGCCGGCAGGCGGGCGAACGCCGCGTCGATATCACCGCTCGAGCCCAGGGTCCGGCGCAGATGATCTTGGAACACCGCGATGTCCGACGTCGCCTGGGACGGGGCAGGGACCCGCAGCACAGGGATCCCAGGAGCGCGATTCGCGATCCTCGCAACGAGGCTGCTCTTTCCCGATCCGGGGTCGCCGACGACCAGCAAGCCTCCCTCGTACCCGCGCTTGAACCGGTCCATCGCGAGCTCGATGCGCTGATCCACGCGCGGCCTCGCGACCCAGAAGTCCCGGGTCGCGACCGTGTGCTCCAGGAAGAGTTGGCGGTAGTAGAACGGGAGGTGAGCAAGCACGTCCGGGGTCGGAGAGACACCCTCGACGAGTCCGAGGAGCCGATCCACGGGGGTGCGGCCCGCACGCTCGCCGGCTCTGAGCCGCTCGCTCAGAATGACTCCGCGGCTGCGGCGGTACCAAATGCCGACGAGGCGCTGGGTGAGTGATCTACGCGCACGCGTCAGGAGGTCGAATGTCGGGCCCCACCAGGGCGCTCCGCTACGGCGACCACCGTCGCCTTGCAGGCCGATCGCGGCGAGGGCACCCGCCTCCAGCTGTGGCTCGACCCCCCGTAACCCCGCTATTGCACTCGTAGTGACCGACTCGAGCGCGTCCACGATGCGTTCCCGGGCTTCCGATACGCGCGCGCCGCCGAGCTTCAGCACCGAGCGGAACGACGCCTCGAGGTCGGCTTGCTCGTCCTGGCTGCTCGCGAAGCGAACCAAACGTGTGACGTCGTGCGCAGTTTCTCCGCCTCTCAGGCATGCGACGCCGAGGTCTAGAAGTCTCGGCTCCAACGCTGTCACCAGGGAGGCCTGCAAGCGGTAGTCGGCAGCCGCCCGGATGCCCACGACGCGGGTATCTGCCGGCTCGAGGGGATCCGACGGTTGCGCCCCGTCCAGCTCGGCGGAGACGCGCCATTCCTCGGGTAGTTCGTCGACCGCAGCCCGGAGTTCGCCGGCGATACGCGCCACCACGGCCTGGCCGTCGAAGGTCGTGCTCACGTCTGGAATGTCGTTTTGGTCGTGGTCGACTTCGGTCGCGCTTTCGAGTGCCTCCAGATATGTGCCCAAGGCCGCCAATCCACGCAGCGTAGTCTCGGTCTCGATGCGCACGTCCTGCATCGCACGGTCCAAGACGATCTCCATCCGGTGACCCGCCGCCCGCAGTCGCGCCTGCAGCTCAGCCTCGTCGAGGCGTACCTCCTGATGCGTCCTCCAGGCACTTCCGACGTCGCGAAGGCGCGCGAGCATCTCCTCCGTCCGGGCCTTGGGCAGGCGCGCGGGCGCGGTGCGGCCCCTACTGCTCGCCGCTAGCCCTGCGACCCATTCGCTCAGCGGCCGCATCATTCCGGCACGTAGCTCGTCCAAGTCCGCCGCGCGGGTCCGGTCCAACGCCGCGAGCATTTCGCGCTCCATCAGCCCGAGCGCCTGCCGCTCGCGGTCGATGACTGCCTGGGCGTCGCTGTCCTCAGCTTCGAGATCTTCCGCCATCCGATCGAGTGCGTCGGCCAACGCCCCCTGGAGCCTCACGGCCGCCGCGAGGCGGGCCTCCGCTCGGGCATCGAACCGTTGGACCGACTGGGCGAGGTGGTCGAGCAAGCGGGGCAGGAGGTCCTCCTCGAACCTCGAGCGCAGTCGAAGCGCGCGCCGCACGCCTGGAACTCGGCTCAACCGGGTGGGAAGGGCGGACCCCTGGTTCTCGAGCATTCGTGCCGCCAGACCGGTAGCGGTGGTAAGTGTCCGAGCCTGTGACTCGACAGTTTCTCCACCCGCGCCGACCAAGATCTCGCGACCGCGGAAGAGAAGCCGGGCCGCCTCGCGATCGAGGGCGCGTGCCCGTCGGGGCCGATCCGCGGTGGGCAGCGAGCGCCCGAGGTTGAAGAACGTGCCGCGGAGCAGCTCCACGGTGTCCGTGACTAGAGATGCACCGAGGCTTTCGACCACTGCGAGCTCGCTCTCTAGCGTCGACACGATGGCGAGCAGCTTCTCCTGCAGCGTGCCCACTTCTTCCTTGAGTTCGACGTCGTCCCCGACCAGTTGTGCTGCGTCGGCGACGACGGAATCCTGCTGGCTCGCGCCCGGCAGCAAATGAGCATCGTGGGTGAAGTCACCCAGCGTGAGTTCACCAAAGGAGCTCGATGCGCGGAGTAGAAGTACGGTGCCGATGGTGTCGATGATGTTGTTCGTCTGACGGACGAACGCGTCGGAAGAGAGTCGACCCGCTTCAGGTAGCCCGATGAGTGTCAGGGCACTCTCACCCGACTCGCGCTGAACCGCCTCGGCGAACGTCTCGCCGGGCATTGCCTGCACCACCTGGACCGAGGCGTTGAGGCGCTGCGCCTCCACGAGCCCTTGCATGGAGTCGCGTAGCGCACCTACGAAGACGGACTCCCCCTCGTGCCACCTCAAGAGGCGCACTGAGGCTCTCTGCCATGCATCGGCTGAGGTGAGGAAGCGGACGAGCGCTAATGCGAGGCTGACGTTGCGGCCGCCCCCCTCCAACCAAACGTCGATGGTTCGGAAGTCCCCGTAGTCGCGTTCGGTGTCGTAGTCCAGCACGAGGAGATTGAGGTCCATCTCCACGATTGAGTCGAGCGCGTGGTGGAACTCGTCGGGCTCTCGGGTGCGTCGAGACCAGCCCACGAGCACCGTGTTCGGCGCGACCCCTGCGAAGCCGTGCAGGCGCGCGACGTCGACCATACCCGTGGCGAAGTCCTGGCACTCGACGCGGTGCGTGAAGAAGCCCACGCGCGCTTCCGGAGTCTCGACCGGCACAGGTCGAGTTGCGCGCTCAGAGCCCGGCTTCGCCACGAGCTCCACGTTGGAGACGAGCCCACGCCGATACGCCAGCCAGTCGCCGAGGTTCCGCAGGTGGCCCCTCCCCTGGGATCCTGCGAAGAGAAGGATGTTCGGTCGCCAATTTCGCTGGTGCACCTGACGCACGACCAGCCGACTGAGCGCGATGCGCGAGATTGAGGACCACACCCCCTCCCACGTGTCGCCTGATGCCAGTGTCAGTTGCCGGCGCGTCAATGCCAGGTAGAGGGTTCCGAGCACCACCGTAGCTGCCAGCATCGCGAGCAGGTCCAGCTGGATCATGACGACGAAGCACGCGACCGATCCCAACAGGCTGACCCACGCGGGAACCTTGAACTCCGGCCGGAAATCGGGACTCGCCCAGCGCTCGATCGCGCAGCTCAGATTCAGGAAGCCGTACGTCGTGATGAAGAACATCGACACGATCCTGGCGATGACGTCGAGCTCACCGATCAAGATCCCGACCTCCGCGATGACGAAGGTCACCAAGAGGGCGTTCCTCGGCTCGTTACTCGGTCCGAACCCCTTCCCGAAGATGCGTGGCGTGATGCGGTCGACTGCCGTGGCCTGCAGGATGCGCGGGGCGCCGAGGATGCTGCCCAAAGCCGACGAGATCGTGGCGCCCCAAATCCCCGCGATGACCAAGACCGGGAACCGCGAGATGTCGAGTAGGACTGCCGGATTCGTGCTCAGGGCCTCCGCGGAGACGGTGAGCGACAGGAACGCCGCTAGGGCGATGTAGACCACGAGGCCGACCACGATGGCCAGGATCGTGCCAACAGGGATCGCCTTCTTCGGATTCTTGAGGTCGCCGGACATGGAGACACCGGCCTCGAACCCTGTTACGGCCGGAAAGAAGATTCCGAACAGGACGATGAACGATGTGCCTTGGGCCACCACCGACGGGGTCGCAGCGGTGGGCACGAAGTCGTGGGAGCCCGCCACGATGGAGACCAGCGACAGCGCGATGGCCGCCATGATATAGAACTGGGCCTTGAGGGCCAGCGACGTGCTCAGGAACGTCACGATGGTCACGGCGAGGAGCGTGATCGACCCGGTCAACCGGATCATGTCCTTGTCGACCGACAGGCCCCAATAGCCGAGGAAGCTCTCGGAGAACCCGATGACGTAGAGGCTTACGCTGAACGACAGGCCGACGAAGAGCGCGAGTCCGAGCGTCCCTCCGATGGGAAGGCCCAGGCTGCGTGAGATCATGTAGTACGTGCCGCCGGCCTCGACCTTCTTGTCCGTCGCGATCGAGGCGACGCTGAGGCCCGTGCAGACCGAAATCACGTGCGCAACGGCGATGATGCCGATGCTCGTGAAGAGGCCCGCCTGCCCGACGATGCTCGGCAAGCGCAGATACATGATCACGCCGAGGATCGTTAGGATAGACGGGGTGAAGACCCCGCCGAACCACCCGAACTTCCGAGCTTTGGCCATACCTCTCCGGTATTGTGACCCAGTAAGCTGGCTGAAGGGGGCAGGGGCAGCCAGATACGCACCCCGAGCTACCTAGCATGTCGCCTGCCCGCGTGTCACGCTCCATTCACAAGCGCATCACACTCGCGCTGCAAGCGGTGCTGCTCGTCGGGATGGTGCTGTCCGTGCTTCAGGGACTGTGGATTACGGCGATCTCCGTAGCCGGCATCATGGCGGTCACGGTCGCACCGGTCATGCTCGGTCGGCGGTTTCGGGTATTCATACCGCATCCGGCTTCCTGCTCGGCATCCTCGGCTTCCTTCTCGTGCATGTGCTGAACGAGAAGGAGGAGATCGAGCTTCACATGAGGCCGGCGTTCGTGGCCTTCTTCGCCTTCATTTTTGCCGTCGGAATGGGAGCGATGTGGGAGATCTTCGAGTTCGGCATGGATCAGTTTTTCGGACTCAACATGCAGAAGACCGGCCTGGTCGACACGATGTGGGATCTCATCGTCGATACGATCGGTGGGGGCGTAATCGCGCTGCTCGGCTACGGGTACCTGATGACCGCCGGAAACGAGTCGTTCCTCGAGAAGTGGATCGACGACTTCATTGCAGCAAACCCGAGGTTGTTTGGCAGAGAACGGGAAGGCGGAGCCGGCCCACCCGAGTGACCGTCACGGGCCCGCGGGACCTCGGTGAGCCCCATCCGGACGGGGTGGCGAGAAAGCGTCGTGCTGGGCCATCTTGCCCAGCGCCCCGGTCGGGCATTCCCCCGGACACAAGTGTGCCCGACATGCCACAACCTTCCTCCTTCGCTGGTACAGCCGCATGAGTTGGGTGGACTTCGTCTCCGGCCTCCGTCAGTTGCTGGACGTGCGTCTGTTCGAGGTGAGCGGGACGAGCGTCACGGTGGCTTCGGTGGTGACGTTCGTCGTCCTGATCGTGGTGACCTTCTGGGTGTCGAAGCTCGTCCAGCAGGTCGTCGGCCGGATGCTCGCGCGCGGAGGCGTAAAGGAGCTGGGTACCGTCCAGCTCATCCAGCGAGGTCTGCACTATCTCGTGCTCGTCGGCGGTGTGGCGGTCGCGCTCCAAACGATCGGCATCAGCCTCGCTGCGGCGTTCGCGGCTGGCGCAGTGGTAGCGGTCGGGGTGGGCTTCGCCATGCAGAACATCCTTCAGAATTTCGTTTCCGGAGTGATCCTGCTGGCGGAGCGCACCATCAAGGAGACCGACATCCTGGAGGTGAATGGGCGGACCATCCGTGTGGAGCGGATCGGTACGCGCTCGACGGTCGCTCGCACACGGAACGACGAGCAGATGATCATTCCCAACTCCGACTTGGTGCAGAGCGTGGTGACCAACTACACGCTTGCGGACTCGTACTCCCGCGTAATGACCGACGTCGGTGTGAGCTACTCCTCAGACATGCGGCGTGTCCGGGAGGTCGTCACGGCTGCTGCGGCGGGTGTGCCTGGCCGGATCGCGGATCGAGATCCGGTGGTCTACATGCTCGAGTTCGGCGATTCCGCGGTCGTCTGGGGCATCTCCATCTGGTCAAGTGATCCTTGGACGGCGCCGCTCATGAAGTCGCAACTGAACGAAGCGGTATGGTTTGCGCTCAAGGATGCCGACATCACCATCGCGTTCCCGCAGGTCGACGTGCACTTCCCCGGCGGCGCGCCGGCGTAAGACCCACTAGGGCCGGAACCCCTCGGGGAGGGTAGAGAGAAGCGCATCGGCCACCCAGGCCGGGAACGAGCCGTCGCGCTTGATGTGCTTCTGGTTGACCTCGACCTCCAGGCCCAAGTAACCAGCCCGGGGGAACGACCGCCGAAACGCTGTGGTCATTCCATCGTTGGAGCCGAGGTAGGGGTTGTTCCGTCGCACGACGCGGTCGGGAAGCTCTGCGGCGAGCGCCTCCGCCCAGCGTGTCGCAAGCGCGCGCTCTTCCGGACTGGACGGGTCGTAGAGAAGGGCGAGGTCTGGTTTGCGCACCACTCCGTCCAGGGACGGGGTGAACGAGTGGATCCCCAGGTGGAGCAACGTTCCGTGCCTTGCGAGCCCCGCGGTCACAGCCTCTCGCGCCAGGTCCCAGTGCGGGCGATGGTAGCGCTCGAGCAGGGAAACGCGCTCACGCCGCGAGAGGGGCCGGGTGATTTCCGAGAACACCCTCGGGTTGTGCGCCGAACGGTTCAGGTCGACGAGAAGCCGGGTAAGGGTTGAAGTGATCGTCGGTGCGCCCAGCCGGGCCGCGAGGGACTCGGCGAGGATGCGGGTTCCTGGGTCCCACCCGCGGTGCGAGCGGAGCGCCTCCTCGTGGGATTCGAAGAGGTGTTTGTGCTCGGGCGGCACCTCGTTGCCACCGTGCTCCGCCGTGATGAGCAAGAAGCCGCCGAACCGCTCGTCGCTCACGAATCCCTAGACGTGAGCGACCGATTGTCCGACAAGCAGGAGCAGAGCGCCTCCGCAACGCGGCGAAGATCCGGCCGAGAGGGCTCCTCACCCGCGAGCGCCAGCATCCTCCTGGCCAGGGGCCCTTCCCGAGTCATCGTGTGGAGCGCCTCCGTCCATTCGTCCGCGGGATCGTCGGGCGGGTCCGCGTCCAGGAGTCGCGACCACAGCTCCCCGAGGGAGAGGTCGGCTTTCCGGATTCTCAACGCGCGCAGAATGTCAGGCTCTGTGACTCGGGCTTGCTCGCCCTCGATTACGGCGCGATCGAGGAGCC
>JAOTVA010000134.1 GCA_029863645.1 Gemmatimonadota bacterium
GTGATCGCCGCTGTCAACGTCGTCTTGCCGTGATCCACGTGCCCTATCGTTCCCACGTTCACGTGCGGCTTCGTACGCTCGAACTTCGCCTTACCCATTACTGTCCTCTCGAATCTTCTGGCTGCGTAAGGCGGGAAGTCGGTCCCGCCATCCGGGCTGCGCCCCACACGAGTCTTTCAGCGACGCTCCGGCACAAGAGCTCTGGGCGGGGATTGAACCCGCGGCCTCGTCCTTACCAAGGACGCGCTCTACCACTGAGCTACCAGAGCGCGTGCTTCTCCTCCGGCCGAAGCCGGTCCTTCAGAGCGGGAGACGGGACTCGAACCCGCGACCCTCAGCTTGGAAGGCTGATGCTCTAGCCAACTGAGCTACTCCCGCGTTGCCTCCCGCTTCCTCCGCAAAACCGGCGGAGTCCTAACATCCACATGGTGGGGGGAGGATTCGAACCTCCGAAGGCTATGCCAGCAGATTTACAGTCTGCCCCGTTTGACCGCTTCGGTACCCCACCTCACTCGCTCCCGAAACTGTCTGTCGTTTGGGGCGCCCGTCCACAGCTCCCCTGACTGGAAAAGAGCCGCCCCCAGACCCCTGAGGCGGCCACTTACGGACGAGCATTGGAACCTAACTCGGGGGGTGGGGGGCGTAAAGGGTCGAATCCTATGTGATTGTGGCGCCTCCGTGGGGGAGTTTCCGGGGCCCCTCCGGGTCATAATTCTCAGATTTCTTCGACCAGTTCCAAGCCCCGAAGTCGCCCGATTGCGAGTGCGGTTGCGACACCCAGAAGCGCAACGGACATCCAGATCGCGGTCCAGGGCTCCAGGGGCGAAGTGAAGGGCCCCGCCAGGTCGCTTCCTGCGACGGCCTCGCTGAGGGATGTCGCATACTCCCTCACGCTCAGCGTTCTCGTGCCGGCGAACAGGCGGGAGAGGGACCCCTCCCAGCCTATGACGTACAGGAGCCCGATGATGAGGGCTCGCCTGGTGAACAGACTCAGGGCCAGGAAGCCGGCGCAGTAGAGGAGGGCCGCAACGGTCACGCCTACCGAAAAGCCGCGGATCAGAGGGTGTGCGGCGTCGCCCAGGATAATCCAGCCGACGAGCCAGATACCCGGAAGGACCGTAGCCAAGGTGGCGCCGAGGGCGACGATCACTTTCGTGACAACGAGCCGCCACCGGGCGGTGGGCTTCGAGAGCGAGTATGCCAGAGTGCCATCTTCGATTTCCTGGCCCAGCGCCATCGCCCCGAAAATCAGGCTAGCGAGGGGCAAGAGCACTGTCAGGACGACGCTCGCCAGCAGTCCCCCGGCGAAATTCAGAGCCTCTCGCGCGGACACGTCGGCCTGCTCCAGAACGAAGAGCCACGCCAACAACGCCGGTAGTCCGTTGCACAGGATCAGGGCGATCCACCTGCGCCGGCCCAGGAGCAGGCGCCAGGTCAGCGACGCGAGGGAGAGCTCAACGCGGAGGCTCATGCTTCCACCAAGTAGTTGAAAACGCTTTCGAGCGACTCGTCGGCCGGAATCACTTCCCGCAGTCCGACCCCATGCTCTTTCGCGACGCGAGGCAGCGCCGTGGCGAAGGCTCCCCGGTCGGCGGCCCGGATCACCATGTGACCGTCGTCGAGCTGGACGCCCGACACAGAGGGCTCTCTTATGAGTGCTGATGCGAGGCGTCGGTTGTCGGTGGTGGTGACTGTGAAGGTGTGGGGCCGGTCCGTCATGAGCCGGCGGATCTCGCGAAAATTGCCCGAGGCCGCGAGCCTGCCCGACACGACGACCAGGACCTCTTCGGCGAGGTAGTGGAGCTCCTCGAGGATGTGCGTGCTGAAGACGATGACGCGGCCCCGGGACGCATCGTCCCGGAGCAGGTCGATCATCTTGAGGCGCTGAGCCGGGTCCATGCCGTTGAAGGGCTCGTCCAAGAGGAGCACTGTGGGGTCGTGCACGAGCGCCCCGGCGACCTTGATCCTCTGGCGCATTCCCTTGGAGTAGGTGCCGATCTTCTCGTCCTGTCGGTCGATGAGATCGACGGCCTCTATGGCCTGCTCGGTAGCCACGTCGACGAACGGGAGCTCATGGAGCACCGCATTCAGTCGCACGAACTCCCTGCCCGTCAGGAAGGGGTATAGCTCTTCCCGTTCGGGCACGATGCCGACGTCTCGGTAGATGCTAGGGTTTCGCCAGGAGGTTTGTCCGTTGACCTCCACGGTGCCCGAGGACGGCTGCAAGAAGCCCGCAACGAGTCGCAGGAGTGTGGTCTTGCCCGCGCCGTTAGGTCCCAAAAGGCCCGTCACACCGGGGGCGAGGTCGAACGAGATGTCGTTCACAGCCACGACGTTTCCGTACCACTTGGACGCGTTCCTCACGAGAACGCGCGCGGCCTCGGCGGGGGCCGAATCGCTCATGCGCCGGCCTTCCGGTATCGCGTGATGAGGACGGCGCCTCCAACCAAGACGTACGTGACGCAGGCCCCCGCGAAGCGCCACCCCGACACCTCGGGATCGAGGAACTGGCTCAGCACGTTCCCGAAAACCCAATCGGAGAACCCGCCCAACGCGACGAAGGGGTCCAGGAGCTGCAGCCATCGCACCCAGGTCGCGCCCACCGAGGTGCCGAGGATCTCGACCACGACCCTGGAGACCATGAAGTAACCGAGCACAGCGGCGGCGGCGAGGCTCCGGCGGGGCGTGAGCGATGCGATCGCGGTCGACACCGTCCCCATTACCAGAGCCATGGCCACCGAGGAAGCCAGAATCGGTAGCAGCTGGTCGGCCTCGGCACGGAAGCCGGCCCACAGGTCTGTCGACGAAAAGACGTGCCCGGCGAAAAGGATGAGCAACGGCGTCAATGTGAGGAAGAGCACGGTCGTGACGAGCGCCATCACTTTGGCCAGGACGTAGTCCTCACGATGCAGGGCACGGGCCAAGTAGAGCACCAAGGTGCGGGTACGCTGGTCCGTGCTCATCAGCTCTGGAGCCCGGGCGGCGCAGAAGAACGCGAAGACCGTCGAAATGGTGAGGAAGTAGTTCGAGTACGTGAGCAGCTCGAATACGCCGTTGGTATAAGCCGTCGCGAGCGCCTGGAAGGCGGCAGGGACGACGACCGCTGCGGCGAGCACGAACGGGATCAGTCCCGCCCGAAATCCCCGGCCCTTGGCGAACACCGCCCCCAGGCCATGCACGAAGAGCGACCAGATGGCGTAGCGACGCCCCAGGCGGACACCATCGTAGTTCTGATAGCCGATGTCGTAGATGGTGCCCGATTCGGTGCGGGCCGGTTCCAGCACTACGACGGATCCCGCGGGGCCGCGCCGGCCGACTCGAGCGACGGATCAGGAGCCGTCGCACGAAACAGATCTTGAAGTTGGCGGCGCGTGCGTTGAAGCCTGACTAACGGAAGGCCCAGCTCGCTGGCACCGTCGCGTACGAGGTCGTATGCCTGCTCGTCGTCCTCCAGCGGCACGAAGAGCCCACCCCTGCCGTCGTCCTCGGCGATCGCGCCAGCCCTAGCGAGCCAGGCCTTCAGCTCATCGCGACCGTGGTCGACCGCGATAGCGAGGGCGGCGGTATGCGCGGTGAAGACGCCGATTCGGGCCGATCGTACAAGGCGGCCAGCATCGATGGCGACCAGATGGTCGCATACGCGCTCGATCTCTCCCAGTAGGTGGGAAGAGACCAGCACACTGATTCCGAACTGCTTCCCGGTGCGCCGGATCAGTTCCAGCATTTGATCACGGCCGGCCGGATCGAGCCCGTTCGTGGGCTCGTCGAGTAGGAGAAGTCGCGGATCATGCACGAGCGCTTGGGCGAGCTTTACCCGTTGCTTCATACCCGTGGAATAGCCGTCCATGGTGCGGTACCTGGCCTCGTAGAGCCCAACGTGCCGCAGCATCTCCGCCGCGCGCTCTCGCGCGGACGCTCGCGGGAGGCCGGACATCCGCGCCATGTGCGTGATGAAGTCCGCCGCGCTGATGTCGGTGGGCAGGCAGTCGTGCTCGGGGAGGTAGCCGATGCGCTGTCGGACCTCGATCGGATCGGTCGAAGGATCCAGCCCTAGGACCGTCGCCCGTCCAGCCGTGGGTTGCAGGAGTCCCAGCAGGAGCTTGATGAACGTGCTCTTGCCCGCGCCGTTCGCTCCGACCAGTCCGATGAGCCCGGGCTCGAGGTCCAGCGTGAGGTCGTCGAGCGCGAGCACTCCGCCCGGATACCGCATCGTCAGCCGGTCGGTGCTCAGCAGCTTCACTCTGCCTCCCTCAGGATGGGGCGCACCGCTCAGCGCGGGCCGCCTACGCCGCGGCGACGGCGAAAGCTGGCGAAGGGACTCGAACCCCCAACCTGCTGATTACAAATCAGCTGCTCTACCAGTTGAGCTACGCCAGCGACCCGTGCGGGAAGTGTAACCCGGCCATTTTTCCACCGTCAACGAAGCCGCGGGGGTGGCGTCGCTCACAGCCTGAGCGACCGGAAGACCAGCCCCGCGATGACGCCGCCGACACAGAGGAGAATCCAGACGCGCCTACGAGCGGCCTCCTCCGGCGCCTCCGACGGGGTGGCCGCCGCATCCTCAGGAGTCCGGACGATGCCGTCCGGGGTCAGGTCGTAGGTCCAGGCCAGGACCGTGGCCAAAGGGAAGCCGAGAACGATGATGCCCGTCACGACCCGACCGACCTCCTCGACCCAACCGACTCGGGGCACAGCAAACCACGTGACCTCGAGAACCGCGAAGCCCACAGCAAGATATGCCACGACTGTGCGTGTCACTCTCCGCCGACGGAGCTGCTGCCACACGCCGGGTTCGGGCCTTGCACTCCCCATCAGCCTCTCTGGCTCAGTTGACGACCTTCCACCGGGTCCCCGCGGGCCCGTCCTCCAGAACGATGCCTTTTGCAACGAGTTCATCGCGGATCGCGTCGGCGTCCGCATAACGACCGGCGGCCCGCGCCTCGGCTCGCTCCAGGATCTTCTGTTCAACCCAAGCCGTAACGTCGTCACCGACGGCGCGGGACGCCCGAGCCACTTCCAGGAGACCCAAGACCTGGTCCATGTGGTCCAGCGCCGCGAGCGCGGCATCCCGGTCCGAAGCCGAAACCGTGGGCTGCGCATCGAGGGCTCCGTTCACCCGGGCAATCATCGTGAACAGGGCCGCCAACGCGTCCGCGGTGTTGAGGTCGTTGTCCATCGCAGCACGAAAGGCCTCCGTCGCTTCAGCGGCCAGCACTGGAAGCGCGGTAGGCTGGGCGGCGTCGGACACATCGGCATCGGCGACGCGGGACGCGAAGTCGACTAGGCGCTGAACGGCGCTCCTCGAGGCATCCAGCCCGGCGCGCGTGAAGTTCAGGTCACCCCGGTAGTGAGCCGAAATGAGCTGATGCCTGATGGATGCTGGGTCGTACCCCTCGTCGAGCAGCTCCCGCACCGTAATGAAATTGCCCAATGACTTGGACATCTTCTTGCCTTCGAGCTGGAGGTGACGGCCGTGCAGCCAGTGCCGAACGAACGGCTTTCCGGTGGCCGCCTCGGACTGGGCGATCTCGTTCTCGTGATGCGGGAAGATCAGATCTTCCCCGCCGAGGTGCATGTCGAGCGTGCTTCCCAACTCCGTAAGGCTCATGACCGAGCACTCCAGGTGCCACCCAGGCCGGCCAGGGCCCCATGGCGAGTTCCACGCGGCACCCGCCTTCTCGTCGCCGTCGTTCGCGGCCTTCCACAGAGCGAAGTCCCGGGCATCCTCCTTCTCGTACTCGTCCTGGGCTACTCGCGCGCCGGACTTCAGGGAGGCTGTATCGATGCCTTTCAGGCGGCCGTACCGCTCGAACTTTGCGACCGAGAAGTAGACCGCGCCGTCGTCCGCCTGATAGGCATGGCCCGACTCGACGAGCCCTGCTACGAAGTCGACCATCTTCTCGATGTAGTCCGTGGCCCTCGGATAGCAGTCGGCCGGCCGCATACCCAGAGTCGCAGCGTCTTCGAAGAAGGCCTCGCCGAACGGCCGCGTGAAGTCAGCGACACTAAGTCCCGCCGCCACCGCCCCCGCAATCGTCTTGTCATCCACGTCGGTGAGGTTCATCACGAACCGCACGTCGTAACCGCTCGCCTCCAGGTGCCGGTGCACGATGTCGAAGAATAGAAACGTCCGGAAGTTTCCGATGTGCGCGTGGTCGTAGATCGTCGGGCCGCAGGCGTAGACGCCCACCTTCCCTTTCTCGAGGGGCTCGAACGGCCCCACGGAGCGAGTCTGTGTGTTGTAGACGTTGAGGGTCATCGAGTCAGTGTTGGCGTCAAAGGCTCAGGTCCATCTCGGCGACCATGGCTCGGAGCGCGCCGGCAGGATCGGGAGCCTGCGTGACCGCTCTGCCAATGACCAGATAGTCCGCGCCGGCCCTCACCGCATGGGCGGGCGTAGCTACCCGCTTTTGGTCCTGGTGGTCCGCCCCGGCCGGTCGTATCCCGGGGACTACGATCAGGAACTCGTCCCCTACACCGGCACGAACCTGCGCCGCATCCGAGGCCGCCGAGACGACGCCGTCCGCGCCACTCACCCGCGCGAGTTCCGCGAGCCGCACGACCTCCTCCGGAATCGACTCGATCTGCCGGCCCCACGTCGCTCCGAGGTCCTCTGCAGCCATCGAGGTGAGCACGGTGACGGCAAGGAGACCGGTACCGGAGTCCAACCCTTCGCGCGCAGCCTCAATCATCTTCGCTCCACCGGCCGCATGCACGGTGAGCAGATCGACTCCGAGTTCGGAGATTGCACGCGCAGCACGCGCCACGGTGTTGGGGATGTCGTGGAGCTTGAGATCAAGGAAGACCCGCTTCTTGCGAGCGATGACCTCGGCGACGGCCCGCGGGCCCACCCGCGTGTAGAGCTCGAGGCCGACCTTGTAGAAGCGAGCCTCGTCCCCTAGCACGTCGATGACTCCGAGCGCCTCCTCGAGAGAGGGGGTGTCGAGCGCGATGATGACCTCCGACGCGCCTCTCATGCCTCCGCCGGCCTAACCAGCTCGTTCCAGGTCGCGACTCCCTCTACGCGTCCCCACCGCTCGAGCCCCCGCGCGAGGCGCAGCCCGGCCCGAGGGTCGGCGAACGAGGCCGTCCCGACCTGGACGAGTGATGCACCCGCCCGCGCATAGGCAACGGCATCCGCGGGTGCGAACACACCGCCGACCCCTAGAAGCGGCAGCGAAGTGTGCGCGCGGGCTTCAGACACCGAGCGCAGCCCGACAGGTCGGAGCGCGGGACCACTCATGCCGCCAGGACCGGCCCCCAGCTCGGCCGTCCCATCCGGTCGGAGCAGGAGCCCCGGGATGGTATTCACGAGCGTGAGGCCATCGGCGCCCGCTTCGGTCGCCCGGGCTACAGTCATCGGAAGCCTCGTGTCGTTGGGGGCAAGCTTGGCGAGGAGGGGGCGTTGTGTGCGGTTCCGGCAGCCCGAAACGATCTCGGACACCGCCTCGAGATCCAATGCGAATGGGGGACCTCCGCGCTTGGCGTCGTTCGGGCACGAGAGATTGACCTCGAACCCTAGAAATCCATCGGCATCGTCGAGGCCCTCAACCAGCCGATAGAAGTCCTCCACGGTGTGGCCGGCGAGACTCACGAAGACCTTGGCCCGCCGCACATTCGACGCGATCCACGGCAACTTCTCACGCCGCGTGGCATCCAATCCGGGGTTCGCCAGCCCCACGGAGTTGAGCATGCCGCCCCCGAACTCCGTCACGCGGGGCGCCGCGTTCCCTTGCCTGGGCTCCACCGTGACGGATTTGGTGACGAAACCCCCGAGCCCTTCGAGGTTGAGGACGTCCTCGAGTTCCTTCCCGAATCCGCATGTGCCGGCTGCGAGAAGGACGGGGTTCTGAAACGCCACCCCGAAGAGTTCGGTCGCCAACCTCACCGCGTTCCGATCTCACTCAGTCGCAGCCTCAGTTCGTCCTCCAGATCCTCGAAGCCAACCGTCACCCCTCCTCGTGCGGCCTGAACGTAAGGACTGTCCCGGTGTGCCTCCAGGCGTCCGCGCAACCAGTCCTGGTCCGCGCGATTGACCGAAACGTTGAGCGCCGCGAGCAGAGCCTTCGGTGCCCAGGGGTCAGAGGGGTCTGTGTCGGCGTAGGCGAGGAACAGACCACGAGCAAGAATCGGCGCGCCCAGTCGATCTCTCGCGACCTCGGCGGCGGCGAACCACCCGAGCGGCTGATCGAGCCCAATGCCCGAGTAGCGATCCAGGGCGTCGACGGCCGCCAGGAGTTCAGCCGCCTCCGGTTCGTCGCCCACGGGCAACAGGATGGGCAGGACGGCCTGAGCGTCGCCCAGGTCACGCATGCGGTCGAGGCGCCATCGCGCCAGCAGGAGGCGAGCCTTCGCGACCGACTCCCCCCTTCCCCGCGCGACGCGCCACGCCTGCGCCTCCGCCGCCGCCGTGTCCCCCGCGAGGTGCAGGAGGCTAGCCTGCAGGAGCGCGAGCCGATTTCGCGCTGGGCGATCCCACGAGGTGGTCTCGACATCTCCGAGAATGGTCGCAGCGACGGACGGACTCCATCTCGTTGCGGCTGATGCGACCAAGGCAGCCACGGTGTCGGCCCGCTCACCAGCCTGCTCATTCAAAAGGAGGCGACCCAACGCGACGCGAGCCTGCTGGAGGTCTCGATACCGCACGCCCAGGCGCAGACGCTCGATCCCCGCTTCGACGGCCACTGCCGCATCGGCCTCAGCAGCGCGCTCCAGATCCTCCCAGCCGTCCGAGGAGCTGCCTTCCGCTAGGCGAAGCCGACCGCGGAGCAGGTACCCTTCACCGAGCGGCTGTCCCACGAGCCCAGCGGCGAAGCCCTCATCCAGAAGCGCTACCGCGGCTGCCTCTTCCCCCAGGCGCGCAGACGCCAAAGCCTGATAGACCAGAATCTGGGGCCGCAGCCCCGGCTCCCGCGCGAGGGTAGCGGCCTGCGCCAGCGCTGCTCGGGCCTCGCGTGGTTGACCGGTACGAAGTTGGGCCCGACCCAAGAGAAAGAGCGTCTGCGCGCTCTGCGCCCCCGCTGGTCGACCGCGGTACGCCTCCGAGGTCTTACGAATTACGTCTTCATAGCGGGCCTGCGCGAGGGAATCGAAGCCGTCGGAGCGGAGGGCCTCGGCCTCGATGTAGAGACGCTCCGAGTTGTAGAGCGTGTTGTAGTAGGCACACCCCGAAAGGACCGCGACGCCCAGCACCGCGGCGCCGACCCGGGTCACCGGTCGGACCCTATCCCGGGCGGGTATCGCTCGAAGAACCGCACGACCGACCGGGCCAGCGCATCGGCAGATTCCCGCTGGAACGACCGGTCGCTCATCAGCCGGCTCTCGTCGGCGTTCGAGAGATACCCGATCTCGACCAGGACCGAAGGCATGAGCGCGTTCGTGAGCACCGCTAACACACCCTGCTTCACGCCACGGTTGGGCCCGGGATGAAAGTCGT
>JAOTVA010000135.1 GCA_029863645.1 Gemmatimonadota bacterium
ACGACGCGATCCACGACGGCAACGTCAGCTACACCATCCTGACCGCCGCCGCAGCGTCCGGTGACGCCAACTACAGCGGCCTGAACCCGGACGATGTATCCGTCACGAACAATGACGACGCCGACACCGCCGGCATCACAGTGACACCTACGAGCGGGCTGACCACGACGGAGGTGCCCCAGAGCACGGACTCATTCACGGTCGTCCTCGACTCAGAGCCGACGGCGGACGTCGTTATCGGGATCTCGTCGAACGATACGACCGAGGGCACCGTCGCCCCAATATCGCTGACGTTCACGAGCGGCAACTGGGACACCCCGCAGACGGTGACCGTGACAAGCGTCGACGATCCCGACGCGGAGCCCGGCGGCACCGTCTACCAGATTGAGACGGCGCCAGCCACGTCGACGGACACGAACTACGACGGCCTGGACGCCGACGACGTGTCTGTCACAAACACCGACACCTAACTGAATGAGGCAACTGACCGCAGCTGGAGTCGACCCCGTGTGACTCAGCGACCGAACCTCCTCCACCCACTTGCGGTATTAATCGCGGGCCTGCCACGTGACCGACACGTCTCGCCCCACGGTCTCAACCGGAGTTGCGAACTGAAGGTCCCTGATGCCTGACCCCCCGATCAGAGGCGCGAACAGTCAGCCGCCAGGCGACGAAGACAACGTCGACGGCGTCGTCCTATACGACCCGACGCCACCCGAGTCTCGCTTCGGCGCCGACGCGGACACCGGAGGCCGATCCCCGAGCATAGCAACCGTCACGTTGGTGTTGGCCGCGGTCGCACTCGGCGGATATCAGCTCTTCTTTCGGACCGCGACGACCAATCCCGAACTACCCACTGTGCCGACCATGGTCTCCTCGGGAATGGACCCCGTAGAAGCCGTCTTGAGCCCGATCGGTGGCGCTGAACAGTCCGCCGAGGTAGGCACCATCATGACGCTCCCGGTCCGCGCGCGGGGGACGGCAGGCACACCCCTCGCGGACTCCTTGGTTCAGTTCGTGATCCTCACGGGCGATGCAGTCTTGGACCCCGACACGGCCCGTACGGATTCGAATGGCATCGCCCGCGTCGAGCTCACGCTTCCGCAGCGCGCCGGCGAACACCTCGTCGTCGCCAGGCTCGTGGGATCGACGCTCGAGGCGCGCATAGTTGTAAAGGGACAGCCGGGTCCACCGGCCCGCCTCGTCGCCGCGGCAGGGAACGGACAGGAGGCCGAAGTCGGCGAGCTCCTGCGCTTCCGGCCTACCGTCACCGTCACCGATGAAGTGGGCAACCCGACTCCCGGCGTGGAGGTGCTGTTCGACGCCTCGTCGGGCCAGGGGACCGCCGCACCAGGCCGAATGAGGACGGACTCGCTGGGTACGGCCTCGGCGCTGTGGCGGCTCGGCGTCGAGATCGGCACCCAGGAGCTCCACGCCATAGTTCGCGCCACCGGCGAGACCGTGACATTCCGGGCGAATGCGCTCGGTCGGCCCGTCGGAATCGAGGGAGGCCCCCGTACGCTCGAACGCGGGCCTGTGATCGTCGCCCGGCGCAACTTCGTGATCGGAGGGAGCGTGGTCTGCTCACTCGCCGGCAGCTCTGCCGACTGCCGGGGAGCAAACGACCGCGGTCAGAGCGGCGTTGCCGCCGCATCGGGCCTGGTGGCCCTGGCGGCGGGTGTTTCGCACATCTGCGGTCTCGACAGCACGGGCGAGGCCGTCTGCTGGGGAGCCAACGAAGGCGGCCAACTCGGCGACGGTACTCGGACCGACCGTTCTTCCCCGGTTCCGGTCCGTGCGGAGCTTCTTTTTTCCTCCCTCACCGCGGGAGCCGCGCACACGTGTGGCGTGGCCGGCGGTGGTGTCGCAGTGTGCTGGGGTCAGAACCTGAGCGGCCAGTTGGGCGACGGCTCTCGCACCGACGCGCGCTTCCCGCGTGCCGTCGGCGGCGGCATCCTCTTCCGCCAGTTGGTTGCAGGCTGGAATCACACGTGCGGACTCACTTCGAACGGAAACGCGTTCTGCTGGGGTCCTAATAGCGAGGGCCAGCTGGGAGACGGCAGTCGGTTGGATCGCCTGACTCCGGCACTCGTGGGTGGCTCCATCGAGTCGCTGGCGGCCGGCAGCAACCATACCTGCGGCATCGGCGGGAATGGAGTTCTTTGCTGGGGAGACAACCGGTTCGGCCAGGTGGGCGACGGGACGAACGAGGGTCGGTCGCAGCCGGAAGAAGTCGCCGGCCTGCCCTCCCGGGCGCTCGAACTGGCTGCAGGGGCGGTGCATACCTGCGCCATCGTCGCCGATGGCTCGGCATACTGCTGGGGCCAAAATCTGCGCGGCCAGTTGGGCACGGGTGACACCCAGAACCGGAACCGGGCGACCCTCGTGGTGGGCGGCCACCGATTCAGTTCGATCCACGCTGGCGGGGCTCTCACATGCGGCATCACGACAGCCGGCGAACAGTACTGCTGGGGCCTCAATCAGGACGGCCAACTTGGAGATGGCACTCGGGAAAGTCGGTCCTCTCCAGTTCGCGTGAGCGACTGAACGAACGATCCTCCGGGCGGGCACCGGGGTATTCGCTGTCGACTTCGTAGACGGCACCCGAGAGGACCCGAGTTGGATCGTACAGACGACGCCACCCACTCCCGCCCCGACGGGCGCCTACGCCGCGTCCGGCGGGTCGCAGTACCCATGCTCGGCGTCGGCCTGGTCCTTGGCTTGATCGCTTGGTTCGTCGTGATTCCGTATCCGTGGCGACTTCGGGGTAGTAATCCCGAGCAGACCGCCCTAATGGAGCAACGGGTGCAGGAGGCTGCCGCCGCCGGGGTCCGCTTCGAGACCCATCAGGATTGGGTACCACTCCATGAGATCTCCCCGAATCTGGTCCGGGCGGTTCTCGTGGCGGAGGACTACCGCTTCCACCAACACCAAGGCGTCGATTGGGTCTCGCTCGCGGAAGAAGTTGAATGGACAGGCGACGAGGACTTCTCGTGGTGGAGCCGGTCCGACGTCAGTGCGCTCACGCGAGCCGTCCGCTTTGCGTGGGAACAACGTGACGACATCCGCGGACGCAGTACGATCACGCAGCAGCTCGCCAAGAATCTCTATTTCGGCACCGACCGCTCGTTCGCTCGGAAAGCCATGGAGTTCGTCGTAGCTGGGCGCCTGGAACGGCGGTTGGGAAAAGACCGCATTCTCGAGCTCTACCTGAATGTGGTGGAATGGGGCCCTGGCGTGTTCGGTGCTGAGGCGGCCGGGCGGACGTATTTCGGGCGGTCAGCGTCCTCGCTCACCCTGGACCAGGCCGCGGCGCTTGCGGCTACCTTGCCGCACCCGCTCACGTCGAACCCAACCCACCGGCCAGCCCGGATGCTGTGGCGCAAGGACCTGATACTCGCTCGTCTCGATCCGAGGGGCGGCGTGCCGCCCGCCCCCCTGTCCCTCCCCGAACTGGAGGTGGACATCGACCTCGGAGTCGAGCTTCCGGAGGAGGATCTGGGACCCTTCTTCGAGCAGTTACCCGATACGGTCGACCTGCCCCCAACCCCCCGCTAGTTCTAATCGCACCTAGGGCATGTGGTAGCCTGGTGTCGACAGCGACAGCGCCTTCTCCTCGTCCGACATGTCTTCCGGAATGCCTTCGAACAGCGGCGATGACAAGTACCGCTCGCCGGTATCGGGCAGCATCAAGCAGATGACCGAGTCCTTCTCTGCCGTCTTCGCGACCTCCATGGCGGCGGCGAACGTGGCCCCGCCGGAGATGCCGGTGAAGATGCCCTCGTTCTGGGCGAGCTTACGCGACCATGCGATGGCGTCAGGGCCGGCCACGGGAATCACCTGATCCACATACCCACCGTCGAGCGCTTCCTGCATGACGTGGGGAATGAAGTCCGGCGTCCACCCCTGGATGGGATGCGGCTCCCAGGAGGGGTGGCTCTTTGCCGGTGCGTTGCCGTCGGTCCGTTCCTGTGGGATTCCCGAGCCCACGAGCGCAGCATTCGAGGGCTCGCTCATGATGATCTTCGTGTCGGGCCGCTCTTTGCGGAGCACGCGGCCAACACCCGTCACCGTGCCCCCCGTACCGTATCCGGTGACCCAGTAGTCGAGGCGGTCGCCGCTGAAGTCGGCCAGGATCTCCCGTGCCGTCGTATTCTCGTGAATCGTGGCGTTCGCCTGGGTCTCGAACTGCCGTGCCAAGAACCAGCCGTTCGCATCCGCCAGCCCTTTCGCCTTCACGTACATGCCGTAGCCTTTCTCCGCCCGCGGCGTGAGAATCACCTTTGCGCCTAGGAAGCGCATGAGTCGGCGCCTCTCGATCGAAAAGCTGTCCGCCATCGTGACGACGAGCGGATATCCCTTCGCCGCGCAGACCATGGCCAAGCCGATGCCAGTATTCCCGCTCGTAGCCTCGACGACCGTCTGCCCGGGCTTCAACTCTCCGCTGCGTTCAGCCTCCTCGATGATGCTGACGGCCAAGCGGTCCTTCACCGAGGCAGCCGGGTTGAACGCCTCGGCCTTCGCGTACATCTCGACGTGGGCCGGAGCGAGGCGATTGATTCGGATACAGGGCGTGTCCCCGATCGTGTCGAGGATGTTGTCGTACAACCGGCCGCGGCCGAGCGTGCTGCGAGAGACGGTCATGGAGTGCCTTGAATAGGAGGTGGAAGATCGCGCCGGTCGCCTACTGACTGATCGGCGGTGTCCTGATGGTCGGATATTCGATCCCGAGTTGCTCCAGGTAGGTGCCGAACTGCGTGGGATCGTAGTAGTACGGCCGCATGCGCTCGCGCCACTGACCCATGATGTCCTCGTTGAGGAAGATCGCGGGCTCGTCCGTGGGGCTGATGAAGGGCGTGTACACGGTCTCGGCAGTCTGCACTTCGTTGAAGTACTCCCACGCGGCGTCGACCGTCTGGCCGTCCAGGAAGAGGTCGAGCAACGTCAGGGCCTGCACCTTGGCGCGGGCCAAGGCAAGGCCGCGTCCAAGCGGGCCGTAGTATCCTGCAAGCTCATGTCCTGGCGGGGGGATCAGGCGAGGTCAGTATCCTACGCGCTCGGGAGGCGGCGCAAGCGGTCGGGGGGCGGGGCGGCTGAGCGCGCCGGCTCCTCACTTCACTGGCGCGACGTTGTCCGGCCAGATGTCGCGTACGATAGCGCGGTCGGTCGACGAGCGCATCGAATTCTGGGATCTGCTCGCAGAGGATCGAAGCCTCATCGGCTCATGGGCGGGGTTGTCGCCGCTGGCGCCCCCCGCAGTGCTAGAGGCCGCTCCCGATGATCGAGCCGGTGAGCTTCTCGTACTCCATGTGGTAGGCGACGCAGATGACTTCCCGGTCTCCCAGCCGCGACCACGAACCCTTGCTCGGATATATCGTCGTGTAGTCGATCAGCGACTCTTCGTAGCTCTTCCCTACGGCGTCCGCGAACCGGTCGAAGCACCCCTCGTACGCCAACTCCTCGACCCGCTCATCGCCCGGCCACTCCCCGGGTAGGTCGAACGTCGCGTAGATCTCATTGTCGTGCGGATCGGAGCAGGGAACGCCCGGGATCTCACTGATCTCGGAGCTCGCGAACGCCGCATCGTCGAAGCAGTCGCCCACATGCACCTCGAAGGCGTCGACGGCGCCCGCACTCGTGATCTCGCCGGCGGCATTGCGGTCTGCCGCACTGTGAATGCCGACGGCCGCGGCCACCACCGCGCCCACGATCGTCATGACCGAACGCCCTTCCAACATGGCACATCCTCCCGACCTGGCTTCTCGAGCCGTGTCCGTGTCCTTCTTCGGGTCGGGAGACTTGCAAGCGGGATGCCCACCTGTCGCCTCTCGCTGCGGATGCCGGGTCTGGTGCGAACACCCTGGATTTAATGGATTCTCGGGCGATCTCAGCGGTTTGCGGGCCCAGCTCCAGTGGGACTGACCCTGCAAAGAATGACTGGGGTCCGCAAGATCTGACCGGTGCGGCTCGGAGCTGCCAGGCGGCGCGTCTACGGTGCGCTCGGCGCGGCGAACCGGGGCCCTGGCATGGGGCGTCCAGGCCTCGACGCCAAGCAGCCCGAGCCAATCCTACAGGCTCGGGCTGCTCGTCAGTGCCGACCAATGCTTCGCGTTGGTGCCCTCGTCCGGCCCCCACACCTCCATCGTCGCCGCTACCACGGCGTCCTCGCTCCGAACGCCAGACCGCAGCGCCACGTCGTTGCGTTCACCTTTCTGGCTTGCCCACGAGGGGGGGTGGGTAGGATGTTGGCCCTCCTGGATCCGTCGCCCTGGACACCTCGTAGCCGGCGGTCCAACGACAAGGAACGCAGCGAAACAATGCCAATAGAGCAGTCACGGTCGAAGGAATGGGCCCTGATCCTGGGAGGATCGAGCGGATTCGGCCTCGCCACAGCACACAAGCTCTCGATGGAGGGCTACAGCGTCTGTGTCGTCCACCGCGACCGGCGCGGCGCGATGAAGCGAATCGAGCCCGAATTCGAAAAGATCGAGGCCCGCGGCGTAGGGTTTCTATCCTTCAACACGGACGCATTAGATGCCGAGCAACGCGACAATGTCTTGGACGGGCTGGCCGAACGGCTGGGGACCGGAGGCGCCGTTCGCGTGTTGCTGCATTCAATAGCCTTCGGAAACCTCAAGCTCGTCGCACCGGAGGAGTCGGCCGACCGCCGCTCCGGCGCGCTCCTTGCCGAGCAGCTCTCGGTGGATTCGGCCGTGCTCACCGAAGTCGCTGATCAGCTGTTTGCAGAAGGTGTCGACGGCCTTCGAGGCATCGCCAGCGCGCCGAAGTATTCCTCCGAGGTGTTCCTCGAGGAAGAGGACATGGCGCGCACGATTCACTCGATGGGCACGAGCTTGCTGGGATGGACGCAAAGTCTTCACGCACGGGGCATGTTCGGTGCGGACGCACGGGTGTTCGGCTTGACGAGCGAAGGAAACACCGTCGCCTGGAAGGGCTACGCGGCTGTCGCGGCCGCCAAGGTCGCCCTGGAGTCCGTGTCCAGGTCCATCGCCGTGGAGATGGCTCACTTCGGCATTCGGTCGAACGTGATTCAGGCCGGGGTTACGGACACGCCGGCCCTCCGCATGATTCCCGGTAGCGCACACCTCAAGGCCCACGCACGAACGCGAAACCCGTTCGGCCGGCTGACCACGCCCGAAGACATCGCCGACGTGATCTACCTTCTGTCCTTGCCGGAGGCGGCCTGGATCACCGGAGAGGTCATTCGCGTCGACGGTGGTGAGGCCGTGTCGGGGCTGTCACGATGACCATGTACCTGCACGGCCTGGGGCACTTTCATCCCGAGAACGAGATCACCAACCAGTTTCTCACCGATCTCGACATCGGGACGAACGCGCAGTGGATCGAGGAGCGGACAGGAATCCTCAGTCGCCGAACGGTGATGTCGTTGGACTACATCAAGGAGACGCGCAATCGCGATCTGACCCTCGTGCCGGACGCGCGCATGTACTCACACGCCGATACGGGAAAGCGCGCCTCCGAGATGGCACTGAAGCGCGCCGGGCTGGAGGCGGCAGACATCGGGATGGTGATCGCCGGCGGCTGCAATCCCGAGTACCTGTCGCCGGCAGACGCCTGTACGATCGCGGCGACCCTGGGCATGGAGGTGCCGGCGTTCGACATGAACTCGGCGTGCACGAGCTATCACGTCGCACTCTACGCGCTGTCGATGATGCGCCCTGAGGCGCTGCCCGACTTCGTTCTCGTCGTGACACCTGAGACCGTGACCACCACGGTGGACTACTCGGACCGGGCGGCAGCAGTGCTATGGGGAGATGGGACCACCGCGGCCGTTATCTCCACAAAGGTGCCTTCGCGCGTGCGCATCACGGGCAATACGCTCGAGTCCAGCCCGGCCGGATTCGATAAGGTCACCATCGGCCACAACGACCATTTCGTGCAGGAAGGGCGTACGGTGCAGATGTTCGCGATCAAGAAAACCACGCGCGTGCTGCGCGCGCTCCAGAAGGAGTACACCGAGCCGGGCCGGGCCCTACACTTCGTGGGGCACCAGGCGAACTTCAACATGCTGCAGGCAGTCTGCCGGCAGTGCGACGTTCCGGACGATCGCCATCACCACAGCGTGGTGAACTTCGGTAACACGGGCGCAGCGGGCGCGCCCGGGGTCATGTCCATGCGCTGGGACGAGTGGAAGGATGGCGACGACGTGGCGGTCGTCGGTGTGGGATCCGGTCTCACCTGGTCCGGCCATGTCTATCGTTTTGGAGACGTTTCGTGAACCACGACGAATTCTGCCAGCGCACCCACTTCAACAAGGAAGAGGTCCTGGCTCTGGCGTACGGCCGCCTGGTCGACCCCGCGCCGCCGCAGTTCACGCTCCGCCTGCCCGCGCCGCCCATGCTCATGCTGGACCGGGTGGTGGAGATCGAGCGCGGCGGACGTCAGGGTCGCATCGTCGGAGAGCGGGACGTTCGGCTCGACGACTGGTTCTTCGGTTGCCACTTCACGGCCGATCCGGTACAGCCCGGCTGCTTGGGCGTCGACGCGATATGGCAGCTCGTCGGACTCTACTGCGCGCTCCGGGGAGCGATGGGTACAGGCAGGGCCCTCGGATGTAAGGAGGTCGAGTTCTCAGGGCAGATCCGACCACACGACAAGCTGGTCCGCTACGAGGTGGACATCGTTCGGTACCAGGAGCTTCCGGCATCTGGGTCCGCGATCGCCATCGGCGACGGAAGGGTGCTCGTGGACGGTGTCGAGATCTACAAGATCCACCGCGCGAAGGTGGGCGCCTTCCTGGACATCGATTACCGCGACTATCCGTTGCCCTCGGAGCGGTCGCGAGGGGGCCTCATGGGAGAGGAGGTCTGATGAGCCAGCCGGGCTTGATCCTCACCCCCGCAGAAGTGCTCGGCCTGCTTCCGCAGAGGGACCCCTTCCTCTTCGTCGACGAGATCCTCGAAGTAGACGACGATCACATCGTCGCTCGGTATCGCTTCCGGCCGGATGCTGACTTCTACCGCGGCCATTTTCCTGGCCATCCCGTCACGCCGGGTGTGATTCTGCTCGAGAGTCTCGCCCAGGTGGGTGTGGTGGCGCTCGGGCTCTATCAGATCGCTCGGGGTCAGGGCATGGAGGCGGTCGAGTCGGCGCTCGCGCTCTTCACCGACGCCAACGTGGAGTTCTCCGGTATCGTGAGTCCCGGAGACCGCGTCACGATTCGGGCGAAGAAGGTCTTCTTCAGACGGGGGAAGATCCGCTCGGAGGCCGAAATGACCCTCGACGACGGAACCGTCGTCATATCAGGAATCATCTCCGGAATTGGAGTCCCTAAGACGTGAGCCGACGTGTTGTCATCACAGGCCTGGGAGTCGTGGCCCCCAACGGGG
>JAOTVA010000268.1 GCA_029863645.1 Gemmatimonadota bacterium
CGAGCGCAAGCCGGAGAAGCGGCACTTGAGCTTCACGCAGCTCAACATGTTCCTGCGCTGCCCGCGCCAGTACGAGTATCGCTACATCCGGGGCCTGAAGGTCCCGCCCTCTGGCGCGATGGTCCAGAGCCGGGTGTGGCACCAGACCGTCGAGCTCAACTACCGCCAGAAGATCGACTCCGACCGCGACTTGGGTCTGGGAGAGATGCAGGAGTTCTACGTGGCGCAGTTCGACGCGGCGCTCGCGAGCGAGGACGTCGCGTTCGAGCCGCACGAGAAGCCCGGCAGACTCAAGGACCAGGGCACGGCCATCGTCGCCGCGCACCACAAGACCATCGCGCCGGAGGTCCGGCCGCTCCTCGTCGAGGAGCGCTTCACCGTGAACCTGGGCGAGGACTTCCCCTTCGACCTCGTCGGCGTGTGGGACCTCGTCGAACGCGACGGGACCATCGCCGACAACAAGGCCTACGGCAAGACGCCGCGCCAGGAGGACCTGGACAAGGACCTCCAGTTCACCGCCTACGCCCTGGGTTTCCGCGTCACGCGCGGCGAGATCGAACCCGGGCTGCGCATGGACGCCATCGTCAAGACCAAGAACCCGAAGGCGGTCCAGCTCCACACGCGGCGCACGAACGACGACTGCCGGTGGTTGCTTCGCCTGATCGAGCAGGTCGGCACGGCCATCGACTCGGGAATCTTCTACCCCAACCCCAACGGCTGGCACTGCAGTCCCCGCTTCTGCGGGTACTGGGGCCTTTGCATGGGGAGCAAGAACGGGAGGTGACGCCATGAAAACGCACGTGACCCTGCCCGATGAGGCGCAGGAAGCAGGACCGCCGGAGAGTGCGCCGGCGACGAAGACGGAGAAGCCCATCCACGTGGACTTCTCGAAGAAGGACCAGGACGGGTCGCCGTTCCAGAAGGCGCGGTCGCTCGACAAGCGGCTCAAGCTCTTCCTCTGGGGTGACTCCGGCGTGGGCAAGACGACGCTGGCGCTGCAGTTCCCCAAGCCCGTGGTCATCGACCTCGAAGGCGGGGCCGACCTCTACGGGGAGTCGTTCGACTTCGACGTCCTGCGGGCCAGCACGGCGGACGAGGCGATGGACGCGGCGCAGTGGCTGCTCACGCACCCGCACGCCTACCGGACGCTGGTGATCGACCCGATCACGGTCTACTGGGACGCGCTCCAGAAGAAGTGGTCGGACATCTTCCTGCGCCGCAACAAGGGCTCGAAGGGCTACAAGTTCGAGTTCTACGACTTGCAGCCGCGCGACTGGATGACGATCAAGGCGGAGTTCAAGGACTTCATCCGCAAGCTCATCGCGCTGGACATGAACGTCATCGTCACGGCGCGGCAGAAGGTCCAGTACGCCGACGGCGGGTTCATGAAGGCCATCGGCGAGACCTTCGACGGTGAGAAGTCGCTGCCCTACCTCTTCGACACCATCGTCCGGCTCTACCGCGACGAGAAGGGCCGGTTCCTCGGCGAGTGCCTGAAAGACCGCTCCAACAAGCTCCCGCCCGGAGAGTTCGAGTGCTCGTTCGCCCGCTTCGAGGAGCTCTTCGGGAAGAAGACGTTGGCCCGCAAGGCGCGGCCGACGGCCTTCGCCACCGACGCGCAGAAGCGGCAGATCCGCGAGCACATCGCGCGCTTCGAGATGACGCCGGAGCAGGTCGCCCGGCGGCTGGCCGCCTACGGGGCGGACAGCATCGACGAGCTCACCGAGGAGAACGCGCGGGTCATCCTCACCAAGTTCGAATCGGCCCTCGCCAATCGGGGCGAGGCCAAGCAGTCAGGAAAGGAGGCGTAAGCCATGCCCAGGATCGATTTCAACAACGTGGACGACGTCCAGGACTTCTCGCCGCTACCGGACGGGAAGTACCTCTGCCGTGTGGCCGAGGTGGAAGAAGCGACGACCCAGTACGGCGACGAGATGTGGAAGCTCCGGTTCGTGGTCGACTCCGGCCCGCACCGGGGGCGCTACATCTTCGACAACATGGTCTTCAGCGACGCGGCGCTCAAGCGGGTGAAGCTCATCTGCTCCCGACTGGGGCTCGACATCTCGCACGAGCTCGACGTCACCCC
>JAOTVA010000021.1 GCA_029863645.1 Gemmatimonadota bacterium
CCCGTAGACCCAACCATTCATGTCGGAGCCCAACTTGTCGCGCAGGTCCTGCATGCCACCGGCCAGTGCGCGGAGCAAGAACTCGTCCCGCCCACGCATGGGGTCGGATCCGAAATCGCCGTCCGGAGCGAGCAGGAAGTCGATCATCCGCTTCATGCCAATGCCCAGGTGGTCACGCGCGGCGGCCGGGATCTTGAGCTCTTCGATGTCGTCCAGAAGCTGTCGCTCGAAGGCCACGTAGATGCCCGCCTCGACCGAGTTCTTGTCCAGCACGTAGTCCCAGTCCAGGAGGCGCTGGCGGGCTGCCTCGACCTGGAGGTCCGAGGCGGTCAGCTCTGCAAGCATCGGCACGAGCGTGCGCGCCGGGATCGACAGGTAGTCGTGTTGGAGCCGGATCATGTCCATCATGCTGAACTTCCGGCCCGAGCCCAGGACCTCGCTCCCCCTGGCCCACCGGTACGGGTCGGTCCAGGTGTAGCCGATGGCATCCATATAGGGATAGTCCGGCGGCGTGTAGTTGCTGTTCGAGGTCTCGATGTACCCTCGTGCCGGGTTGTATTCGTGGGGCTTCGCAATGATGGGCAAATAGCCGTCCCACTCGTAGCGGCCGTCGCCGGGGACGGGCACCATGCCGCTGAAATTGCGACGGATCGGGGCGATGCCGACGGCCTGCCACCCGATATTTCCGTCGCGGTCTGCCCAAACCATGTTCTCGCCCGGGATGTTGCTGTAGTTCGACGCCTCCCTGAACTCCTCCCACGTGGTCGCCTGGTCCATGCGTAGCGACGCGAGATAGGGTGCGCCGCCGACTTCCATCCAGGCCGGCCGCACGGCGTACGCCAGGTTCTTATCCGCATCTTCGAACGCGACGGGGCCGTGGCGCGTGTACTTGAGCTGCACTGTCACCGGGCTCGAGCCCTTCACCGGAATCGTCTCCTCGATGATGCGCATGGTCTCCCACGCGCCGCGGTAGCGGTACTGATTCGGGTTAGCCGGGTTGGTTTCGTACACCAGCAGATCCTCGCCGTCGGTGCCGAAGACCGTGAGTCCCCACGCGCCCACTCCGTTGTGACCGATCGACACGCCGGGGATCTCGGACTCTCCGCCCCCGATCACATTCCAGCCCGGGCCGACGAGATGCACCCAATAGCGAAGGGACGGGACCGATTGGGCACGGTGCGGATCGTTGATCATGAACGGGTATCCGTCCTGGGTGAGCGCACCACTCACGACCCAGTTGTTGCTCCCGATGTCATCCTTCGACCTGCTCTCTAGCTCCGTGGCCTCGAGATCGAGGACCGCGGCCAGTCGGTCGTAGCTTTCTTCATCGTTACGGAAACCCTCAGCCACGATGTCGGACGGCTCGAACCGGATGGTCTGACGATAGGCGTTGTAGAGCGCAAGGATATCATTGTCGAGAAGCGACTCGCAGTCTATCTGCGGGTCGATCTCCAGATCCGGCTCGCGGGGGTGGTAGTACTGCAGCTCTTTGACCGCCTCGCCGCCGATCGCACACACTGCACGGCCCGTATTGAGCTCGGCGCCGATGTTGCCGAGCAGTCCCTGGTGTCGCGAGATGACGACTTCCGGGGTCCAATGTTTCGGGCGGATCCCGAGAAGCTGGAACGGCAGCGGAAGGTCATCGGGGCTGGCCAGGGCTCGGTCGATGTACGCGTTGACGCCGTCCACGAAGGCGGGAATGATCTCGTCGCCCCGGTCGTGGTAGTGGTTCATCTCCTGCGTCATGTCCCCGCGGAACTTGAAGAGCCGCGCGCCGTGATCGCGTTCGACGGCCCGGGGTCCAAGGATCTCGGCCGTGGTTCCGGTGGCCTGGGCGCGCCAGATCTCGAGCTGGAAGAGGCGGTCTCGCGCGGCGCTGTAGCCCTGCGCGAAGAAGAGATCGTGCTCCGTCTGCGCGTAGATGTGTGAGACGCCCCACGTGTCTTTCACGATCTCCACGCTCTGCTGGAGGCCCGGCACGGTGAGCGTTTCGCTCTCTTGAGCCGCGAGGGGATTCCCCACGAGTGTCACGAAACCCAACGCGGCCACCGCCATCACCAATCTCTGAAATCGCATGGTCGTCCCGTTCTTCATGAGTCATTCACCGGACGGCGAGGTTAGGCCCACACGCGCGCCGGTGCCAGTTACGTATCTTCTCTCATGACGCAGCCACCAGAGGTTCCGAGCGCCCTCGAAGGCTTCCTGGCGCTCTACGGTGCGGGCCGCTTCTGGGACAGCCACGAGGTCCTGGAGGACGAGTGGCGCCGCACCGGCAGCGACTTCTATCAGGGCCTGATTCTCTACGCCAGCGCATGGGTTCACTGGGAGCGAGAGAACGCGCACGGCGTGAAGGCTCAGCTGAGGAAGACCCTGGAACGCCTGGAGGCGTATCCGCTCGAGTACCTCGGAATCGACGTCGCGGCGCTGCGCGATCACTGCCACGCGGTACGTGAGGAGGTAGCTCAGGGCACGGACGACTGGCCGGGCCGTATCGCTCCGCTACCTCTCGCGGTCTCTCGGGCGCGCCTTCGTGGCGACGAGGTTGAACTCAGCACATGAGAAGGGGCGACCCGCGCGATACGGGCCGCCCCCTCTGGCTAGCGCACCAACGACTTCCTAGTCGATCGGGTCCGGCCGCACCACATCGTCGCACACGCGAATGCCATCGGACGTGAGCTGGCAGGTGCGCGGCGGCGGATCCGTGACGCATGCCTGACGCCAAGCACCCTGGAACACGCCGTGTCCATCCTCGCCCATGTAGCGGCCATGGACGTAGCCGAGGAGCGCACCGCCTCGGCCGTACATCTCGCCCTTGTACTGCCCGTCCTCGTAGTTACCCGCCATGCGGGCGAGGAACTGGCCCTGCAGGTTCACGATCTTGCCGTGAAAGACCCGCTCGCCAGCAGCCGTCACGCCCCAGCGTCCCACCACGTAGCCTTCGCGGCGCCCGTTCGCCTGGTGCCAGGCGCCGCCGAACACGCCTCCTCGATCGCTCGTCCGCATCCAGCGCCCGGCCATGAAGCCGACCGCACACCCCGGAGTGGGACGGCGGAGCGCGGTGAGGATCAGCCCGTTGCCCGTATCGTCGATGACCTCGGCGAAGTTCAGGCCGGGAAGCTCATTCGCCGGGATCTTCACCGAGTACGGCGTGCTGCGAAACGCGAGGAAGGCCGCTTCGTCCGTCGCCGAGACCACATCCGTCGATACGCTCGGGCCTGTACGGATGGCGACCTGGGCCACGACCCCGTCGACGTGCGGCCCGGTACGGGACGTCATGGTCACGAGGTTACGCACCACCTGCGGGTGCACCATATCCCCGGGCTCGAACAGGATCGTGCGCCTTACGCGTACGCCGTCACCCTCTTTTACCTGTAGCCCCGGATCCCACTGCAGCGGTGACCACTCCGTGTTCGGATTCGGTCTTACGCGGCCCCAGAGCGCCATGACGTTGTACATGCGGAGCTGGTCCGGCGGCAGGTCCGAGATCGTCGGATCGGTTGCCAGGTCCGTGTCGACCTCATGGTCGTCGCCCACGGCGAATGCGTCGGCGAACACCGCGTTGCCGAATGCTGGCGCCTCGTCGGACTCGTCCATGGCGCCCATCGTGCCGTCGGGGCCCAGACCCAGCTGAGTTGCGATGCCCTCCATCGCAGCCACGAGCGCTGTCTCCTGTTCGGCGGTCGTTTCTTCGAGGGCGTCGAGGGCCGGTGTGAGGGCCTCCTCGGCGCACCCCGCAACCAAAACGAGCGAGATCGTGAGGGCCCACCATCGTGCTGAACGTCGCATCTGTGCCTCCGGGCTGTAGCTGCTACCGCGTGTCACTGTCCTCACTCTGACGGTATGAGGCGGTCAGAGGTAACGCGGTCATCGTCTCGGCGAGGATATCTGGCTACGGCCCGTGAGGTACCCGAGCCGCGAGCCGAGCTCGTACTGCGTGAGGTCTCCAAGCCCTGGAGAGACGGAATTCAGGATCTCGCGCAGGAGCAGCGTCCCGAACGAGTAGCGTTTTCGCAGATCCGGATTGTGCGCCGAGTCGCCGCCCACGAATCTGCGCCGAGGCCGCACGTTCTCCATGCGGGCGTCGAGGTGCATGGAGGTGAACCGGCGGCTACACCCAGCGACGACCTCCGCCATGTTTTCGTCGGCCGTACGTTTCTGCATCGGCCCGAGGCCGGAGAAATCCGTCACGCCCTGGACGATGGAGAGTCGCTGTAAAGCGTCATCTCGAAAGAAGTACAGGTCGAGGTTGGCCATCCACTCGATCGCCTCGGCGACTTCCAAACCGAAGCTGAGCGGCCCCACCGCCTTCTCGCTCGGCTCCACGCGAAAATTCGACGGTGGCTTGCAGTAGACGCCCACCACGCTCGAGTCGTAGGGAAGCTCTACATTTCGGCTCCTGATGCGTGCCGTCAGCCCCTTGCCGGTGAACTCGAATGAGGAAACCGGTTCCGGCCAGGGGATGGCCGTAAGCTCCCGCCCGTCGATCTGCGCCACACTCACGCCCGCGCTCTCGAACGACTCCGCCTTTGCCGTCGCGTACTCGCCGTCCAAAGCCGCCAGCACCTCCGGCGCAGAGAAGATGAACTTCAAGCGGGTTTCGTAGACATCTAGCCCGATCATCGCCGCGACCGCGTCGAGGTCCACCTTCCGGTGGGGGGGATTCGAGACGACAAGCGTCGGGGGTTGCACGTCGCCTCCCAGGCGATGTCGGTGGACAAGATAGAGACCGAACTGAAAAGTACTGCCCTAGGAGCACGTCTGCTTGTCGAGTACATGCACCACTCGATTGCTACCGGACGCTCGTGACCCCTACTCTGGTCCCCCCGCCCACATGCGTCCTAGTCGTCCAGGAGAAATGTCATGCTTCGAGCCGCGACCATCCTCGTCCTGTGTGTTGCGAGCGTCGCTTGCGAGCCGGCCGTGCCTGAGGCCGACGCCGAGCCTGTCCAGCAGTACGCAGCCCCGGAGTATCTGAATGCCAACCCGCGTGCGCCGTACTCTGAGGGTGTTCGCTACGGGGGCATGATCTTCCTGGCGGGCAAGACCGGAGGAGCCGGAGAGTCCGGTGTGCAGCCCGAGACGCGCCGTACGCTGGAGTCCATCAGTGACGCGCTCGAACGCTTCGGGTCCTCGATGGATCGCGTTCTGAAGTGCACGGTCTTCCTGGTCGACATGGCCGAATGGGGCGCCATGAACGAGGTCTACGCGGAGTTCTTTCCAAACAACAAGCCCGCGCGCACGGCCGTCGGCATCAGTCTGGGGGGAGACACCCGCGTGGAGATCGAGTGCATCGCCGCGGCGTGATGCGAACCAGGTGGGTCGATGGCCGTTAAGGAGATCCTCGACCGCCGGTTCCTCCGCTGCGCGGAGGAGTCGACCGGGGACGCCGAGTCCCGGGGGCTGCCGCCCGATCTGATCGAAAAGGCGGCGCGTCGTCTGGGCATCGTGGCCCTGACGTACGCGGCGGCATACCCGATCGCCTACGGCTCCTTCCGGATCGTGGATTTCGGAGGAGGTACGGGCGGCTCGTTCCTTGAGCTGCCCGACTTCGTGGCCGCAGCGTTCATCGCGGTCTCGATCGGATTCTTCTTCTTCGCGCGCAGCGGGATCGTGTCCGACCGGCAGCTCCTGGATGTCGGCCTTGTATACGGTGTCGTGGCCGCCGCCGGGATCGACACGCACCTGCTATGGGGGATGTGGCCCGAAGGTTCGATGATCTCGGGCATCTCCTGGGTTGCGGTCTGGATCGTGTTCGTCCCGCTCATTGTCCCGAGCACGACAGGGAAGGTGCTGGTCACGTCGCTCCTGGCCGCCTCGACGACTCCCCTGCTCTACGCCATAGGTCAGGCGAACGGCGCAACACCGCTGGGCAACATGACGCCGATGTTCGTCGCCAACTACGTATGTGTCGCCATCGCCGTCGCGGGGTCCCGCGTGGTCTTCAGTCTCGGGTCGGACCTGGGCGATGCGCGTCGCATGGGGAGCTACCAACTCGTCGAGAAGCTGGGCGCGGGTGGAATGGGCGAGGTCTGGAAAGCCGAGCACCACATGCTCGCGCGTCCAGCGGCCATCAAACTCCTCAGCACGAGCCCAGGGACGAGTTCGGGCGGGACGGGCCCGGAGCGGCAACGTCTGGAGCGGGAAGTGCAGGCCACCGCGCAGCTCCGCTCGCCGCATACGGTGGAGGTGTACGACTACGGGCTCACCGAGGACGGACGGTTCTACTATGTGATGGAGCTGTTAGACGGCTTGGATCTGGAAGAGCTCGTGGAACGCCACGGGCCGGTCCCCGCCGAACGGGCCGTCCACATTCTCAGGCAGGTGTGCCACTCGCTGGCTGAGGCGCACGCTCGGGGCCTCGTGCATCGGGACATTAAACCGGCCAACATCTTTCTCTGCCGCTACGGGCAGGACGTGGACTTCACGAAGGTGCTGGACTTTGGACTGGTCAAGCGCGCCGGCGAGCTGTCCCGAGGGGACGCGAAGCTCACCGAGGTTGGAGGGTTCGCTGGGACCCCGGCGTATGGCTCACCCGAAAGCGCCGGGGGCGAGGCAGACGAGGCGGACCCGCGTAGCGATCTTTACTCGCTCGGGTGTGTCGCTCATTGGCTGCTCACTGGTAGAACGGTCTTCGAGGCATCCTCGCCGATGCTCATGCTGGTACAACATCTGCACCAGGAACCGAAGGCGCCCTCTCACTTCACGGAGGCCGACATCCCACCTGATTTGGATGAGCTGATCCTCAGCTGTCTCGCAAAGGATCCGGAGCAACGACCCTCCTCCGCCGACGAGCTCTCGCAGCAACTCCGGTTCATCGAGCTCGGCACGGCATGGTCCACCGAGCGCGCGCAGCAGTGGTGGGCAAAACACTGATGGGAAGCGTGATGCGCGGGTTACCCCTGCTTCTGATCGTCGTGCTCTCCTCGTGTGGTCGAGCAGAGCGCGAACGGGAGGCAGCCGTAGCAGCCGCCGTAGAATCCACGCGCGCGGACACGTACGCCGAGATCGAGCGTCTCCTGAGGCAAGCGATGCAGCGCACGGACCGTGTCGCGGGCTCCGCCAATCGGATCCTACGGCCGCTCCCCGTCATGACGCCGGGCGAGGAAGCCGCGTTGCGCCGCTTCCAGAATGCATCTCATGTGGCCCGCGCTCGCGAGCTGGCGGTTCGCGTCGGCAGCGAAGCGACGAGGGACTCGCTCCTTGCCGACGGACGCCTCATCGAGCTGGAGGACAGTACGCAGCACTGGATCGTGCGACCCGGAACCTCCCCGGCGTACGTCGTGCCTCATATGCGCACCCTGCTCGCGGTCCTCGGGGAGCGCTTCCAGGACCGACTGGCCGAGATGGGCCTCCCGCCGTACCGGATCGAAGTCACCAGCGCCCTGCGCACCTCCCAACGTCAGGAACGGCTACGGGGGTCCAACGCCAACGCGGCCGCTGGGTTGAGCTCGCACGAATTCGGCACGACCGTGGATCTCTCCTACGCCGCCTTTGCGCCCCCTGCCGACCGACCCGAAGAAGTCCTGTCGGGCGTTCCGGCGGACCTCGCCCCGCATCTGGAGCGCTACGTGGACTTGGCGCTGGAGTCCGTCTCGGCCCGAAAGTCGCGCGAGCTGGGCGCTATTTTCAGCCGAGTCCTAAGCGAGGCACAGGCCGAAGGAATCGCGTTGGTGATCTACGAGCGACAGCAGACGGTCTATCATCTGACGGTCGGGCGGGCGCTCGCGGACTGACCGCAACATCAGTTTGCCGGCAGCCTCACGAAGCCCGCTGTGGCGAAGTGCCGGTCGAGGGCTAGTGCCTCACGGATCCCGCGATCCGCCATCACCACGAAGCTGACGGCGTCCACGAGCGTGAAGTCCTGGTCCTGGTAGCGACCGAGCCACTCGTCGACGGCTCGCCGCTCGATCTCGGGGGTGCTCGTCTCCACCAGAACCGGATCGGTACGGACCTCCCTGAGGAAGCGTAGCGCCGGCTCCCGGCCTCCACGGCGGAGAAGAAGCGCGTGGGTCTCGGCCAGGACGAAGTTGGTCGTGACCAGGCGCGCGCCTTCGCGGATCCGCTGGGCCAGGAGATCGGCGACGCGGGCGTGGTCGGGGTGGCCGGAATCCGCCAGCGGATACCAAGCGCTCGTGTCCACGAAGAGTTCAGCCACCCTCGTCGCTCCCCGACCAGGACTCCACTTCTGCGTCCGAGAGGATCCGGTCGTGTTCACGGGCGCCGTCCTCGCCCCCCGTGGTGTTCAGGAGCCCGACGATGCGCAGCGCCGGGTGCCGGCTCGGATCCGACAGCTGATGCTCGAGCGCCTCGAGGCCGCGCCGAAGCACATCTGATTTCGTGGCGTCGAGTCGCCCGGTGAGGCGCTCGAGTCGCTCTTGATCCGGACCGTCCAGGTACACCTGCACCGGCTCGCGGACCGCGGGCGTCTTGCCAGCTTTTCTATAGTTCATGATATCATGGTATATGTTCATGATCATCGTATCAACACTCGGACTGATTGCCCGGTTCGGGCGCGCCATGCACTTTGTCTTGATCCGCCGATCCTGTGGGCTGGAGGCCAAGATGAGTGCCAAAGTGATGTCGCATTGCTCCCTCCTGACGCTTGCGCTGCTGTGCGCGACCGCCGCGCCGGGCGTCGTCTCGACTGTGTCGGCGCAGAACCGAACATCCAACGCCAACCAGTGGGAGGTGCCCAGAACACCGGACGGTCGCCCGGACCTTCAAGGGAACTGGACGAACCAATCCCTGACGCCGATCCAACGTCGGGAGGGCCAGGAGCCGATTTTCTCGCAGGACGAGGTCCGAGAGCTCGAACGGGGCTACGTGGAGCGCATCGCGCGTGGTGCCGAGCCGAGCGACCCCGATCGTCCGTTGCCGCCTGCCCAGACCACCATTTCGGCCGCCGACTCGTACAACAACGTCTTCTTCGAGACGGGCGAGCGCGTGGCGGTCGTTCATGGAGAACCCAGGACCTCGCTCATCACGTATCCGCCCAACGGCAGGATTCCTGCGCTGTCGCCGGAGGGCGAGCAGCGGCGCCGGATGGAGCGGGCCGCGAGGAGCGACTTCGCACAGTACGATCACCCGGAGCTGAGACCGCTCGCCGAGCGCTGCCTCACTTCGTACGGATCGCCCGCCGGGCCTCCCATGCTCCCCAACGGGGGCTACAACAGCAACTACACCATCGTGCAGACGCCCGATCACATCATGATCATGACCGAGATGGTGCACGACACTCGGGTCATCCGCATCGGATCAGGACCGAAGCTGCCCCCACACATCCGCACATGGATGGGAGACTCGTGGGGCCACTGGGAGGGTGATGTGCTCGTGGTCGAGACCACCAACATCCATCCACTGCAACCGTACTCCTCGGCGGAAATGAAAGTGACCGAGCGGTTCAGCCGGATGAGTGAGGACGCGATTCTCTACGAATTCGTGGTCGAGGACCCGTCCACCTACGTGGATTCATGGGGAGGCCAGATTCCGATGACCGCGATGCCCGACCTCCTCTACGAGTATGCATGTCATGAGGGGAACTACGCGCTCTCCGGCGTGTTGAGCGGCGCGCGGTATGAAGAGAGCGTGGCTCAGGGGAACGAATGACCGGCATGGCTGCGGGTCGCGCTGGGCTGTTGGTCCTGGCGCTCGCATTCCTGCAGGCGTGCGGTGGGAGCGAGCCGGCCGACGAGGCCGGTTCGGCACCCGCGACTGAGACACTGCTCGCTGAGGCGCAGGAGTTGACCATCGATGCCAGCTCGTTTGGCTGCCTCGCGGAGATGACACAAATACGTCATTTCTTCGTGGACAACCTGCTCGGCGACGTCGCGGCGACGGTCGCCGTCGCCGAATCCACCGAGGGTGGCGTATATCCTCCTGGGTCGGTCGTGCAGCTCGTCCCGACCGAGGTGATGGTGAAACATCCCAGCGGCTACAGTCCGGCCACGCGTGACTGGGAGTTCTTCGAACTGGGCGTCACCGCCGAGGGGACGAGCATCACTATGCGTGGGTCCGTCGATGTGGTGAATCGCTTCGGCGGCAACTGCCTCGATTGTCACATCAAAGCGGAACCGCAGTTCGACCTGATCTGCGAGCTCGACCATGGCTGTGACCCGATCCCGGTCACGCGCGAGCAGATCGCCGCCGTTCAGGCCGCCGATCCACGATGCATGGAATGACCGGCGAAACCCTAGAGGATCAGGTCTGGGCTCGGTGGCGACTGCTGCTCGTCCTCGTCGTGGTGCTGTTCGCGCTGAACAGCCTCGCGGGCCTGGTCGTCGGTGGCCTCGGATTCATCGCGTTCGCTCACCGGCTCGCGGGTCGCGCCCTCAAGGCCGGGAGGCTGGCGCAACAGGTCCGGGAGATCGTGATCGATCCTCCCGACGAGTAGCCGGCACCGGGCCGCTCTTCTAGGGGCGCCGCCAGAGGCGGACCGTCGCGATCGACTGCTGCGTGAATCCGGGAGGATCGGACTGGTCGCCCAAGGCCGCGCGCGAGTTGATGGTGTTGGTGGTCAGCCGGCCGCTGACGTAGTCGTCGGGTAGATCGCCGAGATCCATGTAGCACCGGGTGATGCCTATGCCGTCCCGGGGAGACCGGTCCGATGAAGGCCGGCAGTCGCCGCGACCGGTGAACTGCGCGCCGCCGAGCGAGCCCTCGGCGTAGAAGAACGATCCGCCGCCGCCCTCGAGGGGTCCGAAGCAGGCCTGCAGATCGCCCACCTGCCCCACGCGAGCGTCCGTGATGCGTCCGTCTGACGGGCGGACGGCGACGGACCAGAAGGAGTAGCGATCCTCGACCGTCGCCGCGCCGAAGCCGGTGCGGGTAGGGGCGCAGAACGGCCCCGGCGGTTCGCGCGACTCTCTGAGGGACCGGGCGACGTAGATCTCCTCGGGAGAATTTGGGAGCTCTTGTGCTCCGACAGGCGACGGCACGCAGAGCGATGAGGCGACGAGGAGCAGGGCGCTTATTCGCATCGTGGGTCACTCGGTCCAGGTAAAGCGTTCTCTCAGAGCAGCAGGCCGATCTCCCGCTCCAACACGGGCTTCGACACCAGTCCGACCATCTCGAAGAGCGGCTCGCCGTCCTTGAAGAAGATCAGGGTCGGGATCGACCGGATTTCGAAACGTTCGGCCGAATGCGGCGCGATCTCCGTGTTGACCTTCACGACCGTGACGCCGTCACCCGCATGTTCGATCGCGATCTCATCCAGGATCGGCCCCATCAAACGGCACGGTGCGCACCACGGCGCCCAGAAGTCCACGATGCGGACCCCCGAGGCCTTCTCGACCAGCTCTGCGAAGTCCTCATCAGTCGCATGCAGAACAGGCGACTCGGGCTTCGCACGCTTCTTGAAGAACACCCCGGCTACCGCGTCGCGACCGAAGTCGATGCGGCGAACAGGCCCACCCCAGCTAGCGGGAATGCGGTCGTGAGGTTCTTCATTGGAGGACTCCTTTTCGACGCGGGGATCGCCGACTCACGGCAGCCGAGGCGGCCTGCCGATCGGGCGCCAACGTATCCCGGCTGAAGCCTTCCCGCCATGCGGTCGGAGCCGCCGCGCCCAACCATCCATCGCATCGCCCAGTCTTCGAGGCGATCGTCGGATCCGGTGCGTGGGATCCCCAGTCGAACGGCTTGTGCCATATATGGCACCCATATATCATGAAGGATGCCTTCCGTGAAGACGACGGTCTATCTGGATGCCGCCGATTATAGGCGGCTCAAGACACTGGCAGCAGCGAACGGCCAGCCGGCCGCAGAACTGATTAGGACGGCGGTGGCGGCGTATGTTCGCGCCCACGGGCCGGACCGGCGGCCGTCGAGTCTCGGTGCCGGACGGAGCGGCGATGGCACACTGTCCGAGCGGGCGGAGGAAGTGCTCTCGGGCTTGGGTGAGGATCCTTGATCGTTGCCGATACCGGAGCTGTGGTCGCGCTCATCGACGTGGACGATCGCCATCACCCGGTATTGCGGGCCGCGTTCGAAGCCGACCCCGGCGAGTGGGTCCTTCCCTGGGCGATCCTCCCGGAAGTCGATCACATCGTCGCGTCGAGGATGGGCGCAGACACCGCACGGGCGTTTCGCAATGACCTGGCCGGAGCCGCCTTCGAGCTCGAGTGGGGCACCGCGGCAGACCTCGTGCGAGCGGCGGCTCTGGACGCACGCTACGCCGATCTACAATTGGGGCTGGTAGACGCGGTGGTCATGGCCGTAGCGGAGCGCCTCGGGGCGCGGGCCATTGCGACGCTGGACCTCCGCGACTTCGGCCCCGTCGTGCTGGACGGCGCCCCTGCCCTGTGGCCGCGGGACCTGTAGCGGGAACGACTCAGGCCGGCGCCACCGCATACGGTGCCTCGGTGGTCACCGTCCACTGGTTGTCGAGTCGCTGGGAGAAATCGAGCGGGTCACCCACGCCGACGGTGCCGCGCGCCACCTGGTAGGCCCAGACCTCGAAGTGGGTGAGCGTCGCGCCGCCGAAGATCGTAGAGAAGGCGCCGTCCACCGCGTCCTGCCCGCAGACGATGTCGATGCGGCCGATGCGCGGCTTGTGGAAGCGCGCATCGGTCGTGAACCATTCGCCGCCAAGGTAGACCTCGGCGTAGGCGTGGAAGTCCATGTGGTTCTCCGGGTCGGGCCAGCCGATGTCCGGCATGTGACCGGTCACGTAGCGCGCAGGGAGATTGAAGGTCCGGTTGAGCGCCACGGCCAGATGGGCAAAGTCCCGGCACACGCCGTAGCCGCGTTGGAGGATGTCCCATGCCGAGAGATCGGGCCGGCCTGATAGGTATCGATACTCGATGTTGTCGTGCACCCATTGGCTGATGGCCTGAACGCGCGGCCACCCATGCTCGACGGTGCCGAACTTCTCCCAGGCGAAGTTGGCCAGTTTGTCCGAGTCGCAATACCGGCTGGGCAAGGTGTAGCGAAGGATCTCCGGCGGCAGCTCGTCGGGCGCGACCGGCGGGCTCGGGACGAGGCCCGCATTGTCGGGCTGGGCTATCACGGCGACGATGGCGTCGTGTCGGAGTGAATTGGTACCCGGCGAGAGCCGCACCTGACAGACCCGGTTCCCGTGGCTGTCCGTGAACTTCTTATGGGGCAGATCGTCCCCCAGGGTCAGGGCCTGGAATACGACCGCATGATGGCGACCCAGCCGGGGCTGCAGGTTGAGCAACAGCGAGGCGGATCCGGTGACCTCGTAAGACAGGCTGCACCCTATGCGCACCGTCATGTCGAACTGACGGGACGTATTCAAACGGTCCTGGGTGGACGAGACGGCCATGCCCTTAGCATAGCACATCGGTGACCGGCACCTACCTAGCCGACGGCCCTCGCCACACGCTCACGGAGTACCCGTCGACTTCGGTGTCGGCGGGCGTGAAGCCCCGCTTCACCTTCCTCCTCCTGATGAGATCCTCGGCTACGAAGACCGTGTCGGGGTCCGCGTACTTCTGCATATGACCCGCAATGTCGATGGCGTTGTCGCTCATCGCTTCCATCGGCGTGTCCGCATCGTACTGAACGCGCCCGGCGTTGACCCCGCACCGCACTCTGAAGGGCGTCTGCATCATTCGAGTCCCGGAGTTGAAGGCCGGGAGTTGTCGAAGCATGGCCTGCGCGGCTCGGACGGCACGATCGAGCGAATCGAAGCAGATCATCGCTCCATCGGGAGTCCAGGCCGATTTGAGCGGACGCTCCTTCGCGACGACCTCGTCGACCATATTCTTGAACGCCTTGAAGTCGTGCTCGACGAACGCCTGGTCCTCTCCGAGCTTCATGTTGGTCGATTCCACGACGTCGAGGGCGAGAAACGCCACGTCTTTGGTCATCGCGTCGAGCTCCCGCTTCGCCTCGACCATTTGGCGCACGAGCTCTTCACGGCTCTTCTTATCCGTCTGCTTGGGCTGCGCGCCGTTCGGTGCGGTCGGAGCGGATGCCGGCGGCTTCTTTCGCTTCCTCGCGTGCTTCTTCCACCGGGCGTACTTGGGGCGACCGCCCGATTTGGAAGTCAGGGCCGACAGCGTGTAGGCTCCGTAGTCGAGCACGACCGCCCCGAAGAACACACCCAAAGCGAGGAACGCCCGCCCGAACTCGAGGGCTCCGAGCCTGGTCGGCACAGCCGAGCGCACGCCGTCGATGAGCGTGGCGTCGAACGAGAGGACCTGGGCGACCCACGGGTACGACCCGGCATCCGAGAACAGGGGAAGCAGCGCGACGAGCAGAACGGCCCCGACTGCCACGAACGCGAGCGTGGACAGGGCTCGCAAGGCAAAAGTGAGTGGTTTCAACAGGGCCAAGGGCAACCTCGCAGATGTATCTACGTCGCGTTTCGCGCTTCCCGTTGTTGCTGCCCCCCGATTCCAAGGTATAGAAGCTCGGACGTCACAAGCCAGAAGAAAGAAGGAGCTCGTCCTCGCATTCGGCCTCAGGGTCCGCGGTGCGGATCCCTCCCGCCATTGGCTTGCTTGTGCCGGTACATGCGCTGATCGGCCTCCTCTACCAACGCGTGCACTGTCGCGTGGATAGACGGATCGTACGGGGCGATCCCGACGCTGAAGGAAACCAGTGGCTCGTCTTCGCGCGTCTGCAGCCTCCCCGCCAGCAGCGAGAGCGGCCGCTGGACGTCCTCGGTAGTCGCCGACGTCAGAAGCACGCAGAACTCGTCGCCGCCGACTCGAGCCACGACGTCCGAGTCGCGGAACGTCTCCCGGAGATGCCGGGCAAAGGTCCGCAGGACCCGGTCGCCTGCGGCGTGACCCAAGGCGTCGTTCACGGCCTTGAACTCGTCGAGGTCGAAGTACAGCAGCGTAGCCGGCTCACTGATCCGGCGACACACGGCGATCGAATGCTCGGCGATTGCGTCGAAACCGCGCCGATTCGTCAGGTTCGTCAGCTCGTCCAAGGTGGCGAGCGACAGAGACTGCAGCTCTTGCTCGAGCATCCACACGAGGTCCTGGAGTACATCCGCGTCCTCCTCGCCCACCTCTCGGGGCTCGTGGTCGATGACGCACAGCGTACCGAGCGGACTACCGTCGGGGGCCCGCACGGGACAGCCGGCGTAAAAGCGGATCTCCGGTAGGTCGACGACCAGCGGGTGGTCGCGCAGCCGCTCGTCCCGGGTGGTGTCCGGCACGATCACGACCTTGTCGCTGAGGAGCGCCTCGGAGCAGAATGCCAGCTCCGGCCGGGAATCGTTGCGGCCCCGGCGGATCCGGGACTTGACCCATTGGCGGTCGGAGCCCGTCAGCTTGAGCAGGGCGATGGGTGTATCGAAAAGATGCCGCGCGATGCGGGTGAACCGATCGAACCGCTCGTCGGGATCCGCGCCGAGCATCTCTAGGTCGTGAAGCCAGGCCTCACGACCGGACTCGTCGGGTGGGGGGATTGGTTGCACCGGTTCTGGGGGGGCGGTGGGTATGATCGTCCATATCGTGCTCGTCCTTTTCCAAGGTACTGGTGCGATGCCCGCCAGACTACGTGTTTGACGGCTCGGCGCTGGAACGGCACGTGAATCGCTTCGGTGAGACGGAGTCAGACGATCGCTGGAGGACCGACGCGCGGCGGCAGGGGACTCATGTCAAAGTTCTGGGCGTCGAAGTAGGCAATCCGATGGAGGATCTTGCCGAGGGCCTTGTCCTTGTTCGTGTCCGAGACGCGATCCGGCCGGTATCGGACGCCGATATAGGGCACGAAGCTCTCAGCCAGGTCCTCTTCGGGATCGACCTCGGAGTACGTCGAAACGCTGACACCGTCTTCGGTCTCAGCCTCGGTCCATGAATCCTTTCCTTGCGTATCCTTGTGATCCGCGTCGAGCGACGTGTGGACAAGCTCATGTGCGAGGGCTTCATGAAGGCACTTCCAGGTCACCTCGTAGGTGGTGGCCTGATCGGTGTAGATGACAAGGCCGTTGTTCCCACCGCCGAACAACTCAGAGCCAGCGTGAATCGTCATCGTCTGCAGTTCTTTGCGAAGTATCTTCGGAAGTCGGCCGACCGCCTCCGCGAACTTCTCGGCCTTCGTCTTCGCCGTAGCTTGATCATCGAAGTCGGCCTTGTTCACCTGCACCTCGACCGTGAAGCCGTCGGTGAAAGTCGCATTGAACAGCCAGACCGTGATCGTATCCCACTGGTTTTGAGCTGGAGGAACCGCGATCCGTCGGTCGAAGACCAACCTCTGGCCCGATGCTGGATCCTGGGCGGCCACTTTGTCGAACCTCGTCGTGTCCGTCGATCGGATGATGTTGGCGAACACGAAGATCGTGCCCTCGTTGAAGACCGGCCCACCCTCTGGTTCGCTCATCGTAGGATCGACTCCCTGGGAAGACTGCGGACGTCTGGCGGTGCGAGACTAGTCTGGCCCGTAGGGCGGCGCAACGAACCCGCGGGAGTACCGCCGGAGATCGTGCAATGGGTGCCCGCTGATCTTGGACACCTTGAACGATATTGTGGTATTGTGGCGAAGCAGGGCCGGGCTCATTGAGACGAGGAGTAGTCCGAGGCATGAGGCGCTCTACGCTTGGACAAGCACGGGGAACCGTGCTGGGATCGTTCATCCTGATTGCGCTCGCGGGCTGCGCGGAGCAAGGGGCGCCTGGCGATCCCCAAAGCTCGGTCACGGCCGCGTTGGAAGCCTGCCAGTTCAGGTCCGCTGACAAGATGGACTGTTACGAGGCCCGCCTGCTGGAGGAGCTCGACGCTGCTGGGCTCCCGGCTGCCCTCGCCATGCTGGAGGCGGTCTCGCATGTGGACGCGGACGTCGAGCGAGAAGGCCACGTCTACGCGCACGGGATCGGGATTCGGGCCTACTCCCCGGATCGGACGCTCACCGACGTCTTCCGGCAGTGCACCGTCCTGTTCCAGTCCGGGTGCTATCACGGCGTGATTCAGGCGGAGTTCATGGCCAATGGTGTCGCCGATCGCCCGACGGTCAGCGAGCTCTGTCAGCCGTATGACACCGCCGAGGACCGATGGCTGTTCTTCCAGTGCCTGCACGGACTCGGGCACGCCCTCGTGATGTACTACGGCCACAACCTCCCGCGTGCGCTCGAAGATTGCGACTACCTGACTTCGTCCTGGAACCGTGAGTCCTGCTACGGCGGGGCGTTCATGGAAAACGTCATCAGCGTCACGAATCCGCATCACCCGGCGTCGGAGTTGGAGCCCTCGGGGACATCCGAGATGGGGAGTGGCGGTCCTGCCGAAGAGGGTGACCACGAGCACGCAACGATGACTTCACCCGAGAGCCTAGCTCCGTGGGAGCCGCTGAAGGCCGACGATCTCCACTACCCGTGCTCCGTGCTCCCGGAACGCTATCTCAGCGCCTGCTACATGATGCAGACGTCGGCGATCCTTTGGGAAAACGGGGAAGACGTCGCCGGGGCCTCTGAGACGTGCGGTCAGGCTCCCGAAGCCTGGCGGCGGACATGCTTCCAGAGCTTGGGCCGAGACCTGAGCGCTCGGACGGCCCAGCGGCCTGAGCCCTCGTTGGCTGAATGTCAGAAGACACCGGAGGAATACCGAGCGTGGTGCTACGTCGGACTCGTCAAGAACTTCGTGGACCTCACCGCGACGACGGAATCGGCCTTCTCCTTTTGCGGGCTCGTGGAGGACTTCGCGCGAAGTCAATGCTACGAGGCGGTCGGCGAACAGATCTGGACCCTTTACGGCACTCCGACTGAGCGAAGCGCCGCCTGTGCCGTGATCGAGCCGTCCGAGCTGCGCCGGGCCTGCCTGGCTGGTGCGCGGGTGCAGGCGGGCCGGTAACCGAGACAGGCGGTACTCGGTACTCACAGTCGCGAGGGCGAGAACACCTCTTCGTAGCGTTCGACCCCGTTCGCCGTCCCACAGATATAGAGCGCGTCGTCTTGCGAGAGTCGGAACTCAGCCGGGAAATCCATGCGGACCCGTTTCTCCCGCTCCACCGCAACGATCGTGCAGCCCGTGCGCTCTCGAATCCGCTCCGCGACCGGGTTTTTTCCGACGAGCCTCCCCGGACCGACCTTTACGAGCTTGATGCGGGCCTGCAGGGAGACGGTCTCCCCCAGGACGTGGTGTGCGAGCAGCTGTCCGGAGACTTGGCTCACGGAGAGCGTGTGGTCCGCGCCGGCGTTTCGGATACGCGCGACATTGGCGGCTGAAGAGGTGCCGGCGATGATCGGAATGTCCGGAGCGAAGTCGCGGAGAAGCGTCGCCGCAACGACCGTTTCGCTGTCTGTGTCGAGAGCGAGTACGACGACTCGTGTCTCGGCTAGCGGTAGGCGCTCCAGCACGCCCGGATCGACGATGTCGCCCACGATGTCGACGCCCGGACTCTCCACCGGATGGACGACGACGACTTCTTCGTTCACTGCGTTGAGGATCTCCGCGATCTTCTGCCCGAGGCTCCCATAGCCGATGACCACCGTCTTCCCTTGCTGCCTGATAGGCCGGGCCATTTCGTTGAGCTTCTCGATGCTCTCCGGTGTCCCCACGGCGACCAGGATGGTGCCCGGGGAGATGATCTCGTCCGGGGCCGGCGGCGAGTGAAGCGTCATGTCCCTCCATTGGCCGACGACGTTCGCCCCCGTTCGGGTGCGCACCTCCGACTCGGCAAGCGTGGTCCCTGCCAGCGCGCCGGCATCGTGCACCCGTAGCTCCGCCACTTCGAGCAGCTCGCTCAGGGGCCGGACGCCTGTCACGCGGGGACCGATCTTGGCACTGGCCCGGGCGCAGAGGGCAGCCGCGAGCACGTGAGTCGGAATGAAGGTCACGTTGACGCCCGCGACCATCAGCGCCGAGCGGCGACGCGGATCCTCCATCATCGCGATGATCGGACCTTCGAATCCGACTTCGCGAGCGCTTAGTGCGAGCAAGACGTTGTTCTCGTCTTCGCCGTTCAGCACCAGCGTACGGGCATCGGCAAGCGCACCGAGTTCCAAGTCCTGAACGGACTCGGCGTGCACAACGTTCCGACCGCGCTCATGGAGCCGCCGCGCACGCGCCTCGTCCTCCTCGACCACCACATACGGGGTGCCGAGTCGCTCGATATCGCTCAGGAGGGACTCCACCCCGGGACCGTACCCGTAGATCACCACACGGTCATGGACGTCAGTGAGCGCGCGCGGCAGCCGTCCCCCCAAGCGCTCAATGAAGGGGGCCGCACCAAATTTGTCCGGTAGTAGGACGCCGACCCCACCTCCCCCCGCGAGCCGCGCCACCCTGCCTGAGAGCAGTACTGAGCACCCCTTGAGCGCGAGCGGAGTGAAGAGGTTGAGAACGAAGGCGGTGAAGATCAGAACCGAGAAGACGGAGGCGTCGATGGCGCCCTGGGCCAGTGCCAGCGAGGCGACGATGAACGCCAACTCGGCCCGACCGCACATGCCGACGCCAACGGTCAGGGCTTCAAAACGCGACAAACCCATGCGACGCGCCATGCCACCCGCACTCGCGATTTGACCCACGATCACACCCAGGGTCAGAAGGACGAGGAAGGCCACCTCCGCTCCGCTGATGTCGAACGTGACGGAGAAGCCCAGGGAGATGAAGAAGATGGGTCCCAGGAACGAATAGGCGATCCCGTAGGAGCGATCCGCCACGACCCGTACGAGGTTCGGGTGCGCCACCTCATCCTCGAAGAACAGGCCGGCCAGATAGGCCCCGAGGATCATGTGCAGTCCGATGGCTTCGGCGAAGACGCCCGCACCGATGGCTACCATCAGCACGAAGGTGAAGCCCTTGCCTCCTTCCGCACGAAATGGGAGCGTGAGCCTCGGATAGACGAACCGGCCGACGAGCCCGGCCAGGCCGAAGAAGGCCACCACCTTGGCCAAATTGAGGGCGACGTCCACCGCCCCGAATGAACCGCTCGACAACGTGCCGATCACGAGGCCGAAGAACACCAGCGTCAGGATGTCATCGATCACGCAGCTCGCGACGATCACGCGGGCGAGGCGCGTATCGGCCAGCCCGAGATCCTTGAGGGTCTTCAGGGTGACCACGACGGCGGTAGCGGTCATCGTGAGACCGACGAACGTCGCGCCGACCGGACTCAGGCCGAAGGCCGTCGCTACGCCGAAGGCGACCACGAAAGGCACCAGGGCACCCACCACGGCGACCCCGATCGAGCGCTTCAGCGCGTCGAAAAACTCCCGCGGCTGGGTTTCTACCCCGGCGTGGAACATGAGGAAGAAGATTCCGATCTCGGCCAGGAGCGTGATCGCCTCACTGGGCTCGATCAGGCCGAAGACAGCCGGTCCCACCAGCACCCCAACGATGAGCTCTCCCATGATGGTGGGGAGGCCCAGCGGGCGCAACGTAACCGCGACCAGCCAGATACCGGCCAGGAGGATCAGCAGATCTATCGCGATATCATGCATACACTGGGTCCAGCCCGGAGTCCGTGCCGGCTAGGGTGCCCTTTTCTCCTTCCCTGGGCCAGATGGTGGCCCTGATCGCACCGTTGATGAGGCGCTCCGTCCCGCCGAGCCGAAACCGAGCGCCTCGTCCTTCTACTGGAGGAGACCGTGCGTCGTGTACCACGAGCGAATCCGGCCCAAGACAGTGGCAAACTGAGGCACCAAGCCATGGCCCGCACCGGGATAGACGACGAGTTCGCGCAGGACGGATGAAGCGCTCAGGATCGAATCCAGGCGCTGATCGGCGGTGAGCGGCACGGTCGTGTCGCGGTCACCGTGGTGCATCTGGTACGGTGCGCGAATCCCCCGCGCCTGCGCCTCCGTGGTCGAATAGGGCACGCCGACGCCGCCCGCGGTGTGAGAGGCCACGATGAAGTCGTTCGGATACGTTCCGACGAGCGCCGCGGTTACGAAGGCGCCCATGCTATGACCGTGAGCCGCTACTCTACTCCTGTCTACGTAGCCAAGACTCGCGAGGATCTCGCGGCACTTCGCTGCGCGGAGCACATTCGCTTGACTCGCCCCCCAATCGGCCATCGCGGACGTCCCCGGCGATCCACTCGGGACACCCCCTCCTGAGTGAGTGTAGTTCGTTGCGATCGCCACGAGACCCCAGGAGATCATCTCTTCCGAGAGCGATTGGAAATCGTCCGCGCCGCCATCCAGCCCGTGACTCAGAATGATTGCCGGAAACGGCCCAATCCCCGGAGGCTTAAATAGGGTCCCCTGCAGGTCGTACGCGACTCCGCCCACCACGTCCCGGTAGGTCCAGGTCGCCCCACCGGGTGACGACGGATCACCGGAGACTTCGAGCCCGGCGAGGGGATCCGCAGGGGCGGCGGGGTCTCCACCGCATGCGACCGAGAGCAAGGCAGCCGCGGCCGTGGCCGCAAGCATCCGCCCCCGCCAGACATTGGGTTGAGTCAACTTGTCTCCTGCCGTTCGCCTTCTCGTCGTCACGCGGCTCCGGGACCACAGAGGCTCAGGGGTCGAAACCAGGTGTCGCGTTTCTGGTGCGCAAACTGCCGATCACGCCCCGCCGACACCAGCGACGGCCCCAGAACACCACGCTCACGATGATCACGGAGACGAAGACCGTGATCGCCCCCCCTATTGCAGGCTTCGTTTGAGATAGTGGTCTGGCTGGCTCTCACGGATGCTCCCACGCTTGATCAAGAACTCGATGTACGGTCAAAGTCTGGGGGTTCCTGATATCGGACCGCACGAGCTACGACGAGCCGCCGCTTGCGCCCGCGGCACGATCTGCGACTATCGCCCCTAGCCGATGCTCACATCTGCCGCTTTGAATCGACACATACCCCCGGGGGGGACCTAAACAGCGGGGGGCGATGTCTGTGCTTAACAACACACATACTCCCAAGGACCACGACTAGCCGAAGTGGCAATCTTCGTGGGGTTACCCAGTCGCGGAACTCAGTTGAGCCCCGTATGGACGAAAGCCTCCTCTCCGCACTACGGCCCAACCCACTGCCGCCCCGGCAGCTTGAACAAGGAAGTCCGTTACATCGAGGGTTCGCCCGGCCACGAGGATCTGCAAGAACTCGATTGCCGCCGCCAGGTAGATGGCCGGAACGAACGCTGATCGACTCCGCGACGTGAGCGGCCATACGGCGAGAAGGCCTCCAAGTGGTAGATAAAGGAGGAATGGCGCGGCCACGTCCACGACACTGAACATGTCCATTCGCATCCCGAGGGACCGAAGTGGAATCCACCACTCCGAAGTGACCTTCCCCAGGAGAGCGGTGGCGTTGGTTTCGGGGATGTACGGACGGAACGCCCAAGCCGCCAAGACTGCTACGTAGCCCAGGGTCAGCAGCCGTGGCCGATCCACCCCACGCACCCTTCGCGTGAACGCCGGAAGTGCGGCGGCCGACATCCACGCGCCGAACGCCACTGCACCGACGTGGACCAGGATCGCTCCCGCTTGGATTGGTATGCCGAGGACGCCGTGGGCCACTTCCACCGATACGAAGAGAAGCGTAGCTCCCACTCCTACTTCTAACGCAGCCTTTCGGTAGCCTCGGCCCGTCTCGTACAGCGCCGCCACCCCGAACACTCCCGCAGGGAAGAAGAGAAGAGCATCCCCGAGAGGAAGTTCCAGGAACGACCTCCACTCGAAGAGACTGACCGCGATTCCGAGTCTCTCCAGGACGCCTCCCGACACCGAGAGGGCCTGCTCCTGGCGGAAGAGCGGCACCAGGGCCTCTCCCGCGACGGCAGCACCATACGAGAGGGCGAACAGTGAGGCCGGAATCCCCACGAATGATCGGCCATCCACCCGACTCGCCAAGCCCAGGACTATGAAGACGAGCACGAGTGCACCCATGAGTGCCCCACCCGTGTTCGTAGCAAGGTCAAGGACACTCGCGGTGCGGTTATCGGAAAGAAGTTGGAGTACTTCAACCAGCAGGCTTATCCCCCCCCCTGTAAGGACCGCGTTCCGCAGAACCACCCAAGATCGGCCCGGAGCGGACGTGAGCATCCAAACGAGTCCCCAGCCCGCGAAGAGCGTCAGGTTCCTCGCACCATCCAGGACATCAACACCGGACATCGTCGGTCGAAGCATCCGCTGCAAACGCCCTGCCACGGCTGCCGGGTCTAGGTCTATGCGGAAGGCACTCAGGGTCGCCAAGAGGATGATTCCCAGATAGCCAAGCCGCACCGGCAGGCGGAGTCGTTCCACGCGAGCCGCGAGCCGGGTCGCCTCTGACTTACTCGCCTCATTCACGCGCTCAAGACGCCACCACGCCCATGAACCCGAGTGTCTCCCGCACGGCCTTGCCCGACATACGTCCTCCTTGTGGATGCTACAGGAGGCTGGGGAGCGGGAGGTGGGGAGGCAATGCGGGGAACGAGGCTTAGCGCGATTGTGCCTGGGCCAAGTCGGCGAGAAGGGCCTCCAGCGCCGCAATGATCGTCTCCCCCAGAGTCGCCAACAGATCGTCCACCCACCGCCGATACGCGAAGTACTTCACAGCGTTTACTTCGTCAGGCGTGAGCGGGTCGGACCACATCGTCTCTTCCAGCGCCGAAGGACTCAAGCCGCTGCGCATCCCGGCATTTGGTGCGCGACTGGTGGGAGAAGGCCGAAGAGTTGGCCCAGCTAGAACCCAAGCGTGGCCGAGGATGGCACTCACTGAGGCGCAAGTTCGCCTCGGACCTAAAGAGCACGCCGTTGAAGACGCTTTGCGAGCCAGGTGGGTGGAAGACCCACCAGACGGTTCTGCTGTGCTGTCAGCAGGCGGACGAGCAAGAAATGAGGGAGGCCCTGTCGGCTCGAAGGCGAGCGTCCGGCATTGGCCGAATCGACACATCGAATCGACACATCGGTCCGATCCGCCCCAAAAGAACGCCCCGCTCAAGTCCGTCAACTCAAGCAGGGTTTCATCTTCCATCAGTGGAGCCAGCCAGGATCGAACTGGCGACCTCCTGCTTGCAAAGCAGGCGCTCTCCCAACTGAGCTATGGCCCCGTAAGGGACAAGTTTAGTGTCGTCCCGACCGCGCGTCAGCAGTTCGGCGCCTGCGGGCTGTCGACCAAGGGCTCACCCCAGCCCGCTCCTCTACGACGAGGCGGTACAGTGCTCGGTGGTAGGTCCCGGCCAGGAGGCACTCGAGGAGGCGTTTTCGGCCAAGCCGGTGGGTGTGCATCCAGGTGAGAGCGATACGTCAGAGCCAGTGCCCTTCAATCCACCTCGCCGCTTCGTGCAGCTCATTGTGCATCCCGGTCTCACCGATCTCGACGAGATAGTCGCGCTTCTCGTACTCCTCTACTCCGACGTTCTCCCCTGGCGGAAACGGGCAGTCGACGCGGCGGTATTCCCCCCGGAGAAGCTGCTTGCATTGATAATCGGTTACGCCGATCAAACCGTCGTCGACCGCGGTCGCCAAGTGCTTTCCCCACTGCACGTAGCCCCAGTCGCGTTCATCGCCCTCGACATAGTTGCGGGGGATTCCGGTGCCAATGGACAAGAGGACGATGCCCTCGAACCCTTCGCGCCATCCGCGATAGTTCATGTCCTGCGTCTGAGCAAGCGCGGCCATCGCCGGGTTGTTCGCCACGAGGCCCCCGTCGACATATCCGCCAGCGGACGGGAAGTACGTCGGCGCCGCGCTCGTGTAGAGTGCGACGTCGGATGCCCTCCGCTCCCGGTCGGTATTGGGCTTCTTCCCCTCCTCGGCCACAAAATTGTGGAAGAACTTCGCCTGCCAGCGACCCGTTTTGGGGTCGTGAAGGTCGAAGGTCGGGATCAGGACCTTCTGCCTGAGGTCTTTCAGCAAGGTGTCTTGGAGAACATCGTCGAGTACCTCGCGACGATTCTTCGTGGAGAACTCGGCGCCGAACAGCCGGCCGACATTTCGGATGTCGTCGAAGAGGCTGTCCTCGAACATGATCGGCCCCCGATTATAGAAGAGGTTTCGGAGCTCGGTGGGCGTCAGGCCGTGCGCGAGGCCAATCGCGGCCATCCCACCGACCGAGGTGCCCGCGATCAGGTCCGCTTGCTCGATCCAGTCACGCGAGTCGGGCGGCAGATCGAGGTGCACGTTGAGCTGCTCGAGAATCACGGTCGAAAGGATGCCTCGAATGCCGCCGCCGTCGAAGGAAAGGATGCGGTAGTCCGTCTTCGGCCGCTTCTTGCACTCGCCGTTGCCGTCCGCTGAGTCCGTCATCCGCCCTCGTCGTGGGGTCGCACGGGCAGGGGCGGCAGCTTCTTGAGGAACTCGATGATGGCCATCCGGTCCTGGTGACTGAGCTCGGGCCCTAGCACGCCCGGCCGCCCTCGCCAGTCCTGGGGGTCGCCCTCGAACGAGTGCCCGTAGTTCGAGTTGCCGGGTAAGCTGGCGTCGAACTCGAAGAAGCCCGGGTCGTGCCGCTCGAAGTCGAATCCGACCAGCTCCGGATCAAAGAGCCGACTGCCCAGATGGAAGGTGTCGGGCCGCTCTGCCTGAGGACTGAGCAGATGGTACAGCGTGGGGACCGATCCATTGTGAAGGAAGGGAGCGGTGGCCCAGACTCCGTTGAGGGGTCGCGCCCTGTATCCGAGAAAGACCCGCGTCTTCGGCCCGCGATGCCCTTCTAGGATATCCTGGAGCGCGGGTTCGATTCCGTAGTCGTCGTATCTACGGGCGAGTACACTGTTTACCGTGATCTGTAAGGCCTCGGCTGCAGCTACGCCCTTGGGCCGCCTATCGAGCTCCCGCCCGAGAAGCTCGTAGCTTCGGGTAAGCACGCTGTCGACCAGAGGTGACAGCTCCGCCGCCTCCGACACGCTATCGATGTCGATGCCGAGCCGTCTGCCGAGCACGCCCAGATCAACAGATCGAATCGCGAAGTTGATCGCGGCCCGCGGGTCGGTGCGTACCTCCTGGAGGGTGGACCCCCGTAGGGCGAGAAAGCTGTTTCCCGCCAAATCGGGGTCTGCCCAAGCCTGGGCGGAGAATCTCGCGCTGTCGCCGGGAGAGGGCAGGTGGCAAACAGCGCAGTGCTGCTGGTATAGCGCAGCACCGGTCGCCGCCAATTCCCGGTCGATCTTCGGGAAGAGCGAGGGCCAGGTGGGCGATCGGAGGCCCTCGAAGTCGCGCCGACACCCCTCCCCCAGGAGTTCAGGTCGATTGGTGGCGTTCAAGGTGCAGCCCCCGAGGAGGAGCTCCATGTCATGGATGTTCAACAGGTCGATGCTCGAAGCGAAGAGCACCGGATCGTCCTCCACGGCGACCGCTTCACCCGCCCCATGCAGGTCGACCGACGCGAACACCCCCATGCTTTGACCTGCGTTGCGAATCATGGGTTGGCGGAACGAGGCGTTGTACTGCACCCAATCGAAGCGTGACGCGTCCCAGAGGGGCGGGAAATTCACCGGCGCGTCCGCCACGGCGAGGTTGCTCTCGTCGCCGAGGTCGGTGCCGAAGACGAAGTTGAAGATCCGTCCCATCGCGTCGAGGCGTCCAAAGCCCTCCTCGGTCGGATAGATCTCGAGTTCACGCTGCAGAACGCGGACCTCCCGCAGACGATCGATGAGCGCATCAAAATCCTCCTTGAGCGCCCTCCGATCAGCACCCCGGGCGACCTCGAGCCTCTCGGCGAAGCGATCGAATCGGCCAGGAAGCAATTGCGTGAGGTAGAGCGACACGGAAACCGCGCGGCGGAACTTGCCTAGATCGACGTTTGCAGGGCCGCCGCGGATGGGTATGCGGACGAGTCGGTCCCCGGCCTCGTCGTAATAGTCGATCTGACTCGTATGGCAGGCCGCGCACGTGAAGCCCAACACGTCGATCATCTGGCCCGTCGAGTGGTCGATCCAGTCGTCGGTGCGGGCGAAGCCGACCGGTAGTCGGTCGGGATTGTTCTCGACCAGACCCAGCACCGGTGGCGCAGAAGGAGGGTCGAGTCTCCCGAGATATCTCGCGACGTACCCCTGGCGGACGGACAGGCTGTCCGGTTCGTACCACCTCACAGGATTCGGTATGAACCCGAATTGCTCCAAGTAGGCCTGGTCCATGAGCAAACCCACCCCAAGGTTCGGCAACAAGGCCACCGTGGGCTGCTCCAGGCTCAGGATCCAGTCATACGGGATGGGCACCTCGAAGGCGCCGCCCTGTGAGGCGTGGGAGAACCACTGCCAGTCTTCTCGGCTCCAGTTCTGAGCGGTGAGCTGTGTTGAGTCGTCCCACGCGATGGTGTCGACGAGCGAATCCGTCACCCCGTAGGAATAGTCGGGCAGGCGTATCGGGTACGAGCCCGCCAGCCGGCGGTTGACCACCGAGTGATAGAACGCGGCCTGCAGGACGAAGGCGATGAGCCCCATGCCCAGCCCCCAGACGATTCGGTGGACGAGCGTTCGCGACGGCGGGCGAATGCCGTGCCAAAAGAGGATCATCCCGACGCCGAGCGTCAGGATGGCCGCGTAGATGAAGATCTTGGCGAGAAGCTCGGCTCGCTCGCTCCCGACCGCCCCCGCTGCGGAGATAGCGAGCGTATCGCCCCCGACGCCCACCAGCGCCAACACCATGCCAGCGACGACGATGCCGAGGGCACCCAGCGACATGGCGCTGACGGCGAACTTCTGCTGTCGGTACGTCAGCCGCACCTGCCGCTGCGCATCGGCGTTCACCCTCGCGGCAATCCGCTCGCCGCCGGCCTTCTCCAGCCTCCTTCGCTCAGCCTCCACCAGCCTCTGCTTCTCGGCTTCTTTCTGCCGCTGTGCTTCCATCTGCCAGATTCGCGAGAAGCAAAGGAACATCGGCCCAATAATCAGCAGCGTGGCGTAGGTGCCGACACCCAACCGCGGGACCCTGGAGAGCTCGGGAAGCCAAGCGGTCAGAAAGCCGATCACCAGCGCCAGGGTGCCGAAGCGACGGAGTCTGTCTGCCTGGCGTTCGTCCATGCTCGTGGCAGGCGGGTCCTCCGGCCCGCGGTCGTAGATGCCGTGCGCGAAGGCGATGATACCGATCGAGTTCGCTAGCAGCGCAAGCAGCGCGACGAGCTTCACCTGCTTCGCATATCCACCGACTGCGAGGAAGCCGGCGGAGACAGCCGCTAGCGGGTCGGTGTGGAGGCCATTCCGGGAAGCCAGCCACCCCGCGCCCACGTTGAGAAGTAATCCACTGAGGAGCCCCCAGCGAACGACCCTGGGCGTCCATTTGAGCTTCCATTCCTCTCTGTCTTTGGCGCCCTTGATTTGATCGCGTTCTTTACCGGCCACACCGGCCCTTCTGGCCTCAGCAAAACGGACCCTTGCTCGACGGGCCCGCCTGACGAGGTTCGTCGTAACACACCTCCAGACGAGCCCCATGGACATGAGAATCAGTGCGGTGATTCCGATCGTGGCATGCGGGACCACCCCGAGGAGCCGGCGACCGAGCAGGCCGTGGAGCAGAGACGCCGACGCCACGCCGAGCCACATGAGCGTGAACCCCCAGCGGAACAACACCGGCCCAGCGGACTCCTCCCGAGGGTCGAGGTTGAGACCCTCTGCAAACCTTTCGGGAAGAGACTTCTTGGCGGGAGACCTCTCACCCTCTAACCCAGACCATACGCGGACGCCAATCGGCACCAGCCCTATCAACAAGAGCACGCCCGCCAGGACGAGGAGGAACCATACCAGCAACTCGGCTCCTGCACTTCCCGTGGCGTCCGGGTCGAAGGCGGACAAGGTCTCGCCGCCCACTCCCTTGAGTGCGGCCAGAGTGCCCGTCACGAACACGATAAAGCCGCCGAAAACGATGCACCAAAAGGCGAAGTGCTCTCGACCCGCGGTAAGCTTGAGCGAGTTCCACGAGAGGCCTACGCAGAGCAAAAGCACGCCGATCATCAGCATCGCGACGTGCGTCGCGATCGCGTACTCGGCTGAAGCGGTGAGGTCGAAGCCGCCCAGCAACGCAGGCACGATGCTGAGCACCATGGCCGAGGCACCCAACCTCAGCAGATGACTCTGGAACCTCAGGGTCGCGTCCGATCCCATACGCACCTCCCTGACTTTCAGGGGACTGAAGCTTCGACAAGGTACGCGCTCCACGGCGTACGCGCATCTTGTGCCCGATTCGCCCTACGCCTTCGTCGCGAGCACCTCCCGGGCGATCTTGTGGTATAGCCGGGCGCCGAGTTGCTCATAGCCTGTCGAGGCTTCCTCCAATAGCTGCCGCGCCCGCTGCGTGTCCCCTCGCCCGCGCCGTCTCAACAGCGTCCACGCGAGCCAGCGCCTGATATCGTTGCGCGCCATCATGTGCGGTAGGTCCTCAGCCTGTGCCAGAGCTGCTGCGAAGTGCCCCTCCGCGGCCTCCCAGTTCGCGCCACAGGCCGCCGCGATCCCGGTGGTGCATTCCCACAGGCCGTCGATGTGGCCCACCGTCCCTCGTCCGAGAGACTCGGCCGCGTCGTCGTAGAGGCGGGCCGCCGCATCGATCTCGCCGAGCACAGCCAGCCCTTCGATGGCTGCGTGAAGCCCGAACCCGTCGCCGGGGAACGCCCTTCTTCCCGTCTTGAAGAGCGTGGGCTCGACGCGCTCGAAGAGATCCTTGGCGTCGGCACGGCCAGCGTACGCGGCAGTCCTGAAGCGCCACCCGCCGGCTAGCGAACCCCAGAGGCGTGGTTCTCGAATCGCACCCGCCTCGACGGCCATGAGCTCGACCGCTGCTTCCATCTCTCCTCTCCACAGGCATCCGAGGCCGGCCCAGACATGCCCCGCTCGCGCCCAACCCCCAGCCTCACGGAAGCCTTCGGCGAGCGCTTTCGAGAGCGTCTCGATTCGACGGCCGTCGCCCGTTCTCATTCCCGCGACGGTAACCTCCCCGAACGCGGCGCAGAGCTCCGCCCCCACCTCCGAGCGTTCCTTGCCGACCTCCCGCGCCTCACCGATGGCCCGCTCCGCCTCTTCGAGTCGGCCGACGAGCGGTAGCGTGAGCGCCTCGATCCATAGGAAGTCCGCACGGGTCGTCTGATCCGCTGCATCCTTGAGGAGCTCTCGCCCTTCTCCGCATACGCGGATTGCGTCGACGAAGAAGCCCTGGTGGTACCACCAAGCAGCGAGCAGCGCCTTGCCGTGCAACACGGTGGCACCGGCACCCAGGTCCTCCGCTTCGGACAGGCCTTCCTCAATGAGCTCCCTCGACCCCGGCTCGTCGATCAGGTCCAAGGCGGTGCCGAGTTGGCACTTGAGCCGAGCCCGATACGGGCTCGGGGCTTCGGAAAGCTTCGCCAGCGCGCTTCGGCCCAGCTCTGCGGCGTCCCGGTAACGCATCCGCCATTCGAGACGGTAGCACACCAGCCTTGCCACCCGGGCCAACCCGTCCGTATCGCCAACGGCCTCGTACATCTCCAGCGCTTGCCTGCCCGCCTCGATCACTTCCTGCCAACGACCGATGCCGTCCAGGGCGTTGACCTTGCCCTCCATGAGGACTGGCGCGAGCCCTTCCGGAACCGAATGGAGGGACAGCGCCCGCTCAAAGTGTGCGAGAGCCTCCTCGTATCCGGAGCGCGCGAGGGCCTGGTCACCGGCGACTCGCAGAAAGCGCAGGGTTTCGCCTGAATCGGCCGCCGCACCGGAGTGAAACAGGTGGTGTGCCAGGTCTGACGCCCGGTCCTCGACTCGATCGCCGAGTACTTGCTTCATGGCATCGGCGATCCGGAGATGGAAGCGCTGTCGGCGGGGAACGGAGAGTCGTTCGACCAGCGTCTGACGAATCAATTGGTGCGTGAACTTGTAGACCGGCTCGCGAGTGCTGACTGCGTCGATCAACTGCGCTCCCTCCGCAGCATCGATGGCGTCCAACAGGTCCTCGCCGCTCAGGTCGCCCGCCGCTTCGAGCACCGGCAGCGAAAAGCGGGGACCGATCACTGACGCCGTGGTGAGCATCGCCTGACAATCGGCGCTGAGGCGTTCGAGCCTGCGACCGACCACCAGACGCACACTCTCCGGCACCTCCAACCCCTCCGAAGCGAGTCCTGTGCGCCAGGCACCATCGTTGTCGAAGAGTCGACCCTCTTCCTGCAGATGCAGGAACACCTCGTGAATGAAGAACGGGTTGCCTTCCGTGCCACGGACGATCGCGTCGACGAACGCTCCGGGAGGAGACGAGCCGCCGAGAGCCTCTAAGAGCTCCGCGACCTCCGCCTTGGGGAGCGGCTTCAGCGAGATTCGGTACAGGCTGTGCTGATTCAGCAGACGCTCGAAGGAAGCCGCCAGCGGTCGGGTCGCGTCCAACTCGGAATCTCGGTATGTCGCGACCGTCAGCACCGGCATGTCGTGGATGTTTCTGGCGAGGTGCTCGAGCAGCAGAAGGGATCCCTCATCAGCCCAGTGGAGATCGTCGAACAGTGAGACCAGTGGCGCGATCCGAGCCGCTCTCTCCAAGAAGTCACGGTACTGGTGGAACAAGTAGTGGCGAATTTGGTCAGGCGGCAGCTCGATCGCGGGTTCGATGTCAAGAAAGTGCTGACGCAGCGTCGGCATGATGCGGGCGATCTCGGGGGCCGCGTCTCCAAGCGCTTCTCGAAACGTTCCAGGTGGGACCACCCTGGCGGTGTATTCGAGCTGCTCGAGAAACGGCGCGAAGGGTGGCGTTCCCTCTACTTCATAGGCGTGGCCGACGACGCTCATGTATCCACGCTTGCGGGCCTCCTCGAGGAGGAACTCGGAGAGGCGGGTCTTCCCCACGCCGGCCTCACCGCCCAACAGGATCAGTGACCCGCGACCTCGTCCGACGTCATCCAGTCGTTTCAGGAGGGCTGCTCGCTCCTTCGCCCTGCCGATGAACGGCGTCTGAGCGGGGGCGATGGGCGCCCCTCGGCGGAGAGGAGCCTCGGCGCTCCCACTGCGGCCAACATCCGGGGCAAGCTCACGGCTGAACTCGACGATCGTCTGTTGTCGATGCCTGGGTTGGAGCTGGAGGGCACGAGCCAATGCACGGTCGATTCGTGCCGGTACTTCCGGGCGTAGCGAGCGGATGGACGAAGCTGGAACAGTCAGTCGCTTCGCTACGATGGCTTGTGCCGACCGGGCCCTGTGCGGTGGCTCCCCGGAAAGCAGCTCGTAGAGCACACAACCAAGTGAGTAGACATCGCTTCGCGCGTCGACCGACCCATCTCCGGTAGCCTGCTCAGGGCTGACGTAGGGAGGAGTCCCCAAGGGCGACCCGGGAAGTGTCAATCGCTCGCCCGTGGCCTGCTCCAATGCGAGCGCCACGCCGAAGTCCATGACGACAGGTAGCCCACCGGAGAGCATGACGTTGCTGGGCTTCACATCTCGGTGGACGATCCCGTGCTCGTGAGCATAGTGGAGGGCGCTCGCCATCGCGGTCGTGATTCGAGTCGCCTCGTCGATTTCGAGCCGGCCCTCTCGCTCGAGGAGGTCCCTTAGAGTCTCGCCCTCGACGTACGGCATCACGTAGTAGAGGAAGCTGTCGACCTGGCCTGAGTCGAAGAGCGGCAGGATATGGGGATGCTGCAGATTCGCCGTGGTGCGAATCTCGGCCAGGAAACGCTTGGCCCCCCTGAGGGCGTCGACCTCGGGCTTCAGGACCTTGAGAGCGACCGGACGAACGTGGCGTAGGTCCCTGGCGAAATACACGATCGCCATCCCGCCTTCCCCGAGCTCGCGCTCGATGCGGTAGCGGCCTTCAAGGGCCGCATTCAGGCGGGTGATCGCGTCCGCAGTGTCCACGCGGACAACATGCGGGGCAGTCCAGAGATACGCGAGCCGAGACCGTCAGCCGGGTGGAAGGCCCTCCCCTCCAGCTCACCGAATCCGCTCGATCCCCTCGACCGCGTCGAAGCCAGCGTCGAAGCTCATGATCCGCGTGACCCCGTGACGATGCATGATGGCTACGTGGAGGGCGTCCCGCGCCGAGAGTCCCGGGTGAGCGCGAAGGCTCGCCCGGGCGGCGTGCACGTCCTGGAGCTCAATGGGAAGCACCTCGTCCGCTATCCCAACCAGTGCCTCGAAGGCCGCGTCGATCGCTTCCCGCCGCCTGATCGCGACGTAGCGGTGGAGGATCTCGTGGAAGACCTCTGCGTCTGTTACCAGGCGATCGGCGGCCGCGATGTGGCGCTCCAAAAGGCGCTTCGCATCTGCCTTATGCGGGTGCTCCGCGCCTACCAGGTACATTGGGATGTTGGAGTCGACGAAGATCACTCTTGGTCGCCCAAGTACCCGGACTCGATGTCGCGGAGCATCTCACCGATATCCCCAACCGGGTACGCGTGCTCGGCCGCCTCGCGTACTACCTCCAGCTTGCGCTCCTCGTCTCGGCGAGGCTCCGCGCGTCGGCTCTCGCGCAGGGCCTGCCGCACCCACTCGGACACGGTCAAGCGATGTCGCCGGGCCGCGCGGCGGATCTCCTCGAGCTCCTCTTCGTCCAAAACCACCTGCAGTCTTGTACTCATGATATGAGTATATCATGAGTCTGTAGATTCCGCTACGCCGAAAATTAGCCGGGAGCCCAACGCTCGTCGCGGGATGCGGCGATCCAACCACCATCGTCGACAGGTCGGGCAGCTATGTCGTCTCGCTGGCGACGCCGTTCGCCGACGACGGTGCGGTGCTGATCGCACTGTATGGGCTCCCGACAGGCGCCGTCGACTTGATACCGGATGATCGGAGCCTGGTGGTCTACTCGGTTCGCGTCGCCGACACCCTGAGGATCGCTGTCTTCGGCGAGATTACTTCGGGGCCGCTCATCCGCCTCGTTCCGCTCGATGCGAGCGCCGCACCCCTGATCGGCATTCGTGTCGAGGACGCGGCCTCACGAGCCAACGAGCAACGTGAGTCCGTGTCGGGATACGGGCTCGAACTCCAGCTGCGTCAGGTCAGCGACCTTACTCGGCCGTAGCGTCAGGCTCGAGTATGCGCTAGCTAGTGCCAGGCGAAGAGTCGATCCGGCTGTCCGCGATCCGGGGAAGTACCCCTCCCGGTCGCCCGAAATGCAGCACCAGCCCCTGCTCCCCAAGTGCGACACCGGGTGACGGCGTCACGAAACGATCGAGACTCGGCGAGTAGTAGAGACATCCGCTCTCCTCCGGCGGCCGCTCGCGAGCGAACGCCTCCGCATCTCCGAGCGCCGTGAGCCATTCCTTCTTGGCGGCGGCGAGATCGAAGGGCTCGGTGAGCTGAAGCCGCTCGAAGTCTTCCGGACGGTAGCGACCATGCCGTTTCAGCAACTCGAGCAGCGACAGGGGCGAGAGGCCGGGATCCTTGCCGACCGCCGCCCAGCTGACGCCCGCGAGCGGCAGGACTGTCCGGTGGACGAAGAGGATGTCCACAAAATCCCTCGGCTCATCGCGCCCCGCGAGGGCGAGCACTTTGTTCGCGGCGAGGTCGATAGGGTGGAGTAGGAACCCGCCGAGCTCGTCGCGCACGAGCGGCATGAACCTCCACGCGGAGTCGTGGGCCCAATCGATGCGCGTTGCGTCGGCACCCTTCCCGACCACGGCCCGGACGAAGCCAGGAAGAACAAGGTCTACGTCCACCTCGTATCCGGCGTCTCCCAACGTGCCACGGTCCTGATCGAACGCTGATGCAACCCGGCTCTCCGAGTCGTGGAAGAAGTCGAGATCGTCGCTGTATCGGGTCGAGGTGGGAGCGAAGTGCATCGCCGCGCCGCCCGCGAGGTACCGGTCGTCGGTCGGGCGGGTCGCGAGCGTGGCGAGCAGCTCCCGCTGGAAGGCTGTTAGCGGCACAGGCGTGCGCCGATCCGCCACGATTCGCGGTCGCCGTGCTTCATCAGCTGCTCCGCGACCCAGGAGACGTCCTCCGGGCCGATATCCAGGTCCGGCCGGTACGACCAGAAGCACTGGGCCCTGTACCTCCGGAACGCGCGTCGCGCCTCGCGCACCTTGACCATGGCGCGGGCCTCCTCGGCACTGAGCGTGCGTCGGCTCTTCCTTCCTCCGCGCGCGCCGATCTCGGACAGGTATCGCTTGATTTCGTTCATGCCATATCATAAGCCGCTTATGATAGAAAAGGAAGATTGGTCAGCGCCGTTGAGCATGGACCCACGCCAGTTCTTGGGGGAGCCCATTGCCGTCCTCCAGCAACCCAGCACAGTGTGCAGTTCTCCACCATCCCACTGAACCGCGCTCTAGGGCCGTTGCGATATGTCAAAGCTGACCCAGCGCCCTATCCTCCTGTTGGTTTCGGGGGCTGTCCTGCTGGTCGGGTGCAGCGATTCACCGACGGGTCCGGCGGATGCGATCCCAACCATCGTGGCGCTCACGCCGGCAGCTCCGCCTACGACGCTGTTCCAGTCTCTCGACGTGGAACTGGATGGGAGTGCTTCCGTCGAGGTCGACTACTGGACCCCAGGTGGCCCTCGCCTCCGGGTCATCAGTCCCGAGGCCGCGACAGCGCACACGGTGAAGCTGCATCAACTGAGAGCGGCAAGCACGTACGACTTCCTGGTCACGCCGGTCGGCGCGGGCGGTGCCCGGGGAGTCGCTTCGGTGGGGCAGTTCTCGACCGCCCCCCTGCCCGCTGCGCTCGCCGCGATCCAAACCAATGTGGTGGGTCAGGCGACCTTCCCCCTCCTCATGATGGAGGTCTCCCTGCCTTCGGTGACTGGGGTCCCTATCGTCATGGATCGTGACGGCTACATCGTGTGGTACCGTCCGGGGGCGACGGC
>JAOTVA010000136.1 GCA_029863645.1 Gemmatimonadota bacterium
ATTCGGATCCAAGGACGCGGCCGCAATCGAAACAGCCTGTTGGTCACCCTCGGTGCCGCACGCCCCGGCTCCGAGCGGAAGGAGCAGGAGCAGGAGCGCCAGGCGCAGCGCCGGCCTGGAGAACGCCATCATCTACCTCCGATTCGTGGACTGAGCCGGTCGCACGATGCAACCGCCTCTGCGCGAAGGTCGCGGAGCGGAGTCTGGCCTGCCAGGTAACCCACGCAGCCAACTACTCCGGCAGGGCCTCGACTTGGTAGAGGTTCTGGACGTCGCCCGAGTAGACCGTCGCCGTGATCCGGTCGCCCGGTACGAGTGTCTCCAAGACCTCGGGCGGCTGCAGGTAGTAGTTCATGGTCATGGACATCATCCAGCCGGGGATGTCTTCATTCTGGACGGCCACGATTCTCGTCGCGTCGTCGATTCGCACGATCGTCCCCGTGAAGGCGAACTCCAGTCGCTCGGCGCTGGCGGATGCACGCTGCCCCGCTTCCTCTATCTGGCGCTGCATCCCCCGTAGTGCCGCCACCTGGTCGGCGGGCACCAGCGTCCACAGGTGGTCGACGATCAGCCCAACCTCCTCCTCACTGACCGCGGCGGGAGGCATCGCGGGCGGGATGCCAGAAATGACCAAGCGGGTCAGCTCGGCCATCGTGTGGTGTCCCAGATGTTCGATGAGGCTCGCTGGCTGCACAGGCAGGCTAGTCGCCATCGGGCCGTCGCCGAGCGCCGTCTCTCCATGACACATCCGGCACTCCGCTTCGTAGAGCGCATGGCCGGCGGACCTCGCGGGGTCGTCGGACCCTGCGGAGCAGGCCGATGCCAGGAGCGCGGCACCCGTGAGAACTGCACCCGCATGCCTGCGGACGGGCCGAGGCTCAGCCGCTCGTCTCCCGTGGTTCATCGGGTATTCGTTCCAGTGATCGCGGTTTACGGTTTCGGCGAGTGTACCAGAACGGCGGTGAGAAGCAACACGCCCACGGCGACCGACACTTCGAAGGCGGCTCGGCGATGCACGTCAGCAGCCCCTTCCTCGGTCTCGACAGCGGGAAGGCCCTTGCGCCAGTTCAAGAAACCCAGCGCGAAGACCAAACACGCCGTGACCACCTTGGCGGACAGGACTCGACCGTATGTCCCCGTCCAAAGATCGGAGGGCGTTACCAGGTGGGTCCAAGCGAGCACCACGCCCATCACCGTCAACGTGGTCACGCTAACAACGGCCACGGGCGAAAAGCTCTGGAGCTGGGCAGCGTAAACCGGGCGGCCACCCCGACGTCCGACGGCAAGAATCAGCGCGAGCGAGCCAATCCAGCTACCGGCGGTCAACAAGTGGAGCGCGTCCGCCGTCACGATGAGGGGCCTTCCAGACTCGACACCCATCGCGTGGCTCGACAGAGACAGTGAGGCCACGATCGCCAGTGTGAGCACGCCCGCCGCCCACCAGCTTCCACCGCTCCCCTCGCCATCAACGCGCGGCCGCGCGAACGCGAACGCAGGCACCAGGAGAATCACCAGAGCCCCCTGGCCCATCCACACGGTGCCCCAGAAAACGTCGAACAGCAGGAAGGAAACGTCTTCGCCGAGCGGTACGAACGGATCGCGAAAGGCCATGAGCTGAACGATCCCGCGAAGCAGCCACCCCCCGACGAGAGCCGATGCGGCCAGCAAGCCCACCGACCCGACTCCTCGCTCTACGCGGACAAGGCCGGCGCGTTCGCTTTCGGCGACGAGGCGCTCCGCGCGCGGAGCGATCACCAACGACCAAGCGACGCATCCGACGGCGATGACCACCCCAACAAAGAGCGCGAACTGCTGAAAGGTTGTGAGGACGTACAGCGTCACTCAGCGGTGACCTCGAAGGTGAAGTCACCGCGCATCACGTGGCCGTCGTCTGCGATGCAGCGCCACTGCACCACGTAAGAGCCGGGCTGCAGCGGGGGGTCGATCTTCACGAAGAGCTGCTTCGAGTCCACCGGGTCTGGAGCCGGCGGGCTCGTTCTCATGAGCTGCCGCGCCGATGTCACGACCCGCACGGACGCACCCCGCATAAGCGGCGCATCCGAGAAGAAGAGGCGTATTTCGTCGACCGGCTCGGCGCTCGTGGACTCATCCTCAGGCGCTGAGGCGTCGAGAACGATATGCATCATCTCTGCACTCGACGTGGCCGCATCGGCCGAGAGGACGGGCAGTGCGAAAACCGCCAGCAGGACGGCAAGGCTCGAAATCCACATCGCTCGCATCGACTTCATCACTCCACTCGCATCGCTAGCTAGAACGTCAGTAGCCAATCTACACCGAAACCCGGACGGGGTCCCGAACTCGTGGACCGTGTTGCCGGATCGACACCCTGCGGCCACTCTGGTGTAGAGCAGCGCCGACGACAATCCCCGGTACCAAACGACGAATGAGCAAGTATTCGCACGCAGCCGGCGCGCTCTCGCTCGCGGCCTTCGCCTTCATTCCGGCCTTCGGGGCACCCATAGCCGCGCAGTCGGCCAGCGAGTCGCTCGCAAGCCGCGAATCGGAGTCCCAGGCTGCGGTACTCGAGCGGGAATACCCCGACTTCTACGACCTCCTCATCCGACTCGAGAGGGCCCACGGGCTCCTGTTCGGGGGCCTCTTCGAGGAGGGAGAGATCGTCCGGGCCAACGGAGACGGTCTCCCGACCTTCGAGTTCGAGTTCGACATTGTCGACCGTCTGACAAGGCTCACCGCCGAAGAGGGCCGCGCCGACCATGCCGCAGAAGAGGCCGCTGCAGGATTCGCGGTACTCGGTGCCAAGGCGGCCGAAGTCATCGCGTGGGGTAACGAATTCTACAGGGACGTCATGGGCGTTCTCGTCGACCCGAGCCTCACCGTGTTCGCTGAGCGGAGGGCTGCGGTCGCCCAGGCGGTGGAGCGTTATCAGAGTCGGCCGGACATCGCGTTACCGACGCGGCCGAAAGAAATGGATGTCCTGTATGATCACCCCTACGCCTTTCAGTTCCGAGGCGGCTACGCGGATCTGGGCGGCGTCATCTGGGCAGGCTATTGGCTGAAGCTGGCGGCGACCGAGCCCATCACCGACTTCCCGGAGAAGGAGGTGCGCCAGGCGGGCATCGATACGGTGACCAACCGGTACCACCTCAAGCTCAGCTACGGTGAGCCACCCGAGTTCTTTCCGAGCGAGATTCCGCTGGCCCCTGCGATCTGCCCCGGGATGATCTTCCTCGGCACAGAAGCCTCCATGATCATGGACAACCTCAGCTTCATGCAGGAGGTCTTCGCGGACATCCTGGCCTCCCCTGATGTGCCTGACGTGCACGCCGCCCTCGACGAGGCCCTGGATCAGTTCCTCGACCCCGAGTACCGCATCACGACTCGAGACGATTGGGAGTCCATGGCCCTGCAGCACGGCATCTTCTTCCAGGGGGGCTTTCCGCTGGGCGTGATGACCAAGAGCGAGCTCAACGTCGACTCCCACGCCGCTCATTTCGGGGGGAGTGGACGTCCCGTCCTCGACCCGACGATGCCTAGATGACTGAAAGGGGTGCTCGCCGAGCCTTCTTGCTCGGCGCCTCCGTGGTCTTCCTCTCCGCGTGCAGGGGGGACGCCGCTCCGGTAACGCTGCCAAGCCTCGAAGGCCTCCGCCTCGACTCGCTCTTCGCGGTCGGAGCCCCGACCGGAGAGGAGTCATTCGGAGGAATCTGGGACGTTGAGGCCGCTCCGGACGGACGCCTCGCGGTTCTCGATCTCGAGGCGCCGGCGGTACGCGTGTTCGACGCGTCAGGCGCCCTCGTCGGGTCCATTTCGGCGACCGGCGTCGCCGAGGGAACGCTCGATCGTCCCTCGGGCATCGCTTGGAGCCGCAACGGGGAGCTCCTGGTCTGGGACCAAGGCAACTCGTGGGTCTCGTTCTTCTCTGTCACCGACGCGGGAGTCGAGCTCACCGCGGCGCGCCGCGCTTTTGCATTCGGCGAGACGGGCTTCTGCGCTACGCCGGAACACGTCTACCTCAGCTACTGGCAGGACGGTCAGGTGGTGCACGAGATCGGAACGGAGGGACTCGTCCGCTCGTTCAGCCCTGCCCCGGACATTCCAGGCGTGGAGACGCTCGGCCCCGAGCTTCAGGAGATCGCGACCGAGGAGCTGACGCCCTCGGGGTTGCTATGCACCCTCAACGGCGTCTTCGAGGCGAGCTATTTCGGCTCGCGAATTCGCATGCACGACCATGACGGTCAGACCCTCTGGGACCGCGAGCTCGACGACTTCAACCCCATGTCGGCGTACACGTTGGACGGTATAGGGCTCGGTCGGGCGTTCGATCAGTCCGACGGATCGCACCTGCTCCGCTCGATCGTTCCCTGGGGCAGTGCGGTGGCACTCGTGCAGCACCAGCTGCGCACTTCGGAGTTCTCGGCCGAAGGAGACGTGGAGGTCTTCGAGTCGCGCTTGCTCGGGTTGGAGAACGGAGCTGAGCTGGGCCGGACGCGTGAACTCCCTCTGATTCTCGCCGCGGAAGGAACGAGGCTGTACTCGGTGAGCAGCGACCCCTATCCGCAGGTCGTCGTTTGGGAGGCACAAGGGCCTCAATAGCCCGCGGCGCGACGCATAGGTATTCTGCCGACGCCCGGAGGCACCACTCGTCGGAGGAACACGCATGGCCCGCATCGTACTCACAGTGCTCGTCGCTCTAGCGGCGGCCGGTGCCCCCGCCGCCGGCCAGCAGGCGATCGACGAGGAGTACACCGCGCTCATCGCGGAGCATCTTCAGGACGAGCGCATCACGACCGAGCTGGTCGACCACCTCCCGGCGTCCGAAACCGTGCCGACGCCGCTCGACTTCCACGGCAGAATCGTCGGCACACCCGATGAGCTGACTTACGCGGCCGACATCCACCGGTACATGTACGCCATCGCCGACGCCTCCCCACGCGCGGCAGTCTGGTCGATCGGACTGAGCGAGGAGGGGCGCGAGACCATCGTCATGGCGATCGCCGACGAACAGACCATCGCCAACCTCGACGACTACCGAGGATTCCTCCAGGAGCTGACGGACCCGAGGGTCACGTCAGACGAGCGGGCGCAGGTCCTCATCGACGGAGTTGCCAAGCCGATCTACTGGCTCATCAGTGGAATGCATTCCACGGAGAACGGCGGGCCCGAGATGCTCCAGGAGCTCGCGTACCGGCTCGTGGTGCAGGAGACGGACTTCGTACGGTCCATCCGGGACAACGTGATCACGTTCATCACCCCGGTCATCGAGGTGGACGGACGCGAGCGTCAAGTCGACACGTATTACTTCAACAAGGACCGGCCCGAGGACGAGCCCAACCTCCCCCTGATGTACTGGGGCAAGTACGTCGCGCACGACAACAACCGCGACGCCATGGGTCAGATGCTTCAGCTCACGAAGCATGTGAATCGGATGCAACTCGATTGGGCCCCCACGGTCATGCACGACCTGCACGAGGCGCAGAACTACCTGTACGCATCGACGGGGACGGGTCCGTACAACGAGGCCTTCGACGCCATCACTGTCACCGAGTGGTGGATGTTCGCGGAGAACGACGTACTGCAAATGTCGAAACGGGGCGTGCCCGGCGTCTGGACGTACAACTTCTACGACGGCTGGACCCCGAACTACATGTTCACAATCGCGCACGCCCACAACTCAACGGGACGCTTCTACGAAGTAGCAGGCTACGGGCCACAGAACCGTACGCTGACGGTGAGCGCCTCTGGCACGAGCCGGGAATGGTACCGCCCCAATCCGCCGCTCTCCGAAATCGAGTGGGGACCACGCAACAACACGAATATCCAGCAGTCGGCAGTGCTCTTTTCCCTCAAGTACTTCGCCGACCACCCGTCTTTGTTTCTGGACAACTACTGGGTGAAGAACAAGCGCGCCGTGCAGCGCGGAGTCGACGGGCCGGTGAACGCATGGGTGATTCCAGCCAATCAGCGTCGGCGCGCCGACGCGGTGGACGCGGTCAATGAGCTGATGCGTCAGGGTCTAGAGATCCATCACGCAGACGAGTCGTTCGAGGCCGGCGGAGTCTCGGTGCGTGCTGGCGACTACATCGCACGCGCCGACCAGCCGTTCCGCACGTTGGCGGACATGTACCTCTCGCTGCAGTCGTTCTCCCTGGAGAACCCGCGACCGTACGACGATACCGGCTGGACCTTCCAGCTCATGCGCAACGTGACCGTCACCGCGATCGAGGACCCGGAGGTCTTGGACCGCGACATGACGCTCCTGACGGGCCCCGCGAGGGGAGCCGGGGGGATCACCGGGCGGGGGGATGTCGTTGTGGTGGATCACACGACGGACAACAATCTCATGGCCTTCCGCTTCCGTCACGCGTCGGTGCCGATGCTCGCAGCCGAAGAGGACTTCGAGTTGCAGGGACGTGACTTCCAAGCGGGTGCGTTCATCATCCCGGCAGCGGACCGCGCGGTCCTTGAAGCGAGCCTGGCCGAGCTCGGACTCTCGGCGTGGGCCACGTCGAACGTTCCGGACATTCCCACGCACGAGCTGGACGTTCCGCGGATCGGGTACATGCACTCCTGGCGGCGTACCCAGGACGAAGGCTGGGTGCGTGGCGCGTTGGATCACTACGGCGTCCCGTACGAGTACTTCGCGGATAAGCTCGTGGTGGAGGGCGGCCTGCGCGAACGCTACGACGTCATCATCTACCCGCATGTGGGTGGGAGCGCCCAGGCGCATCTGGACGGCGTAGCGATGACCGGCGAGCTGCCCCTCCCCTATCAGCGCACCGACAGCACGCCCAACCTGGGCGGCCTCGACGAAAGCGAAGACATCCGAGGGGGCATGGGCCTCGAAGGGCTCCTCGAGCTTGCGAAGTTCGTCAGGGAAGGCGGAACCCTTCTGGTAGAGGGCTCCACATCGTCCCTCTTCCCGGAGTTCGGACTCACGCCAGGAGTAACCGTCGAAGACCCGGAGGACCTCGTCGCCCCAGGATCGATCCACCGCGGCATCATCGTAGACGCCAACAGCCCCATCACCTACGGCTACGACGGGGTTCAGCTGCCGGTATTCTTCCGCGGAGACCTGGTGCTTCGGACCGCCGGTGCCCCGTCGGTCGGTCAGGGGGGCGGCAGTCCGTGGCAGAACACCACACCGATGCTGAGTCGGCCAAGCCTCTCGCCCTATGACCTGGGCGCGAACGCGGCCACGGACGACGACGATGACGACAATGCGGACCTCATGGAGCCGTTCCATGCACTAGCGAGTCGCTTCGAGCGAGACGACGCTGAGGACCCACGGGTCGTACTGGCTTTCCCGGAGTCGCCCGACCAGATGCTACTGTCTGGCACCCTGTCGGGCGGAGAAGCCCTGTCGGGACGGGCGCAGGTCGTCGACGCGCCGCTCGGGGACGGACACGTCGTCATGTTCGCGATCCGGCCGTTCTGGCGGTGGCAGACGCAGGGAACCTTCTTCCTGGGCTTCAACACCATCCTCAACTGGAACGACCTCGGCGCAGGATGGGAGCCGGAAGAGGAGGACGACGAGGAGTCCCCCGACATCGCGGCGGCTAGATGAAGAACCGGTGGGCCAAGATCGCCCTTGGCGCGGCGCTCGTCGTGAGTACCGTGGCGGTGCTCATGATCGGCGGCCGCCGTTTCATGGACCAACGGCAGACGACGGCCGAGATCACGCGACTGCGAGAGGACCTCTATCGCGCGCGCGTGTCCTCCGATCGCTGCCGCAACTCCTTAGCCGGCAGCGAATCGTCGCTGCGGACGCTGACGGCGACGATCGATTCGATCCGAAGTCGGGTCGACAGCTTCGAGGCGCTCGGAGGGGGTCGCGTGCCATCCGAACGGTATGAGGAGTACCTCGGAGTCTTCGACAGCTACAACGACTCTGTAGCGGCCTGGGAAATACGGTCCGAGCGCCTGCTCACCGCGGAGGCCTCATGCCGCGCGGTCATCGAAGAGCACAACGCACTGAGCGACTCGATCCAGGCGCTCCTGGAGGGGGCCGGCATCACCGGCTGAGCGAGCCGCAGTCAGCGGGCTGTTACACGCCGACTACGTCATGCGACGGATCGGTCTTCGGCCGCCGGCATGTGATCTTTGTACCTGTGGTTCAACCTCAGCCCAGGGTTCCGATGCGTCCCCGATCTATCCTCCTTTGTGCCTCCTTGGCGGTCTGGTTCGCGGGGGCAACCCCAGGTCTTGTCCAAGCCCAGACCAGAGTCACCCCAGCCGACACGGCTCAAGTCCTTTTGGAAGCCGCACGCGGCTTCGAAGCGGAGGGGCGGTGGGAGGTCGCGGAAGCCTTGTATCGGCGCATCGTTGCACGATACGGGTCGACCGTCGCCGCGACCGACGCGAGGGCACGCCTGGTCGCGCCGCCCGCGAGCGTCGCGTACGGAGACGGAACGGTTGAGCTTACGGTGTGGATGACGCTCTATGGCGCGTGGCTCGGCGTGGCCGTGCCTGGGGCTTTGGGAGCCGACTCTCCCGAACCCTACGGAGTCGGGCTACTGGCGGGCGGTCCTACCGGATTCCTCGCAGGCCGTAGCTTGGCCCGCTCGCTAGACCTGACCGAGGGCCAGGCGCGCGCCATCACCCTCGGTGGGACCTGGGGAACGTGGCAAGGCTTCGGGTGGCGCGAGGTGTTCGATCTCGGCGTCGGGCAGTCCTGCGACACGTCGCCGTTCGGAGACGAGTTCTGCTTCGACACCGAGGACAGCGCCGAGGAGACGTTCGCGGCCATGGTCGTGGGAGGCTTGGCCGGCATCGGCGTCGGGGCGCTCCTGTCCGGCCGCGACATCACGCCCGGGACCGGCACCGTAGTGAACTACGGGTCTCTGTGGGGGACCTGGTTCGGGGTGGCCGGCGGAATCCTGATGGACCTGGAGGACGACGACCTCCTGGCGGCGACGCTCGTCGGCGGAGATGTGGCCCTTCTCGCGACCGCCCTCCTAGCACCCGGCTGGAACGTGAGCCGGAGCCGCGCGCGCCTCGTCAGCATCGCGGGCGTCCTGGGCGGACTCGGTGGGGCCGGCCTCGACCTCATCGCACAGCCAGACGACGAGAAGGTCGCCGTGGCGATCCCGTTGGTGGGAAGCGTCGCAGGCCTTCTCCTCGGAATCGTGGCGACGCGGGACTCCGGGCCCGACATCGCCGGGTTAGAGGCCTCGACGAATGGCGCTCTGGTACAAGTGGACGAAGGGCGCGTACGCCTGGGTCTACCGACCCCGGTGCCAACGCTCGTGCCACACGACGGACCCCGTGGCACTCGGTGGCGTCCGGCGCTC
>JAOTVA010000137.1 GCA_029863645.1 Gemmatimonadota bacterium
AGACCGCGGCATACATCGCCTCGGAGTTCGAGCGGATGGGTCTGAGGGGTGGGGCGGGGGACGGCTCGTTCTTCCAGCGTTATCCGCTTCGGTCCGTGATGGTCGATCGCACCAGGTCCTACGTGCAAAGAGGTGATGTGCGCCTCGAGTTCGGAGCCGACGCGCTCCCGCTGCTCGGCGACGTGATGAATGGCGAGGCGACCGGCGACCTGGTGGTCGTTTCGGGCGCGGGGGGTGCTGCTTCGGCCCTCGCTGACAACGCGGTACGGGGCAGTCACGCATTGCTGGTGCTCGGGCGAGACGCCGCCGGGGTCGACCAGGCAGTGTACCGGACGCTCGTGGCGCTCATCAACGCGGGAGCGTCTTCGGTGCTCGTCGTGAATGCGGCAGGCGACGACCCATGGGGCGCATCGGCCGAGGCGATGCTTCAAGCCGGACTGTCCAGGGGCTGGGTCGAGTCGGGCCGGGCGAGTCAGCCCTTCCTGCCCGTTCTCCAGATCCGGTCTGCGGCGGTCGCGGAGCTCATCCGCGGGAGCGGCTTCGACCTCGGTGTACTCCAGGCCCGCTCAGATCAGGCCCTGCGTGTGGACCGAGTCTCCGGCGCCGGCGTGACCGTCGCGCTCCACTACGCCGATCAGGAGATCACCGCGCCGAACGTGGTCGCGACTTTGGTGGGAAGTGACCCGGCGCTGCGCGACGAGTACGTCGTCATCTCCGGGCACATGGACCACGAGGGGATCGGTAGTCCTAACGAGAACGGAGATTCGATTTACAACGGCGCCGATGACAACGCGTCCGGGACCACGGCGGTGATCGAGATCGCGGAGGCGCTGGCATCGCTACCGGCCGCGCCACGACGGTCCCTGATGTTCATCCTGGTGAGCGGCGAGGAGAAGGGACTGTGGGGCAGCGAGTACTTCGCCGAGAATCCCACCGTTCCGGTCGATCGCATCGTGGCCGACCTCAACATGGACATGGTCGGGCGGAACTGGCCGGACACGATCGTGGCGATCGGCAAGGAGCATTCCGACCTGGGCGAGACGCTGGAGCGTGTGAACGCCGCGCACCCCGAGTTGGGCATGACGGCGATCGATGACCTGTGGCCCGAGCAGAGTTTCTACACGCGCTCGGACCACTTCAACTTCGCGCGCAAGGGCGTGCCGATCCTCTTCTTCTTCAACGGGGTCCACGAGGACTATCACGGACTCGATGACGAGGCCGACCGCATCGATGGGGAAAAGGCCGCGCGCGTCGCGAGACTGGTGTTTTACCTCGCGGTCGAGCTGGCCGACGCTGAGAATCGACCCGAGTGGAATCCTGACAGCTACGCGCGCATCGTCGACGGGCCGTCCGGGCGAGCCAACCGCTAAAGCCGACGGGGCGTCCCCTTGAGAGGACGCCCCGTACCGGAAAAACGTACAGACCTCAGTTCAATTCGTCCGTCGCGGTCGGGTACGTCCGAAACAGATGATCCAACCGCAGGATCCTCAGGATCCTCGCAGTCTGCCAGGGTAGCGACCGGACCCAAACGCTGTCGGTCGGCGCCGACTGTAGGCGCGCGGTGAGGATGAGCGACAAGTCGCATACATCCGGCTGTTCCAGCCCCGTGAAGTCGAAGACAACGTGACTCGCCGGGGTCTCTTCGACCCGCTCTTGGAGCTGGCTTTCCACCTCCGGAACCCTTCCCTCGTCATCCCGTCTCATGTCTGCCTCCCACGGTTCCCTGGTCACCCCCCCCGAGGCTTGATCCTTAAGTAGTTCAAGAGTCGTGCCACGCCCGGAAGAGCCCGAAGGGGTCATTTCGGCGGCCTCCGCCCGACCGCCTCATCAACATGGCAGGCGTGCCGGGGCTTCAGGATGGCGGGGTGAGACGGAACTGGCTTCGCGGGCGCAATGGGGCGACTATAGGACTCAGATCCGATCTCATCGGGAGGGCTGAGTGATCCGCTTGTCACCCGCGGTACTCCTGCTCGCGACGATGTCGTTCGCAGCGGTTGCCTCAGAGGCTCAGCAACACAGCGGAGCGGAAAGCGCGTACTTCCGGGCCGTGGCTAGGTACTTCGAGATCTCCGAGGGCGAGATCGCCATTCTCGGCAACTGGGATCTACCCCATGATGAGATCCCGGTCCTGCTCTTCGTCGCTCGCCGCGCGGGCGTTTCGGCCGAGGCGCTTGTCGCGTTGCGGGAATCCGGCCGAAGCTGGACGGAGCTGTCCGTCCGCTATCAGATCGGCGCGCCGGCGCTCCATGTGCCGCTCCAGGATCCAGCGTCGGCAGGCGCACTCAGCACGTTGTACGTCACCTTCCGGGACACCCCTGTGGATCGGTGGGACGAGATCCACCCGAGCGCCCAGGAGATCGTTGCTCTCGTCAACGTCCGGGTCCTGTCTCAGTCGCTCGGCCTGTCGCCGGACGACATCATGCGCCGTACGGCCGACACGATGTCCTTCGTCGAGCTCTACTCCCAGCTGATCCGCTAGGCGCTCGGCAGCCCATGGGCGAACGCGGGGAGAACGCTGCGGGCGTGCACGTGGGCCCCGAGGAGACGCGCGCCTTCACCAAGGCCCTGCTGCGGGACCTCCGAGCCTTCGAGGCGATGCTGGAGGGTGAGCTTTTCGAGTCCGGCGTGCGTCGGATCGGGGCAGAGCAAGAGATGTTTCTGGTGAACGAGGGATGGCGCCCGGCGCCGGTCGCGCTCGAGTTGCTCGATCGTTTGGGGGAGCCGTACACCACCGAGCTGGCGCTCTACAACCTCGAAGCCAATCTCAGCCCACGGTTGCTGGAAGGGACGTGTTTCTCGGAGCTCGAGTCCGAGCTGGCCGCGGTGGTCGACCGGGCACGTTCGGCGGCGCGCGACATCGGGGCTGAGGTCGTGCTTACCGGGATCCTGCCGACGCTACTACGCTCGGATGTGACCATCGACAACATCACGCCGAGAGAGCGCTACTACGCCCTCAACGAAGCCCTCACCAAGCTGCGAGGGGGAGAGCCTCACCGGCTGCGGATCGAGGGCATAGACGAACTCCATATTGAAGACGACTCGGTCATCCTGGAGTCGTGCAACACGAGCTTTCAGGTGCACCTGCAGGTCGGCGCCGCAGAGTTCGCCAAGGTCTACAACGTGGCGCAGGTAGTCGCGGCGCCGGTCATGGCGGCCGCGGTGAACTCGCCCATTCTCTTCGGCAAGAACCTGTGGGAGGAGACCCGCATCGCGCTCTTCCAGCAGTCCGTGGACGCCCGCAGTGGCACGCTACACGTGCGGGAGCTCTCGCCGCGCGTACGCTTCGGGGACGGCTGGCTCAGAGAGTCGGTCATCGAGCTGTTCCAGGAAGACGTCGCACGTTTTCGGGTGCTGCTGGCGATCGAGGTCGACGACCCGATGGAAGCGCTGCGGACCGGTGGAACGCCCAAGCTGCAGGCGCTGCAGCTGCACAACAGCACGGTGTATCGATGGAACCGCCCTTGTTACGGAATCACCGACGGGACCCCGCATCTCCGCATCGAATGCCGCGTGCTTCCCGCGGGCCCGAGCGTACTGGACGAAGTCGCGAACGCCGCGTTCTGGTCGGGCCTCGTGCTCGGGTCACTTGAAGAGTACGGCGACGTCAGCTCCCGCATCGACTTCGCCGATGCCAAGGCCAACTTTCTGGCTTCGGCGAGACACGGGCTGGAGGCCGGCTTCCGTTGGTTGGACGGCCGCACCGTCGGCGCGCGTCGGCTGATCCTGGAAGAGGCGCTCCCCTTGGCGCGATCGGGTCTGGCCTCCACGGGAGTACGCCCCGAGGACATCGAGCGATACCTCGACGTCATTGAGCGGCGCGTGGACAGCGGATCGACCGGCGCCCGCTGGGTGATGAGGTCCCTCGGCGGTATGAAGAGCCAGGGCACGAAGGCGGAGCGGCTCGCGGCGGTGACGGCCGCGATGATCGCGCGTCAGTGCTCCGAGCTACCTTGTCACGAGTGGGATGACGCGGACATCAGCGAAGCGGGAGGCTGGCGCTTGAACTACCTGAAAGTCGAGCAGTTCATGACTACGTCTCTCTTCACCGTCCATGAGGAAGAGCTCGTCGATATGGTCGCGTTCCTCATGGATAGGGAGCAGATCCATCACGTACTCGTCGAGGACGATTCGCACTCACTCGTCGGCCTCGTCTCGTATCGGTCCGTCGTCCGCCTCATGGCCGAGGGCTTGAATCCCTCGACCGACGAAGTCCCGGCAGTGAAGAACATCATGGAGCGTGACCCGGTGTCCGTCGCCCCAGACACGCCGACGCTGGAGGCCATCGACCTCATGCGGCAGAACAACGTCACGTGCCTGCCGGTCGTGGTCGAAGGCAAGCTGGTGGGCATCGTGAGCGAAAGTGACTTCATGTCGATCGCTTATAAGTTGCTCACGAACCAACTCGGCTCCGACTGAGAGGGTAGGCGGGCCGTGTGCGGTCGTTACGCGCTTACGGCTGACGCCGATGAGTTGGTCGAGGCGTTCGGCGTGCCACTCCCGGACTTCGACGTGGTGCCGCGCTACAACATCACTCCCGGCCAGCAAGCGCTTGTCGTCGCGGAGGACAAGCGGGGCCGCCGAATGGGCCTCCTCACCTGGGGGCTGGTGCCGGGCTGGCAGGACACGCCAGGAAGACCGTTGATCAATGCGCGCTGTGAGTCGGTGCTGTCACGACCCTCGTTCAGCGAGGCCGTGGCGCGGCGGCGCTGCCTCGTGCCGGCCGACGGGTTCTACGAGTGGAAGCGCGAGGGCGCGTCGAAGCTGCCCTTCTGGATTCACCCGACCGAGGGTGGTGTCCTGTCGTTCGCGGGCATCTGGGAGCGTTGGAGCCGGCCCGGATCGGAGCCTCGGCACACGTACGCCATCCTCACGATGCCGCCGAGCGTCGAGGTGGCGGCCATCCACGACCGCATGCCGGTCGTCGTCGGGGACGCCGACCGGGACGCGTGGCTGGACCGGCACAACGACGGCCGGGCGGCGTTGTCGCTTCTCCGCCCCCATAAGGCTCCTGACTACACGTGCCGTCCCGTCTCGACCCGCGTGAACCGCCCCCAGGAGGACGACGCGGGGCTCATGGAAGCCGTGACTCGCTAGCGGCCCCAATCCGAGTCGCGCCAGCTCTGGTCAGCTGGTTCGTCCGGATCCGACTCGAGGAACCGAATCAGGTCGGCGTGGAACTCGTCGCTGTGCTCGAACTGTGGGTTGTGACCGACGTTCGCATAGAGCACCAACTGCGCATTTTGGAGCTGCTCGGCGACGTTCCTCGCGTCTGCAGCGAAGTCCTGACTGAGCGGGTCAATGGCGCCGCCAATGACGAGGGCTTTGCTCGAGATGTGCTGCCAGTCGTACACGACCGGGTCCTCGAACATCGACTGTCCCAGCAGGCTCCGGACGCGCTGCCAGCGGTCGAACTCGCCGCTGAAGATCAGCCCGTACGTGGCCTCTGCCCACTCCAGATATTCGGGCTTCCAACCTTGGACGTAGTAGCGGGCGTGCGAGGCGACGACTTGCCGGTAGTACTGCAGGGGCGTGGGACGCGCGGTCCCGGTCGACGGCTCGTTCCACTCACGACCGGGGCGTTGGTCGGTCAGGCCGATCTGGTTGACGAACGCGACGTGGCTTGTCGTTTCCGGGTAGGTCATGGCGAACCGGCTCGCGACAATGCCTCCCATCGAGTGGCCCACGATGGCCGCCTGCTCGATACCGAGCGCGTCCAACAGCCGCTTCGTGTTCCGAGCCGGGATGTGGAAGTTGTAGTGGATTTCGGGCTTCGAGGACCGGCCGAAGCCGAGCCGATCGATCGCGATGGTACGAAAGCCTGCGTTGCGCAGGATCTCCATCGTGTGGCCGAACGCGTATCCGGCGAAGTTGAAGCCGTGGAAGAACACGACGGTCTGGCCGTTGGCGGGTCCTACCGGGGCCGCGTCCATGTAGGCCAAGCGAAGCGGTGTGCCGTACACCTCGACGTCCAGGTACTCGACCGGGTAGGGGTAGGGCACGTTCAGGTGATCGATCGATGTGGCGCCCCAGTCGGCGGGTGGCTCGGCGGGCGGCTGGGACTGTGCGAGGACCTCGGACGCCCCGAGGAGCATCACGGCGGTGAGGGCGACGGATCCGGCGCGAACCGGTCTGGCACAGCGGGCAGTGACCTTCTTGTACATCCGTATTCTCCTGGCTGGGAAGTTCATCGTGGGGACACCGAAACCGTCCGATCGGTTGAAGCGTTGTGGTTCAGTTTGCCCGGACCGCGCGCCCTTCTGCCCACTGTCTCATCGCGGCGATCTTCTCGCTCATCGTGACGGAAAGGGGCTTCGTCGCAGCGATCTCCGCCGCAAGGGCCTCAGTGTCCAAGCTAGCCCCGCTGGAGAACGCGGTGTATAGCGCCGACACGACGACCTCCTCGATTTCGGAGCCGCTGAACCCGGTCGCGTGTTCGGCGAGCCTGAGCAGGTCGAAGTCCGCCGGGTCGTGGCCCCGAGCAGCGAGATGAATGCGGAAGACCTCCGTGCGGGTCTCGCCGTCCGGAAGGTCCACGAAGAAAATCTCCCCGAACCGTCCCTTCCGCAGAAATTCGGGGGGCAGCGACTGGATGTCGTTGGCGGTCGCGACCACGAAGACGTCCCCTCGACGATCCTGCATCCACGTGAGGAAGCTGCCGAGAATGCGTTTGGAGACGCCCCCGTCCTCTCCGCCTGATGCGAACGCCTTCTCCAGCTCGTCGATCCACAGGACTACCGGGGCCATGCGTTCGGCGGCCTTCATGGCGCGCTTGAAGTTGCTTTCGCTCTCGCCGATGTACTTGTTGTAGAGGTTCGACGGATCGAACTTGAGCAAGGGCAGCTCCCACTCCGACGCGACGGCCTTCGCGGATAGGCTCTTGCCGCAACCGGGCACGCCCAGCAGGAGCACTCCGCGGGGGAAGTCCAGTCCGAACTCGGCGGCGCGGTCCGGGTCCTGGACCACCGCCTTCCGCTTCGCCAGCCACGCCTTGAGCGTCGCGAGGTCCGCGACCCCCGCCATGGTCGTCTCGACCGGGTAGTACTCGAGGAGGCCTTCCCGCTCGACGACCTTTCGCTTGGCGTCGATCACCTTCTCGATGTCGTGGGCCCCGAGAGCGCCGTCCTCGATAATCGCCTTGGTTAGGATCTTCTCGGCCTCCATGAGGGTGAGGCCGGAGAGGTTGCGCACGAGCCGGGCTTGCTCGTCAGGCGTCACGGTCACCTTCACGCTTTGGCGGGCGGACAGGTCGCGCACGATGCGCGCCAAGAGCTGACCGAACTCGGCATCGGATGGCCCGGGGAGAGAGACGTAGGCCGCGAGCTCACCTAGGGGCCCGGGCAGTTCGCCGCCGTCCCCGGTCAGGACCAGGGCGCCCGTGAACTTCTTCAGATTCTTCGCGGCGTCGCGGACCAGTGAGATCAGGAGGTCCTGACCAACGAGCGAGCCGGCAATCGAGCGAAAGTGGTAGACCCCGTCCTGCTGGGCGAGCGCGACGTGCTGAAGGGCCTTCTGCGGCTCCTCGCTTTCGTAGACGGACGTTTCGAGATCGCGCCGACCCAGCCCCTTGGACCGGGTCCAGGTGAAGAACGGCACGCCTAACCGGTCGGCGACGTGGGCGAGTAGCGTGTTCGCTCGGTCCTCCTCATCCGTCTCGATGTAGACCAGACCGTGTCGAGATCGGAAGAGAAGCTCGAGGTCGTGTAGGGCGTCTTTCGGCATGCGGGATTCTACCTGTCCTCGGGATAAGCGACACCTGTGTGCTCTTCGCTGTCGGGCAGTTCCTGCTCCAGTCCCCCCACGGTATTCTTCGGCGTATTCTGCCCGAACACGAGGGAACGTGAGACCCGCAAGCGCTGGACCTGCCTGATATGCACGCCGTTCTCCGAATGTGCTGTCCTGACCGCGCCGGCATCGTGGCCGAGCTGTCCAACTTCATCTACCGCAACTCTGGGAACATTGTCCATCTCGATCAGCACGTAGATGCCCAGGCCAACGTATTCTTCGCGCGGATCGAGTGGGTGCTGGAGGACTTCCTCATTGCGAGGGACGGCATCGAGGATGCGGCCCGCCACCTAGTACGTCCGTTCGATCCCACCTTCTTCTCGCTGGACTTCACGGACCGCAGACCGCGGGTAGCGATCTTCGTGACGAAGGAGAGCCACTGTCTTTACGATCTTCTGGTCCGGCACGACAGTGATGAGCTGCAGGTCGACATCCCGCTGATTGTGAGCAACCACGATACGCTCCGGGGCGCTGCCGAGAAGTTCGGGATCGCGTTCCACCATGTCCCGATCTTCCCGGAGACCAAGGCCGCACAGGAGGCGGAACAAGTGCGCCTCCTAAAGGAGCAAGACGTCGACACCGTGGTGCTCGCCCGCTACATGCAGGTTCTCGGCGGGACGTTCCTGGATGGCTTCGCCGGATCCGTGATCAACATCCATCACTCGTTCCTGCCCGCCTTCGTGGGCGCCAAGCCCTATCAGCAGGCGTATGAGCGTGGCGTGAAGATCATCGGGGCCACCAGCCACTACGTGACCCCCGACCTCGACCAGGGCCCAATCATCGGACAGGACGTGATTCACGTGTCGCACCGGGACTCGATCGAGGACTTCATCCGTCAGGGAAAGGACCTGGAGAAGGTCGTGCTGGCCCGGGCCGTGTGGCACCACGTCCGGCATCGCGTGCTGACGTACAACAACAAGACGGTGTTGTTCTAACATCGACGCCACCTGCCCTCCGGGTTCTTGGCAGGAAATGCGGGCAGCCGTACGTTGGCTGCCTGGTTGAGCCCTGGTGGGGCTCCGCCGATCGGAACCCGACCCACCGCCACCCCTTCAGTGAGTTAGTCGACCCATGTCAGGAAAGCATCACCTAATCGCGGCTTCGGCCCTGGCCCTCGCGGCCCTGACCGTCGCACCCATGGTCGTGACGGCGCAGGCGGACATGGCGCCGACCAACAACCTCCAGAACCCGTATCGCACCATCGAAGGCTGGAACCGGATGCCCGCAGGCCGGTCGTTCGGGTCCTCCAGCACCGTGGAGATCGATGCTGACGGCGTGAGCGTCTGGGTGGCCGACCGCTGCTCGACGAACGCGCGCGGCTGTCTCATCAACTCCGGTATGGATCCCATCATGAAGTTCGACGCCCAGGGCAACATGGTGACGAGCTTCGGAGCCGGGATTCTCGTTTGGCCGCACGGGATCGACGTCGACCCGGACGGCAATGTCTGGGTGGTC
>JAOTVA010000269.1 GCA_029863645.1 Gemmatimonadota bacterium
CAGCTCAAAAAGCAGTTCAACGTCGTCACGCCCGAGAACGCCATGAAGTGGGAGAGCCTGCGGCCGAGCCGGGACACGTTCGACTTTGCGCCGAGCGACGAGCTCGTCGACGTCGCCGCCACCAACAACCAGTTCGTGCACGGCCACACGCTGGTGTGGCACTCGCAGCTCCCGGAGTGGCTCACGGAAGGCACCTGGACGAAGTCAGAGCTTCGCACCATGCTGAAGGAGCACATTGAGACCGTCGTCGGCCACTACGCCGGGCGCGTCCAAACTTGGGACGTGGTCAACGAGGCCATGAGCGAGGAAGGCGGCACCTTTCGCGAGACCATCTGGTCCCGAACGGGAAAGAAGAAGTACATCAAGAAGGCCTTCGCCTGGGCCAGGCGCGCGGACCCGGAAGCCACCCTTTGCTACAACGACTTCAACCACGCCGACATGGAAGGTTGGCAGAAAGAGAAATCGGACGCCGCCTATGCGATGGTCAGAAAGCTCGTCCGCCAGGACGTGCCGATCGACTGCGTCGGCTTCCAGCTCCACGTGACCAGCGACTTCGAGCAGACCGCGATGGCCGAGAACTTCCAGCGCTACGCGGATTTGGGTCTCCAGGTTCAGGTGACCGAGCTCGACGTGCGCATCGAAGAGCCGGTGACCGAAGCCGATCTCGCCGCCCAAGCTCGCGTCTACCGCGAGATCATGGATGTCTGCCTTGCGGCTCCCAACTGCACCGCGTTCATCATGTGGGGCTTCACCGACCGCTACTCCTGGGTCCCGGGAGTCTTCCCCGGCTGGAGTGCCGCCACGATCATGACCGAGCGCTACAAGAAGAAGCCGGCGTTCACGGAGCTGCTCGAGGCGCTGGAATGAGGGCTTGGGGGCGTGAGCAATACTCCTCGCTGCGCCTCTTCCCGTCTTCACCTACGGCCGACGAAGACGCGGTCTTCGCGTCTGGAACGCGGCGGCACGACTCCTGAGACCCTCGAGCTCGTCGCGGAGTCCGCCTGAGACGGCCGCCGCCCCTCGCGCTCAGAGGTCCGGGACGGGTGCGGCTGCGGACTGTTCTGCGCGCCGCTTGACAGCTCTTCGTCTGCTGCAGTCGCCCTACTCCGAAGCCGCCTCGGCCTCGTCGTTCCCGCCCGGAATACGTGCTGCCCTCTTCGCTAGAGGTCTTGAATTACAGCATTCTCGGGTGCAGGTCCCTCACGCGAGGTCACTCCGAACCCGGAACCGCAGACAGAAACGCTGCAATTCAGGACCTGACCCCCAGCGCCTTCCACCCCTTCCCCAGCGGCCTCGTCGGCGTCCGCCCCTACTCCGCCATGAATTCCTTCCAGTCGCTCTCGTCCGGCTTCTTGGTCGCCAGACTCACGATCACTATCGTCGCGACCGACACGATGACCGCCGGAATCGCGATGTAGTCCGTGTTCATCGGGAACGAGATACCGAGGAGCGAGAGTCCTTCAGCGCTGTCCTTGTAGATCGAGTTCAAAACCGCGATGCCGATTACCGTCGCCATCGAGGCGGCGATGGAGGCGACGCCACCAGCGCGCGTCACGCGCTTCCAGAAGAACGCGGCCAACAGCGCCGGCGCAAGCGACGCACCGATCATCGTGTACGAGATCAGCGCCATCTCGAGGATGGTCTCGAACTGGCTCATCATCAGGAAGGCGAGAACGCCGATGCCGACGATCGTCACGCGCTGCAACACCACGACCTGTTTCGGGCTCGCGTCCTTGAAGAAGAAAGCCTGAAAAATATCCCGGGTCACGTTGGTCGAGGTCACCATCAGAAACGTATTGCCGGTCGAAATGATGATCGCGGCGCCGGCGGCCAGCAGCAACGCGCCGATCACGACGGGCAACTGCTCGAAGCCGATGCGCAAAATGATCTCTTCCGCCATGGCGCGGTTGACCGAGCCGTCGGCCAGGAAGAAGCGCGAGTCGTCGGCGTAGATTGCGAAGCCGACCAGGGCGATCAGCATCATCAGCACCTCGACCAGCACCACGCCGAAGAACATGCCCGCCACCGCCTTCTTGGCGTGGTCGGCGGTGTCCGCCGACGCAAACT
>JAOTVA010000138.1 GCA_029863645.1 Gemmatimonadota bacterium
CGAGGTCCGAGCCTCCACCACGCAGTCCATCGAGGATGCAGAGCGTGAGTCGGGGCAGGCGCAGCGGGACCTCGAGCGGGTCCAGAGCGTGTTTCGGGACGGAGGGCTGACGCAGCAAGCGGTCGAGCAGGCCCAGCAGCGGGCTGCGGACGCGCGCAGCCGCCTGGAGGCGCTCCGGCCGGCGGGCTCGGTCGGAGGCGTTGAGCCGGCTGCTGTCACGAGGGCGACCGCCGCGCTGGAAGCCGCCCGGGCGCGACTGGCCCTTACGAGGATCACGGCGCCTGCGGCCGGCACGGTCCTGTCGCGTCTCGTGGAACCCGGGGACGCGGTCTCGCCCGGACGGGTGCTTCTGGACCTGGCGTTCGACGGTCCCACAGAGCTCGTGGTATTCCCTGGCGAGGAGAACCTCGGGAGCCTGAAGGTGGGTGGCACCGCAACGGCCTCCGCCGATGCGTTTCCGGATCAGGTGTTCGCCGCGGAACTGGCCTTGATCGCTCCCTCCGTCGACCCCACCCAAGGCACCATCGAGGTTCGCCTCATGGTTCCGAATCCCCCGAGCTTCCTGCTCCCGGACATGACCGTTTCGGTCAACATCGAAACGGGTCGTAAGGGCGGAGCTTGGGTGATGCGCGAGGGCGCGGTCGAGGGTCTCGGGACCAACGATCCATGGGTCGGAGTCGTGCGAGAGGGTCGAGTGGAGCGTCAGTCCGTCGAGGTCGGGCTCCGCGCCGTGGGCTACGTGGAAATCCTGGCCGGCATCGCCGAGGACGACATGGTGGTGGAAGGTGCGGCAGGCGTAGGTATCGGAAGTCGGGTCCGAGCCGACGACCCCGACGGCGGCTAACGCCGGATGCCGTTCGAGCTCTTCGTCGCGGTTCGTTACCTCCGCGATCAACCCTTTCAGACCGGACTGATCCTGAGCGGCATCGGGGTGGGCGTGGGCGTGATCATCTTCCTGTCCGCGCTCATCACCGGGTTACAGGTGAGCATCATCGATCGTACGCTGGGCAGTCAGGCCCAGGTCTTCGTTCGTCCCATCGAGGAGGCGCCGCGAATCCATCCGCCCAGAGGGGCCGAACTGCTCGCGACCACAGTGGAGCGGCCTCCGCAGCGGGTCCGTTCGATCGATGGATGGCAGGAGGTCGAAGCGCTACTGCTTCGCAGCCCGGGTGTGACGGGTGCGGCCCCGACGGTCACCGGGCCGGCATTCGCTGTTCGTGGGCTGGGATCGATCGCTCTGTCCGTTCGCGGCATCGAGCTGGAGAGCTACCGAAGTATCGTCGACGTCGAGAGCAGGTTGGTCGAGGGAAACTTCGACCTCGCCGGCTTCAACGTCGTGGTGGGCACCGAGTTGGTGCGCCAGCTAGGTGTGTCCTTGGGCGGACGGGTCCGCATCCAAGCCGCGGGGGACCGCGGTGGGGTGTACACGATCTCGGGAATCTTCGACTACAACTCGGTGACGCTGAACGAGAGCCTCGTCTTCATATCGTTGCGGGGCGCACAGACGCTTTTCGGAATTCCCGGAGGCGTCTCGGCGATCGAGGTGAAGGGAAGGGACGTGTTCGAGGCCGAAGCGCTGGCCGAGCAGATTCGCGATCGAACGGGGCTGGTAGCGGAAAGCTGGATGGAACAGAACGGCGATCTGCTCACCGGCCTCCGCTCCCAAAGCATGTCCAGCATCATGATTCAGGTCTTCGTGATTCTGGCAGTCGCGCTGGGGATCGCGAGCGTGCTCGCGGTCTCGGTGGCGCAGAAGGCGAGAGAGATCGGGATCCTCCGAGCAACCGGCACACCGTCGGGATCGGTGACACGCATCTTCTTTATTCAGGGGGGGATTCTGGGAGGGCTCGGTTCGCTGTTCGGGATCGCCCTCGGCATCGTGCTCGCCCTGTTCTTCGCCAGCGTGGCCAGGAATCCGGACGGCTCGGCCACATTCCCCGTCGCGCTCACTCCGCTTCTCTACGGGCGCTCGGCGCTCATTGCCATCGGGGTTGGGCTCCTCGCGGCGGTGCTTCCCGCGCGGGAGGCGAGTCGCTTGGACCCGGCAACGGCGATTCGCAATGGCTGACCATCCCGTCGCGGTTCTTCAGGCGTGGGATATCCGCAAGACCTACGGCGAGCGGGTGGTCACGGAGGTGCTCAAGGGCATCGACTTCGAGCTCGCATCAAGAGAGTTCTGTGCCCTGACCGGTCCCTCGGGATGCGGCAAGACTACGTTCTTGAATCTCGCGGGGCTCCTGGATCGACAGACAGAGGGCCGCATTCTCCTCGATGGCGAGGATGTCGGGCCCCTGAGCGACGAGGAACGGACGACGCTCCGCGGCACGAAACTCGGATTCGTCTTCCAGTTCCATCATCTCTTGCCGGCTTTCACGGCTCTCGAGAATGTGATGATGCCCCTGGTCGCCCGGCATGGCCGGAAGACACCTGCGATGAGCGACAAGGCTTCCTACCTCTTGGACGAGGTCGGGCTCGCCGATCGAGAGCGGTACAAGGTCACGGACCTCTCGGGGGGCCAGCAACAACGGGTGGCCATCGCGAGGGCACTGGTGGTGGATCCGATGCTCGTCCTGGCTGACGAACCGACCGGAAACCTCGACACCGAGTCGAGCGCTCAGGTGATGGAGTTGCTAAAGGCTTTCAATGAACGAGCGGGGACAGCGTTCCTGATCGTGACACACGAAGAGTCCATCGCCGCGCACTGCCGCCGGGTCGTCCATATGGTCGACGGAGTCATCGACTCCGATCGGGTGGTGGTATAGGGCCGGGACGCGGCTACCTCGGCTCTTGAGCCTCCCCCAACAACGCGTCCGCCCGGGACTGCGCCTGCACGACCAACGCGTCCGCTCTCTCGTCCGCTTGTCGCTCGATGGTGACGGCGCGTTGCTCCGCCTCCCTGCGGATGCGGTCTGCGGCTGGCTGAGCAGCCGTGCGGGCGAGTGGGTTGGTCGCGCGGGCGAGCACCTCGTCGGCCGCGCGATTCCCCTCGGCTCGCACCTCCGCCGACGCTCGGCGTGCCTCCGCGCGGATAACGTCGGCCTGCCGTTGAGCGCCTGCGACGATACTGTCCGCCTGCGCGCGAGCACGCTCGCGGGCCTCGGCACTCGACGCATCGAGACGCGCCTGCGCGTCGTCGATGCGCTGTCCAACGGCCGCTCCGGCGGCTTGCGTCGCTGCGCCGCCGAGTGAACCGGCGGTCTCGCTCAAGCCGACGTTGAGTGACGGCTGAGTCGCGGTCCCGGTAACGCGCACGGCCACACGTACGGGATCGACGGCCGCCAACCCAGCACCAAGCGGGCCAGCCCTCGATGCGAGGGAGGTGAGCGCGGCATCCGCGAAGCCAGCGCGCGGCACCTGGAGTCCTAGCGTGTAGTCCACGGACTGATCGATGCCGTTGGATCCCGACACTGTCATCGCGAGGCCTCCGACGGTGACGGGGAAGGGATCGACGCGGAGTCTCCCGCCCTCGATGTGAATGTTCGACCGAACGGCCTCGACGGTCGGGTTGGACAAGCGCTGGAGCTGTAGCGTCTCAGAAAGCCGATCGAGCATCGGGAAGCCTTCGAGGGCGACGCGAGAGGTAGAGAGCGACCCGTCACCTTCGAGTACTTCGAGGACGGGTGCCATGTCCTCTCCCAACGCGCCACTCAGGTTGAGCGCCGTCGAAAACGTTCCTCGGGCGTAGCGGGCAACCGGCGCGAGGGTGCGCACGGTAAGGAAGGCGGCGGAGGTGCCGGCTACGTCCAGGCTATCCAGCACCAGGTCGAGCGCGAAGGTAGGCCGCGAAACGTCGATCGTCTCGTAGTAGCCGTCCATCCCGACGCGCCCGCCCAGCGCCTCGAGGCTGAAGCCCTCGAATGTCAGCCGCTGGTCGCGCACATGGGCCCGACCCGTGGCATTCCTCATCTCGAGCCCGTTGTACACCAGCTCCGCGAACGTCCCGTCGAGGGTGAAGTCGAGCATCGCCGGAACCGGAATGGCCTCGAGCTCGTCTTCCGACTTCCACTCATCGAGTAGGAAGCGCCTGCTCGAGAACGTGGCGGTCCCGCTCAGCGGTTGTTGGCCGAGCGCGAACCCCAGGACGTTGTCGAGACGGCCGGTGGCTTCGATGTCACTGCTCCCGAGCGTTGCCACCAAGGAACGCAACTCTGCCGTCTGCGGCGTCAGGCTTATTCTCGCGTCCTGAATGTCGACCGGCTGGCGCAGCGTTGGTCCGCGGAGGGTGACGTCGCGTGCCGAGATCGTTCCTTGGGCGGAGATCCGATCGTAGCGCTGGTTGTCCACGTCGGAGCGCCTCGCGCGCATGCTCGCATCCGCAACGATCACGCCGCCCAGGCCCTCCGCATTCTCGAGCTTCACCGTGCGGGCTACATCGGCCAAGTCCACTGTGCCCTGCACGCTCAAGTCGGCGTCAGGGTCGGAGACAGGCGTCCGCAGGGTGAACGTGGCGTCGAGAGGCTGGTTGTCGATCTCCATGTGGAACCGAGAAAGGTTCACATAAGTGCTATCGATGTCGCCGCCCGGATTGCTGATTGAGAGGTCAGCGGCGATCGCGCGCGCCGGAAGCGGCAGGTCCGGGTAGCGGAAGCTCCCGTCGGCGACGCTCAGATCGAGCGCGAAGGAGGGAAACGCGCTTTCGCCATACGAACCTTGTACGCTCCCGTTGAGCGAGAACGTGCCTGACGTCTCCAAGGACGCGAAGTCCTGTGCGTACACGAGAGGCACCAACGAGAGAACCTGTCCGAAGGCGGTGCTCGGCGCGTCGAACCGGAGATCCATGGCCAGGTCCTGGCCGACTCGCGCCAGGTCTCCCTTCAGACGGAGGGCCAGGTCATTGAGGCTCAGCTCGTTGTCGGTGAGGCGGGCGGTCTGTTCGGCCATGTCGACGTCGAAGTCGGCGTCGAGGTCGAGTGACACACCGCCCAAGTACGGCGTGCCTGCGAAGCGCACCGTAACCGCATCAGAATGCGTGCTGGTGCGGGCGACAAGGGCTTCGCGAGAGAAATTACCGCGTAGGCTGTGACGGAGTCCTTCCACCGAGACGAACAGGCCGGACTGCGCATTGTCGAGGACGACCCCCCCGCCAGACAGCTCGAAGCTCCGCAAGGAAACCGCGATACCACGCCCAGAGCCCCCGTCGGCCTCTTCGCGCGTAGGAAACACATCCCAACTGGTGGTTCCGTCTTCGTCGACCTGAAGGTGTAGTGTCGGATCTTGGATCTGGACGGAGCGAACCACCAAGGGACTACTCCCACGCACCGCGCCCAATACGCTCGTGCCTTGCAGGGCGAGCCGGAAGTCACCCACGGTCGCCAGCGTGTCGTCTTCGAACCTACCGGTGCCTACGACCGTCAGGCCGCTCAGCGAGAAGGTCGGGTGCGGGAAGTCCCTGAAGAACGTGAGCCCGATGTCCGACCAAGCCACTCGGACACGCGTGGCGCGCTCGATCTCGGCGCGCACGCGCGCTTCGATCTGGTCGATGAACAGGAAGGGCAGGACCAGGAGGGCCACGAGCGCACAGCCCAGGACTGCCCCTGCGGAGACGAGGATCTTCTTGTTTCGTGACATTCCGGCTGATACCCCCGCGGGGGTTCCAGGATCTAGCGCCGTGGCCGCGGGACGAGCACAGGGGTCGCGGTCTTGTAGGCCTCGTACTCCGGATCTCCGCCCCACTTGTCGTCGGCTCGTCCCTCGAGCTGCGGGACGCCGCTCACCTTGATGAGGAGAAACGCTACGAAGACCGGCGAGACAAGCGTGACGTACTGCCAGCCGGCGAGCGCTGGAAGGGCGATGACGGCCACACCGGTCCAGAGGACGATCTCGCCGAAGTAGTTCGGGTGTCGGGACCAGGACCAAACGCCGGACGCAATGAAGCGACCTTCGTTCTCCGGCCGGGATCGGAAGCGGGCCTTCTGTTGGTCCGCCACGACCTCCAGGCCGAAGCCGCCGATCCAGAGCAGTAGGCCTACCCAGCCGATCGGACCGAGTGGCACGGAGCGAGCGGATGTGATGGCGGCGAGCGCTGCGCCTATCGTGAAGGAGACCCACACGCCCTGCAGCGTCCAAGTAACGAAGAAGCGTATGAACGAGGTCTTGATTTCGTCGAAGCGTCGATCGGAGCCCTGGGCCACGACCCGCCTGAACAGGAAGCTTCCGAGGCGTGCGGCCCACACGACGACGAGTACGGCGAGGAGTCCCGACCGGCCATCGGTCGCAGGGCCGAGTTGGAGGGCGACCGCCGTGAGCGTCAGGTACGTGAGGCTTCCTGTGAGGTCGAAAAACCGCTCCGTCCTGCCGAGGTACGCCGGCACGAACGCGACCCACTGGATGGCCAGGGCCAACGCGACGCAGAAGGCAAAGAGGCCGATGGCGCCGAAAGCGGCGCCGCCCTGGCTACCCGCCCAGGCCAGGCCTGACAGCAAGGCCAAGGAGATGGGGAGAACGACCAGTCGCTTCTTTTCGGTTTCAGTCATGCGTCGACCGCAGGAGTCGAGTCAATTGCCGAGACCGTCTAAGCTAACTGGTGCAGACGAGCTCCCCGGGGTGCGACGGCGTGACCGGGCTCTTGGGCGCCGCGGTCGCTCCGAAGTACATAGCACAGCCTTCGCCGCTCCCGAGCCCCTCGTGAGTGGCGGTGGCGGCCCAACCCCGAGGCGAGGCGACGACGGAAACCGTGACGCCCTCCGAGGGTGTGAACCCCAGGTCGATGGATGAGCTCGAGTACGCCCGCTCATCCGAATAGTAGATCGCCTGACGTGCATCCAGATTCTCGAGGTCCCAGCGGAGCGTTGCGAAGTGAGCCTGATCCCTCGAGGCCGAGACGGTGGAGATGGCTACGGCGGAGTGCACGCCGACCAACGAGGTCACCAGCACGAAGCCGGCTACGATCAAGCCCTGCATCAGAAGCTCGACGATGACGAAACCCTGTTCGTTGCGCATCTCGGTACCCGCGGTCCATGAATGGTTACGTCGAAGACGGGCCGATGGCGGCACCGCGCTAACTTCTGGGGGGGGCCATTCTTATGGCGAGCGGCCTCGGCGCGCAAGTCATCTGTTTATCGGGCCCGGCCCCGGGCCACTCAATTCTTCCATTCTGCTTTGGAGCCGTGCCGTGAAGCCGTCCGTGACGCAGCTGCTCGCCGCGTTGTCCGTTGGCCTGGTCTTGTCGGCTTGCGCATCAGCAGAGGGAGACCCGAGTGGCACCGCCTCCCTTTCGGTGTTCAGCGAGGGATCCCTGGTCACCGGACGAGTCCTGGAGAACGTCACGGCTTGCGAGGTCGACGCGGTCTGTTACCTCCGGCTTCAGTTCGCAGACACCACGATCACGGCCATCTACGGAACGGGGGAGCGGCCGGCCCCTCCGTGCCCGATTTCTGTTGCGGTCTCCAACGCGGCGTTCGCTGTGGAGCGCGGGGACGTCCTCGCGGTCGCGATTATGGCTTGCCCCGGCGAAGGCATGTTCCTCGAGCGCATCGCCAGTGAGCCTTAGCTGGCCGCCCCACCGGGTACCGAGGCGAGGCCCTTCCAAACCCGGTCTTCCACGTCGTCCACGAACAGCTGCAGATGCGGAAAGGGGATCTCGATGCCCGCTTCGTCGAGCGCGGCCTTGGCCGCTTCGAGGACTTGGGCGAAGGTGCCTTGGATGTGCTCGCCGCTCTCGATCCACACCCGCACCGTGAGATTCACGCTCGAGTCCCCGAGCTCGCTCACCACGACGTCGGTTTTTCGCTCCGCGCACAGACCTTTGAGTTCGCCCATGCCGGCAAGCAGGGCACTCCGAGCTGCGGAGATACTCTCCTTATACGCGATGCCGACCGGCACATCGACCCGCATGGAGCCCTGCTTCGTGTAGTTCTCCAGGATCGCGTCGATGATCCGCTTATTGGGCACGACCACAAAGGTGTTCCGCATGGTCCGAATCCGGGTGCTGCGCAGCGTGATCTGAACGACCTTGCCGAATTCGCCTTCGGTCTTGATCCAGTCACCGACTTGGAACGGCTTGTCCCAGAAGATCAGGACTCCGGCGATGACGTTCGCGACGGAGTCCTGGGCAGCGAAGCCCACGGCGATACCGGCGACGCCCAAGCCGGCGAGCGCGGCCGCCACGTTGAACCCGAGCTGGTCGGCGGCCATCACCACGCCGACGAGCAGCACCGAGTAGCGCAGCAGCTTGTCGACGAGCAGGTCTCGCACGGCATCGTGGATGTCCATCCTGCTGATCGCCGCATCGAGCAAACGGCGAAGCACTCGGAAACCGAACCAGAAAACGGCGAACACGAAGATTGCCGCGCCAACCTGAGGTAGGTACCCCACCAGCCGTGTCAATAACGCCTGGACATCTACCAGTTGAGCGAGTTCATCCATTTGACCTCCTCGAGAAACATGAAATCACAAAAAAAATGCCCGGACCCGCATGGGCCTGGACGAAGTTACAAAGCCGCGGCTCGCCGGCGGGCGCCGGCACCCCCCTCAGCCGTCCGCCTTGTACGGCATTGCCTCCACGAGCGTGGCCCCTCCGCCCCAGGCGCGGACTTCGAAGTCGCGCGTACGCGTCACGACCTCACCTCCGAGTCGGTTTCTGACGCTGACTGTGAACCGGTACGCGCCTCGCGGAAGCGAGGACTCGATGCGACGCAACTCCGCCAGGAAGCCGTCCTCGCTCGCCGTCGATTCACCGGCGAAGGTCGCGCTCACGGCGCCTTCCCCGTCGCCATCGAGCGGCTGAATCGAGATCTCGGTCTCGTAGGGGGTGCCGGCAGGCAGGTTGTAGATCTCGTAATAGACGTCGAATGAGCTCTCCGGAAACTGGCTGGTTGGCAGGAGGGCGAGCGTGACACCGCGGCGGGTCCACCCGCCGGTCGCATCTGGAAGCCCGAAGGCGATGTCACTCAACATCAGCTCGCTGCCGCTGTAATCGGGGATGACGAACGGAGAGCTGTACAGCTGGCCTGTCCCGGGCCGGGTCGCGTCGGTCACGACCACACGTTGCACGGTAGCGTTGGAAGGCGCTGCCTCCACTTCCACGTACGTGTGGAGCAGATGTCGAGACGAGAGCGCCGTGGGCATGCGCAGGTAGACGGAGTCCTCGGTGTTGCTGACGGAGCCGAGCGCCGTGTCTGCCAGAACGAATCTGACGTCGAACCGGTACTGGCTCTGGCCCTCCGCGCGCTCGCGCTG
>JAOTVA010000139.1 GCA_029863645.1 Gemmatimonadota bacterium
CACGATCACCCGGTGCCTGTGATCGATGAAGTGCTGCAGCATGTCGCGGAGCGGCATGATCTTCGGCTCGCCGTTCACCAGTGCGAGCAGAATCGTCCCGAAGGTCGACTGCATCTGCGTATGCTTGTACAGCCGGTTGAGGACGATCTCGGGCACCGCATCGCGCTTCAGCTCGATCACGATGCGCATGCCGTCTCGATCGGACTCGTCCCGCATGTCGCGGATCTCGGTGAGCTTCTTGTCGCGGACGAGCTGAGCGATCTGCTCGATGAGCCGCGACTTGTTCACCATGAACGGGATCTCGGTCACGATGATCCGCTCGGAATGCGCATCCACGGGCTCTATCTTCGCGCGGGCCCGCATGAGGATGCGTCCGCGTCCGGTTCGATATGCGTCCTTGATTCCCTCGCTCCCGCACACGAAACCACCCGTGGGGAAGTCCGGGCCGGTTACGATCGACTCGAGCTCCTCCTGCGGTAGGTCGGGATCGTCGACCAGGGCCTGCGTGGCCGCGACCACTTCACGGAGGTTGTGCGGCGGGATGTTGGTCGCCATGCCAACCGCGATGCCCGACGATCCGTTGATGAGCAAGTTCGGAGCCTTCGCGGGGAGCACAGTCGGCTCCTCGATGCTCCCGTCGAAGTTCGGCCTGTAGTCCACCGTCTCCTTGTCGATATCGGCCAGGAGCTCCATGGCGAGGTTCGTGAGCCTCGCCTCCGTGTACCGATACGCCGCAGCCCGGTCTCCGTCGACCGAACCGAAGTTCCCCTGCCCATCGACGAGCGGATAGCGCAGCGAGAACGTCTGGACCATGCGGACCATCGAGTCGTAGACCGCGAGGTCTCCGTGGGGGTGGTACTTACCCAACACGTCACCGACGACCGTCGCGCTCTTCTTGTACGCGCGGCCCGGGCTGAGCCCCGCCTCGCTCATCGCGTACAGGATCCTGCGGTGAACGGGCTTGAGCCCGTCCCTCACATCGGGAAGGGCCCGCTGCACGATGACGCTCATCGAGTAGTCGATGAACGACTCCCGCATCTCGTCTTCGATGAGACGGCCTAGGACCTTCTGACCACCCTCGCCATCACCTGAGATCACCTGCTCGTCGCTCATCCCTGGGTCCTTCCTATCGAGGTTGGTCGCGGCTCGGTGTTCACTTGTCCGAATTCAGGATGCGCGCGCACGGGTGCCCTCCGAGAGGGGTCGTTGGAGGTCACGCGGGGGCGACGATCTGGACGGGCGAGAGAGGCGTTTGCGGAGGGTCTTCGGACACAGGAAAAAATAACCCCAATTGGGCCCCGGTTGAACCCCAGAAAAGCCCCATGGCACAACGATTTTCAGGCGATAGCGACGAAGTCCTCGAGCTCCGTCAGGCCGGCGTCCCGCAGTCGGTCCCGAATCTGGTCTCGAGCGCCCGGCTGGCCGACCGCCGCCAGGTGCAAGGCGCCGGAGAGCGCGGCGCCTTCCTGGGCCTCCAGAACCGTGGCTCCGTAGACGTCCTGACCGATCTTTCGGGGGTCCACGTCGACGAAAGCCAGAACTCGGACGCCAGCGTCCACCAAGGCTCGGGCCGCAGCCTTTCCCACCGGCCCGGCGCCCCAAACCACGGCCCCGAGGCGGCCCTCGAGGAGCGTGCGTTTCAGGTAGTGGACCTTGCAGGCCAGGAAGGCGTCTGCGGCGTACCGCGGGTGGGTTCGGGAGAGCCGTTCGGGGCTCTCGCGCCACCTCAGGAGCTTGGTGGGCACCTGGGCAAGCCGTCCGCCCGCCGCCCACAGACGGAGAAGCAGGTCGTAGTCCTCTGGCCATCCCTGGTCTCGATAGCCGCCAATGGCCTCCACCGCTTCAGCGCGCATGAAGAAGGTCGGGTGGGCCAGCGGACATTCCACGAACAGCTGCTTAGCGATCTCGTCGGACGTCACTGATGCGTTGAGCCATCGCTCGTACCGCAGGGCCCCGTCTCGCACTTGCTCCGCTGGGAAGTACTCAATGCCGCATCCGCAGGCGTAAACCGCCGGGTCGGCCTCCATGAGTGCGAGCTGCTCCGCGAGGCGCTTGGGGCGGCACACGTCGTCTGCATCCATCCTCGCCAGGTAGGGGCCTCGGGCCATGCCCCGGGCTCGCTCGAGGGCCGGTACGATACCGAGGGCCTCCTGGTGCACGACGCGAACCCGCGCCTCGCGGGCCGCCCAGGTGGCCAACAGTTCCGGCGTGGCGTCCGTCGAGCCATCGTCGACCGCGAGGACTTCGAAGTCCTGGAAGGTCTGGGCATCCAGGGAAGCGGCGGCTTCGTTCAGGTGCTTGGCGCCATCGCGAACAGGCAGGAGGACCGAGACGGTCGGGGTCACACCCGTCCAGCGACTTCGCGCATCATCAGTGCCAGATACCGGCCCGTAGCGCTCTCCGGAACGCTGGCCACCGTCTCCGGCGGACCCATCGCCACCACCTCGCCTCCCCGGGTTCCCCCGTCCGGCCCGAGGTCGATCACCCAGTCGGCCTGAACGACCACGTCGAGGTTGTGTTCGATCACGATGACGGTGTTGCCGGCCACTACGAGCCGGTCGAGCACGTCGACCAACTTGCCGACGTCCTCCCCCGAGAGTCCGGTCGTCGGTTCGTCCAGGATGTAGAGCTTCCTCCCCTGTTTCCCGGCCGCGCTCGCGAGCTCCCGCGCGATCTTCAGGCGCTGCGACTCCCCACCCGAGAGTGTCGTCGCGGGCTGGCCGAGGCGCAGATATCCCAAGCCCACCTGTTGCAACTGCCAGAGCGCCCTGCCGAGCTTCCGCTCACGGATGAAGAAGCGAATGGCCTCATCCACCGTGAGCTCCAGCACCTCGGCAACGTTCTTGCCGCGAAGCCTCACATCGAGCAGCTCTCGCCGGTAGCGTTTTCCGCCACACGCGTCGCATGGCACGAAGACGTCCGCCATGAAGATCATCTCGACCTGGACGAGTCCCGCACCCTTGCACTCCTCGCAGCGCCCGCCGGAGACGTTGAAGCTGAAGTGCCCCGGGCCGTAGCGACGCTCCCGGGCGAGCGGCTGCTCCGAGAACACCTTACGCACCTCGTCCCACGCCTTGATGTACGTGACAGGATTGGAACGCGGCGTTTTCCCGATCGGCGACTGGTCGACGAGGACGACTTGGTCCAGGTGGGCGACCCCCTCGAGGGCGTCGAACTCTCCCACCACCTCCCCAAGGTGCTCCTTGGCGCTGGTGCTCCCCCCGAGCGCATGCTCTACGGCACGGAACAGCACGTCGTGCACGAGCGTCGACTTGCCCGAACCGGAGACGCCGGTCACGGCGGTCAGCGCCCCCAGGGGGATCTCGACGTCGATGCCGCGCAGGTTGTGCTGGCGAGCACCTCTGAGCGTGATGCACGGGCCCGATACGTCACGAGGACGACGGGGCTCTGTCTCGTCGTACAACTTGCCCGACAGGTACCGCCCGGTCGCCGTGTCGGCGGCTTCGAGGGCCGCTGGAACGCCCTCGAAGACGACCGAGCCTCCCTGCTCCCCCGAGCCCGGCCCCAACTCGACCACGTAGTCCGAGGCGCGGATCGCTTGGCTGTCGTGCTCCACGACCACCACCGTGTTGCCCGCCGCGCTCAGGCGGGCGAGGAGCTCCAGAAGGGCTCCCGTGTCGCGCGGGTGGAGCCCCACGGTCGGTTCGTCGAGGACGTAGAGCGTGTCGACGAGGGCGGCGCCCAGCGAGTTGGCCAGGCTGATCCGCTGCGCCTCACCGCCCGAAAGGGTGCGGGTCTGGCGGCTGAGGGACAGGTAGCCGAGACCGACATCGACCAGGAAGCTCACCCGAGCGCGTAGCTCGCGCAGCAACGCCTCTGCGATCTGCTCCTCCATATCGCTGAGCTCGAGCCCATCCACCCAGGGCTTGAGATCCTCGAGGGGCAGGTCGGCTACCTCGGAGATCGTGCGCCCCGCGACGCGCACCCTCAGCGCCTCTGGCCTGATGCGCCCACCGCCACACTCGCGACATCGTTGTGGACTCTGGTACTTCCGCAGGAAGACCCGGATGTACTGCTTGTATCGCTTGGGCTCACGCGAGACCAGGAAGGGGATGACGCCCACGAAGTCCTCCGTCCCGTACATCACCGCCTCGCGGAACTTCTCCGGGAGCGACTCCCACGGTGAGTAGAGCGAGATCTTCTGCTCCTGAGTGAAGCTCTTCAGCTTGTCTCGCTCGCGCCGGTAGCGCGGCTTGGTCCACGGGTCCACGGCCCCGTCGGCAATCGAGATCGCCGCGTTCGGAATGATCAACTCCGGGTCGTAGTCCAGCGTTGCTCCAAAGCCGGTGCACAGCTTGCACGTGCCATAGGGGTTGTTGAACGAGAAGAGCTGCGGGGTCGGATCGAGGAAGGCGATATCCGGATGATCCGGGCACCGGAAGCGCTCGGTGAAGCGGAGCCGCGCCGGGCCCTCACCCTCCGGCTCGGCGACTACCACGACCGCTTCTCCATCCCCTTCCACGAAGCAAGTGGCGAGTGAGTCCGACAGTCGATCTTGGCCCTTCGGGTCCACTTTGAGTCGGTCCACGACGACCAAGATCTCGTTCACGGCGGTCACGTCGAGTCCGAGCCCCTCGATGGTGACGGCGTCCTCCGCGGAGAGGTCCACAGGTGCCCCGTCGGCGAGAATCCGGACGAAGCCCATCGCTCTCAGATTCGACACGACCAACTCATGTGTGACCCTCTCGCTCCGCGGCAGCGGGAACGCCACCTGGATCCGGGCTCCCTTGGGGAGCTCGAGGACCCGGTCGACCGCGGAGCTGATGGTATCCGGGCGGACCCGCCGGTCGCACTCGGGACAGTACGTGCGGCCGACCCTCGACCAGAGCAGCCGGAGGTAGTCATAGACTTCCGTCGCCGTACCGACCGTCGAACGACTCGTCTTCGTCGGGTTCTTCTGCTCGATCGCCACCGCCGGCGATATGCCCTCGATCGAGTCGACGAGCGGCTTCTCCATGCGCTCGAGGAACTGCTTGGCATAGGTAGACAGCGACTCGACGTAGCGCCGTTGTCCCTCGGCGAAGAGCGTATCGAGGGCCAGCGAACTCTTCCCGGAACCCGATGGCCCCGTGATCACCGTCATCCGACGGCGCGGCAGGTCCAGGTCGATGCCCTTCAGATTGTGCTGCCGGGCGCCCCGGATCCGGATGGCTTCGTCCATGGGTGGATGATAAGGGAGACGGGAAGGGACGCGGAGTCGTCCCTCTTCCCTTTTCCTCACCTAGTCGGCAGCGTGTCCGGCAGCTTGTGGCTCATAGGATCGACTCCGGCGTGTGCCTAAAGGGATCGATGACCGTCACGCCGTCGAGTAGCTGGCCGTCCTGGAGATCCTCGGAGAGTAGGTGGCTGCACCCGCCGACCTGAGCGGCAGCCACGATGAGGGAGTCCCACCAGGACAGGCCGAATCGATCCTCGACGGCCCAGGCTGCATCGATGGTGGCAAGGTCGGTCGGGATGGGGCGCCACGTCACAAGAGACGTCACGTCCTCCCGAGCGAGTGAGGAGTCGCGCGGTGGATCCAGCTTGCGCGTGACCGTGACGTAGTACTCTTGGAGGACCTGCCAACTCAGGTGCCCCGCGCGCTCCTCCCACAAGACAGCCATCCAGGCGAGCGCCTGCCGGTGCTTGTCCTCATCGGTCCGGTCCCTCGCGTAGACGAGGACGTTGGTGTCAACGAATACGCGCGCGGTCATGCAGCTCCTCGCGGGAAGGGAGCGCGCCACCCTTCGCTCGATGGACGCCGGGCTCCTGTGCGAAGAAGCGGTCCATGGCGGCATCGTACGCCGCCCTACCCTCCATCTCGCGCCGCAGCAGGCCTCCCAGGAGACGCGAGACGCTCGTGTCCTCTTTTGCCGCCTGGATGCGCGCCCACCGGGCCGTTTGCTCGTCCAGCGTTACCGTCACGTTCCTGAGTTTACGAGGCATACACGAAGTTCGTGTTACACTGGATACGTGTCAATGGAATCGACCCGTAAACCTTGACGCCCCCACGGCCCACGAACAACTTGGGCGTCCTATGAACAACCTGATCCACGTCCGGCACCATCATCATCACGCGGCCCACACGGGTGGCGGGAAGGTCGTGCACGCCTAGGACGTAGATCCGAGAGCTAGCACCCACCGCGGCCCGTCCAAGACGGGTCGCGGTTTTCTTTTTGTCTTATGCTTTCAGAGTAGACACACGATGAACCGACCAATTCGAGTGGCGCTGCCCAACAAGGGACGCCTCTCCGAGCAAGCGCTGGACCTCTTCGAGCAAGCCGGACTTCGGCCCGGATTCGCGGCGGAGCGTTCGCTCATGGCGTCCCTGGGTAAGGACTTCCAGGCCATCTTCGTGCGCACGCAGGACATTCCCGAGTACATCGCGGATGGAGCTGCCGAGGTGGGCGTGACCGGGGCGGATTGCGTAGCCGAGAGTGGACGTGACATCACCGAGCTGCTCGATCTAGGCTTCGGGCCGTGCCGGCTGGTGGTCGCCGTGCGAGACGACTCCGATGTGAAGTCGGCGAAAGAGGTGCCCGCAGGCACGCGCGTGGCCACCTCTTTCCCGCGATCCGCCACCCGCTACTTCGAGACACTCGGCGTCCCGATCATCATCGCGCCCGTGAGCGGCGCCACGGAGATCGCGCCCCACCTCGGCGTAGCGGACGTCATCGTCGACATCACATCGACCGGGTCGACCCTTCGCGCGCACAGCCTCCGCGAGGTCGGGACCATCCTCGAATCGACGGCACGCATGGTTGCCAATCCTGCTGCGTTGGCGGACGCTGAAGTGAGCGGAAAGGTCAGTGACCTGGCGGCCGCGCTCGAATCGGTCTTGGCTGCGCAACGCAAGCGTTACCTGATGGCCAACGTGCCGAAGTCCAAGCTCGACCAGGTCCGTGAGGTCATTCCCGGGCTCTCGGGCCCAACCATCGTCGAGGTGCTCGACGGAGGCTCGTGGGTCGCAGCGCACGCGGTGGTCGACGCGGACCTCGTCTACCAGACGATCTCGCGCTTGAAGGCACTGGGAGCCGAAGGGATCCTCGTCACGAAGATCGAGAGGCTCATGCCGTGAGCCCTGTAGACCTCTTTGCGCGTGGCCGCCTGGCCGACCTGGACGCCGCAACGCTCGAGCGCCTGCTCGACAGGACGCCACGGGACGATCCCGGCCTAGCCACCTCCGTGGCTGCGATCTTGGCGGACGTCCGCGAGCGCGGAGACGAGGCGCTTATGGAGATGGCCCAGCGCTTCGATGGCGTCCGGTTGGAGGCGCTCGAGGTCCCCCGGGAGGCCTGGGGGGGAGCCCTGTCTTCACTGGACCCGTCAGTGAAGGCAGCACTGGAGCGCGCGGCCACCAACATCCGCCGCTTCCATGAAGCGCAGTTGCCGCCCGCAGTCACACTGGAGGTCGAGCCGGGCGTGCGCATCACCCGTGCCTGGACGCCTCTCGCGCGGGTCGGCGTGTACGCTCCGGGCGGAAGGGCCGCCTATCCCAGTTCGGTGCTGATGGGCGTCGTGCCCGCCAAGGCCGCAGGAGTGACGGAGGTCGTTGTGTGCTCGCCGCCGGGACCGGCCGGGACCCCGCCGCGGGAAGTGCTCGCTGCCTGTGCGATTGCCGGCGCGGACCGCCTGTTCTCCATCGGAGGCGCCGGCGCCGTCGCGGCCCTCGCCTACGGAACGGACATAGTGCCGCGGGTCGACGCGATCGTGGGCCCAGGGAATCGCTGGGTCACCGAGGCCAAACGGCAGGTCGCCGGAGAACTCGTCATCGACTCGCCCGCCGGTCCCTCCGAGGTGCTCGTCTTGGCGGACGCCGAGGCCGATGCACGCCTCGTGGCACTCGAGATGATGGCCCAGGCGGAGCACGACCCCGACGCCTCGTGCGTCCTGGTATCGACGTCCGGAGCGTTCGCTACAGCCGCGGAGTCCGCGCTCGCCGCCGAGCTCGCCACCGCTCCCCGAGCCGACATCTGCAGTCAGGCGTTCGCGACCTCAGGCGCGATCCTCGTCGTCGAGGATACGCAGGAGGCGATCGACTTCGTCAATCGATATGCGCCAGAACACTTGAGCGTCATGACCCAGGATGCACTGTCGGACGCTGCCGGTGTGCGCACTGCCGGTACCATGTTCGTGGGCGCGGCGGCCTCTGTGGCCTTCGGCGACTACATGACCGGCGCGAACCACGTGCTCCCTACGGCGGGTCGCTCAAGGAGCTTCTCGGGTCTGTCCACGCTGAACTACCTGCGCTCTTATACGCTCCAGGAGATCGACGACGCCGGCGCTGCCGGGATGGCAGATGACGTGGCGACCCTGGCTTCCGCGGAGGGCTTGCCCGCGCACGCTGCGGCAGCCGCCGCCCGGAGGGCCCCGTGACGCCGTTCCCACGACAGGACTACGCGTCGCTCGACCGCTACGACCCGGGCCGAAGCCCCGTTCCGGTCGACCTGAGCGACAACACGAACCTGTGGGGCCCGCACCCGGCCGCGCTGGCACGCGTCCGCGCGGCGACCGCTGACGACCTGCGCTCCTATCCGGAGCTCTATTCGGATACACTGCGCACGGCAGTCGCGAATCGGTTCGGCGTGGACGCGTCGTCTGTCACGACCGGCGCGGGCTCCGACGACGTCTTGGATTCAGCGTTCCGGGCGGCCTACGGGGCCGGACAGAGCGTGGCTTTTCCTTCGCCGACGTTCTCGATGATCGCCGATCTGGCGCGCATGAATGGCATGGATCCCAAGCCAGTGCCGTGGGCCGAAGCGGCTGCCGAGCCAGGCGCTCTGCTCGACGGCGATCCGGCCGTCGTCTACCTTTGCAGGCCCAACAACCCGACGGGCGCTCAGCTGCCCGAGGAATGGGTGGAGCGCTTGCTCGGCTTGCGCGGTAAGGATGGGCCGTTGGTCATCATCGACGAAGCCTACGCGGACTTCGCGGGGCAAACGCTCATCGACTGGGCGGAGCGGTTCTCGAAGCTGCTCGTCGCACGCACGTGCTCGAAGGCGTACGGCCTCGCCGGCCTGCGCTGCGGCTTCGGAGTCGCCAGACCGGAGGTCGTCCTCGAGATCGACAAGTCTCGAGGGCCGTACAAGGTGTCGCGGCTCGCGGCCGAGCTAGCGGCCGCCGCCCTTCGCGACGAGGACGGTTGG
>JAOTVA010000022.1 GCA_029863645.1 Gemmatimonadota bacterium
CGTGACTCACGAAGAGCACGCGGAAGTCTCGGTCGAGAAGCTCCAGCGCCAACTGCGCGCTCCGCTGTCCCCCACCCGTGTCGTGAATCGGGTTGGCGGAGAGTATCACCGCGGCTCCGCCGGCGGCTACCTCGGATCCACCCAAGACGGCTCCAAGATTCGCAACCAGTCGTTCTCGACGACACTGGTCGCCACTGCCGCAACGACGATGGAACCGGGCGGCGTCACAATCCAGCGCCCGTCATCCTCTTCGATCCACGGATCGAAGAAGGAGGGCCCGGAGACCACGTAGCCCCCCTCAGGGTGACCGTCGATCCTGCTTCCCTGCCACACGATGTAGTCGGGGTGGTATTGGACGAGGTAAGCGCCCGCTAGCTCGGCCTCTGACTCGGGGCGAGGCTGCGAATCCTCCAGGGGCGGGACGGATGTGTGCACGTAGGACCGCCGCAGCTCCTCCGATGACCGCGAAGCGTAGAGGAGCAAAGTCTGCTGCCACCAGTCCAAGTGATCGACCGCAAGCAGGATTTCCGGTCCCTCGCGCGCACGAAGCCACTCTGCAGCATCCCTCACCGCCTGGGGAGGCCGGGGCCTGTCGGCAAGATAATCGACACCGAGGACGAAGACCTGGACCACAAAGCTGATCGCGACCCACGGAGCGAGTAGCGGCCGCATACGCCTCCACGCTTCGTCTGCAGAAGTCGTGGCTAAGCAGCCCAGCAGGATGATCGAGGCGATGCTCGGTATCAGCAGGAAACGGGAGTCGGGCCCGAGCATGGGCAGGAAGAGCATCGCCCCGAGGAAGAACGCGAGGAGAGACCCACCGCCCGCCGCGGCGTACTCGGCGAGTCGCCCTTTCAGCCCCCCATCAAAGGTCCCCCTGCCTGGAATCCTCGAGCCGAAGTGTCTCCTGAGCACCTCGAGGACGATCGCCGTCGGTACGACGAGATAGAGCATGAGGGTGGCGAGATCTGTGAGTCGTCGCGACAGGGGCTGCGGAACCTGCTGAAAGAAGTCCGCTGTGGTCTGCCCGACCGTCATGACCACGATGATCCGCACGAGTGTGAGGCTCGCAGCCAACACGAAAAAGCCGCCGGCGTGGAGCACGCCATGACGGAGCATCACGACAAGAGCGAGGGCCGCGGAGACCACGACGGCCTCGGTCCGAAGGGTCGACGCCGCAAGGAGCAGGAGTCCTGCGACTGCCAGCCATCGTATGCGCGCCGTTGCCTCGAACTCGATCAGGGACCGCAGGGTTAGCACAAAGAGTGCACCAAAGTAGATGCTCGCGTAGGCGTTGTGGCTCAGCTCCGTCAGCAAAGGGAGCGCCAGCAGGCCCGCAACCGTCAGCCAGCCCCACTCGGCACTCACGGCTCGCGAAACCACGCCGTACGCCCCGACCAGCACGACCACCCAGGCGAGCGTCGATAGCCAAAGCACACCCTGCGTCTGGTGGAACACACTCCCGACCCCCAGGGCTCCCATGAGCCTGATCCAGGCTCCCTGAATCAGGAAATAGCCCGCGGGCCAGGTCCCCGACCAGTTCTCCCAGTCGGAGGTGAAGGCTCCGAGGTCACTCTCGGCGAGGAAGGACCGGATGACGCGGGTCGAGGGATCGCCTCGTCCTACCCAGATGTACCCGGACAGAATTGCAGCCGAGGTCCCGAGGCCGACAGCACTACCGAGAAGGAGCAGGTAACGTCTCATTAATCACTAACGCGGAGAGGTGCCCGGAGCCTACGCCGACTTCCGCTTCCTGCCCATCGGGATCATGCCTTCAGGGGAAGCCGCAGCTGGAAGGAATGGCACCCAGTTGCGGATCGCCAGGCGCGCAGCTTCCGAGGTGACATCGACTTGCAGGCTTACGAAGCGGTGCGCCACGAAGAGGGTCGGCAGGTGGATCAGCCCCTGCGGCAGCAGCTGCTCCGGTGAACGCACCGCGACGAATCGGTGCTCGGCGCCCTCGACGGGTTTCAGCTCGTGGGACTCGCCCCGCAAGACGTGCCCGCCCGTGGTGCGGTAGTAGTGGTTGCGCAGAGGAGCCGCCGCGTCCCGCAGGTCCTTCTCCGCGGACGGGTTATCGGCGCGGAAGTCGAACGCCACCTCCACCCTCACACGGTCGATGCTGACCGGCGCGAACTCACGCCCGGCCCGGAGGCCCATCAAAAACTGCGGGATCGACTGGTCCTTATGGGGCAGATACGCCGTGATGCGCCGGTGGTCGTCCGAGTCCGGGGCCGGCGTGGACAGATAGGACGCGAGTGAAGCCCTCGAATCCGCTACCCCTTTTCGGTCGAATCGCTCGAAGCGAATCGCGGCGAGAACCACGATGGGACATCCCTGCAGGCGGAGTCCGACCAACTCCCAGAAGTGGTCCTCCTCCTGGCGTCCGAGGTAAACCTGCTCCGGATCCGGGATATAGGCGTATCCATCACGAACCCGCTCCAGGTGCTCCCGCACGTGCTCGAAATGTGGATGCTTCATCTGTTTACAGTGTCGAAGAAGTGGGATCGACGCTATCGACGAAGCAGTCCGGCCACAAGGCGCGGAAGGGCCGGTTCCGGGCCTTCGGCTTGCTCCTCACGATGGGGCGGGGTCAGGTTTCACCCGACCGCCCCTTCTTCTGCATGGACCGCCAGGACATACCGTGGCCCTTCCCCTAATTCAGCGCGCGGACCGCCATGGGGACCGGCTCGCCCTACTCGCTCCCGAAGGCACCTTCTCGTACGCCGACCTCGCTACCGCGTCAGCAACTGTGGCCGGGCGACTCTTGGACGGACGGGACGACCTCCGCGGTGAGCGGGTCTGCCTCCTGACACCACCCGGATGGGACTACGTCGCCGCGACCTGGGGCATCTGGCGTGCAGGAGGAATCGCGGTTCCGCTGGCGGTCTCCCACCCGCCCCCGGAGCTGGCATACGTGCTCGACGATGCACAGCCCGAGGTGGTCATCGCACACACGGGACTGGCAGACCGCATTGCCGAGGGAGCCGCGGCCCGAGGACTGGAGGTCAGGACAACCCGAGAGATGCTGACCGGGTTCGACGCTGGCCAACTCCCCGACGTCGACCCGGGGTGCGCCGCGATGATGCTATACACCTCGGGCACGACCGGTAGGCCCAAGGGCGTCGTGATCTCCCACGCGAACATCCAGGCTCAGGTGGAGTCGCTGAGCGAGGCCTGGGGTTGGATCCCCGACGACCGCATCCTGCTTCACCTCCCGCTACACCACGTGCACGGCATCGTGAACGTGCTCACGACGGCGCTGTGGAACGGTGCCGCTTGCGAGATCATGCCGAGCTTCGACCCCGTCGACGTCTGGCAGCGGCTCGCGACGCAGGAGTTCAGCCTCTACATGGCCGTCCCAACCGTCTATCGGCGTCTGATCGAGAGTTGGTCGGGTGCACCGGAGAACACTCAGAAGGAGTGGTCCACCGGCGCGGGTGCCTGCCGGCTGATGGTGTCGGGCTCGGCCGCCCTTCCGGTACCGACGCTCGAGCGCTGGCGGGAGATGACCGGACACACGCTGCTCGAGCGGTACGGCATGACCGAGATCGGCATGGCTCTCTCGAACCCGCTGGAGGGCGAACGGCGACCTGGCTTCGTCGGGGCGCCGCTACCCGGGGTAGAGGTTCGGCTCGTCGACGAGGAAGAACGACCCGTCTCGCCGGGTGAGCCGGGCCAGATCAACGTCCGCGGCCCAACGGTCTTCCACGAGTACTGGCGACGGCCTGAAGCGACGGCTGAGGCCTTCACCGACAGCGGCTGGTTCAGGACGGGCGACCAGGCGGTCGTCGAGGGAGGCGCGTATCGCATCCTGGGTCGGCGTAGCGTGGACATTCTGAAGTCCGGAGGCGAGAAGATCTCCGCGTTGGAGATCGAGGACGTGCTACGATCTCATCCAGCCGTCCGCGACGTAGCGGTGGTTGGAGTCCCCGACCCCGCGTGGGGCGACCGCGTGTGCGCCGCGATCGTTGCCGAGCCCGGAGCCACGACCGGCGAGGACGAGCTGCGCCTGTTCGCGAAGGAGCGACTCGCACCGTACAAAGTTCCCAAGGACTTCCTCCTCTTGGACGACTTGCCGCGCAACGCCATGGGCAAGGTCACCAAGCCAGCCGTCAGCGCACTCTTCGGAACACCCGGCGGTTGAGCAGCCTCACGCTCGCGACGAACCAAGCCGACATCCTGGCCTCGCTGAGACGACTCAGGGGAAAGGGTACGGTGGGCGACGTGGTCGCGGATTCCGGATTGCCGAGCGACGCCGTGCGGGTTGGGCTGAAGTCGCTCCTGGAAAGCCACGAGGGTCACCTCGCCGTCACGGAGTCTGGCGACCTCCTCTACGACTTCGACCCCAAGATGGTCGAGCGGGGCACCGAGCCCTTCTTCGTGCGGTTCGGGAGGGCCATCGGTCGCACGCTCCGGGGCGCGTTCAAGGCTTGGATCGTCGTCATGCTCGTCGGCTACTTCGCCGTCTTCGTGGCCCTCGTCATCGCCGCCTTGTTCGCGAACCGCGGAAACGACTCTCGGGGTGGGTGGGGACGAGGGCGGGGGCGCGGAGGCGGTGGCCTCCCGAACTTGTGGTTCTGGTACTGGATATGGGGGCCACGCTGGAGGTTGGGCCGACCCTACTACGGCCAGAGGTGGGAGCGGACCCTCGATAAAGACGACAAGGTGCCCTTCTACAAGAAGGTCTTCGCATTCGTCTTCGGGCCCGATCGACCCAAGGCCACAAGGAAGCAGGTCGACCGTAGCACGATCCGCCTGATCCGAGCCAGAAACGGTGTCCTCACGACCGCCGAGCTGGTCGAGCACACGGCGCTTCCGTTCGGGGAGGCTGAAAGCGAGATGGGTCGCCTGCTGGGCGCGTATGATGGCGAGGTCGTCGTCTCACCCAAGGGCGAACTCGTGTATGCGTTCCCGGAGCTGACGAAAAGCGTGCGCCCCGAGAAGGGCGCACGCCCGCCGAACCCTGCGTGGCTGCGCCTCGAGTATCCCCTCGAACTCACGGGGAACGCCTCTACCGCCAACGCCCTGGTGGCCGGCATGAACGCGTTTACGCTCATCGCTGCGGCGACGTCGCCGTGGTTCATCTTTCCTAGGCTGGGGCTTGGTGGGCCGGCTGCATTCGTTGGCCTGGTGCTGGTCCCGGTGGCCTTCAGTGTGCTGTTCTTCGGGATCCCCCTGGCCCGTATGGTGGGGGTGAAGTTCCAGAACAAGCGGCGATATGCGCGTAACGTGCGACGAGTCTTGCTCGGTCTCGTCTATCGTGAGGCTCTGAAGGGGAAACCGGTGGGGGTCGGGCAGGCGCACGAGTACGTCACCTCCCGCCTCGAGGGACAGGCGGTGACGAAGGAGGCCGTGCAGGGAGCGTTGGACGAGTTGGCGAAAGAGTTGGACGCAGATGTCGTTTCGGACGAAGCAGGCGGGCTCCGGTATGCATTCCCAGCTCTGCCGCGAGAACTTCGCGCGTCGGAGAGCGTACGCCGCACCCTCGCGCTGGAGAAACGTGAGCTCGGGGACGTCGTCTATTCAACCGCGGATACGGCAGTGGAGGCCGGGGAGCGGGAGTTGCGGCTGTTCGATAAAGAGCTCGCCGGGGACGTCGATCTTGATCGGTACCTTCCTGCCACCGATCGGGTGGACTTCGAGGACGACTACGAGATCGTCGCATTCGACGAGGAGCTACAGCGCCGCGGAAGAGGAGCGCGCTGAACCGCACGTCCGCCTAGGAGCTAGTCCAGCGCCGCGATGCGTTCTTGCAGAAGCCGCACCGTGCGTTGCGCTCGACCGCTGGGCTCCCAGAGATCAATGACGGCTTGGTACGCCTCGCGCGCGCGCGATGCATTTGCCGCCTGTTCCGAGAGTACCCCGAGACGCCTCCAGCCCATAGCGAACGACGGGTCGGTGTCGATCGACTGCTCGAGAAGGGCGATCGCTTGAGCCAAGTCACCGCCGAGCGACGCGCGGTCGGACTGCCTCAACAGGCGAAGGGCGTCGTCGGAATCCGTGCTGATGGAAGCCAGCCTCTCCCCTTCGCGAATCACCCGGAGTGACTCCCCCAACCGCTCGCGGACACGCTCCGAGAGATGCTCGACGGCCGCCAGAAGTTCGTCTTCACCTGAGTACGCCTCTTCGAAGCGTGCGACGACCGACCCGGACGGTAACGAGATGCCGGACCGCAGGACGAAGGCCGAGCCGCGCCGACCCACGTCGCCCGACAAGATGAGTCTCAGGCCCTGCTGTTCTGCCACCCGATGCGCCGCCTCCGTGGTCAGAGGCGAGGACGGATCAGCGCCCAGCTCGACTGCGACAGCAAGCACGCTCGCCGGATCAGCAAGCGTGACGACCCGAGACCGTGATAACTCGAGCTCGAACGCATCAGTCACGAGCGCAGCGAGTGAGGAGTCATCCGTCCGGTTCTCGAACGCCACCAAGACCACGGGGTCGCGCTCCGCGATGACCCCCTGCGCGAGGAGAGATCCGACCGGACCGATTCCTAGCGCCCACATCGTCATGTAGGCGACGACGGACGTCACTACGAGCGCCACGCACGAGACCGCGCCGAGCACGGTGTTCCTCCACGTGAAGATTCCCGATCCGTAGAGCGGGTGAGCCTCGGGAACCACGAGTACCTGGTCCGGCGTCAAGCCCACCAAGTCGTTGGGATCGATCTCGTCCTCGATACGTAGGCCAGGAAGGCCTCCCTGAGCTACCGCGGTGGCGACAAAGACGGGAAGCATGGCCACCAGCAGGCTTAGCGTCAGCGTCGGCGTCCAGGCAGGCAATCCGATCGCGTCGGTCCCTAACGCGACCAGGACCCAGGCCGCCCACGACGACAGAGCATATACGCCCAGGACTTGCCAGACCGAGCGTCGATTGACCGCCCGAGCCAGCTTCCGGATCGCGTGAATCACGGCCGCATGGCCAGGAGACCCACGTGGGGAAGTGCGCTCATGACGTGCCAGTTGGGTTGCGAGTAGCCTCAGAATGGGTGTCGCGGTTGCCTTACTCAAGCTCCGGGTTACGAACTCTGCCCTGACGAAGGGGTAGGCAGGATCCATACTCGGGGCTGCTGAGCCACCAGATCGACACGCCGAATCAGGCGTCGATGCCCCCACTGCGGAGAAGCAATGTCCAGATCGACGCGTACGATGACCGTCCTCGCCATCCTCCCGGCGCTCTGGGCTTTCGCGGCTTGTGCGGGTGTATCTCCCTCGACCAACGACCCGTTCGAAGCCGGCCTCGAGGGGCGGAACGAGATCCTGGTCCACATCATCAACAGCAACTTCTACGATGCCCGCATCTACGTTTTATCTGGCGGATTCCGTAGGCAGCTCGGCACGGTGACGGGCAACACCGAGCGTACCTTCAGGACGGATTGGACCTTCTCTCAAGATCTGCGCCTGGTACTCGACCTCCTCGCGGGCCCGACGTGTACGACAGAATCCTTGCCGGTGGACCCGGGAGACATGCTGCAAATGCAGATCATGCCCGCGTTCAACGAGACGCAAGGCTGTCGCTAGTCCGACGGACAGGCCGGGGTAGTCGCGCCGCCTCAGCTGTAGAGTAGGTCAGGAGCCACCGAGGCCTCGAACGCTTCCACCTCGGCAGCCGCACCCTCGAGAATCTCGTCAGGGGCGAGACCGGCATCGACGCCGACCCGCAGACCGGAGTGTCCCCAGAGGATGTCGATCGGGGCCTTCTCCGACTCGTACTCGTAGGGCGGTTCACGCCACTTGAGCTCCCCAGGGGCCGATCTCTGCACCGCGCAGAGGATGGCCACAGCGGTGTGGACGGGGCGGAAGGCCTCCGGGTCGGTCACGTGGAGCTGGCCTCCTCCGCACGTCACCCCCCGGTGCTTCTGAAACGTGGGCTCGAAGTGGCACTGTCGCAGGGTCACCCCCGGACCCAGAAGGGGACCGAGTGACTCAGCGAGCGCTCGTGGGTCTACGAAGGGGGCGCCGAAGAGCTCGAAGGGACGCGTCGTTCCCCTGCCTTCTGAGAGATTGGTTCCCTCCAGGAGTACCATGCCCGGATACGTCGCGCAGGAATCGAGGGTCGGCAGGTTCGGGCTCGGCATGACCCATGGCAGTCCGGTCTCGCTCCAGCGCATGCCACGCTCCCACCCTGAGCAGGGAACCACTTCCAATTCGCACCCGATGCGCTGCTCCCGGTTGAGCCACATCGCCAGTTCGCCACACGTGAGCCCGTGTCGCAACGGAATCGGGTACAGGCCGACGAACGACTCGTAGCCGGGCCGCAGCACCGGCCCTTCACGGCGGCCCCCGATGGGGTTCGGTCGGTCCAGCACGACGAAGCGGACCCCGGCTTCGGCACACGCCTGCATGGCCAACGCCATCGTCCAGATGAACGTGTATACGCGGACGCCGACGTCCTGAAGGTCGAAGAGCAACGTGTCGAGTCCCATAAGCATCGCGGAGGTCGGCTTCCGCACTTCGCCGTAGAGGGAGTACGAGGGCAGGCCGGTCGCTGAGTCTCGGAAGTCCCCTGACTCGACCATGTTGTCCTGCTTCTCTCCCAGCGCCCCGTGTTGCGGTCCGAAGAGCGCGCGCAGGTCGAAGTCCTGCCCGATGAGCTCGACTGACGATGGACGCAACGACGAGGTCACCGACGCGGGATGGTGGATGAGCCCAAGACGTTGGGAGCGGAGATGGGCGGCCTCGCCGGACAGGACGCGCTCTATACCGCTGCGCACCAGCATGAGCGGGCTAGGGGACACGTCTTCGAATCACGTGAAGGTGGCTCTCTTCACGCCCTGAGAGCGCCAAGGTCTGCGGGGCGGACTCTACTCCGCCCAGGACGGACCAGAGCGTCAACTCCTCTTGCCTCGGGACCGCGCAGAACCGGTAGAAGCCGTTGGCGTCGCTGGTGGTCTCTTGAATCGTGTAGGCCTCGCGACCGACCAAGCCAGCCGTGGCGCCCGTGGCTTCGAACCGTGACCACCTCAGGCGAACCACCGCGCCCGAGACGGTGCGCTCGGTGGCCTGCTCTCGCACGATCCCCGCGAGGACACTCTTCCCGGGCTCGGCCTCAACGCGGCACATGTCCGCGAGCATGTCGCCGGGCGACGGCATGTGGAACTCCAGGTAGGACGACACACCTGGAGCCACCTCCCGGGTGACCGGTGGCGGCGTCAACCCGAGCGACTCGACCTGCGCATCCACGAAACGAATTCGGTAGGTGCCTTCGGCTAGGCCCACCAGATTGAAACGCCCCTCCGTGTCGGTGAAGACCTGTTGATTCGACCCGACGTACCCTACACGCACACCGGGCATGGGCAGGCCCATGCTGTCGACGACGAGACCTTCGACGGCCCCGGTGCTCACGCCACGGCCGAGGTCGCGCCCCCCAGCCTCGATGATCTCGAGCACCCGGCCTCCGGTTTGGCGAAAACCCGTAATGCGCCGACGTCGCTCGATGCCCCCGACCTGAATCTCGACGAGCGGCATGCGAATCCACCACTCCGGTACGATCCACGTCCCCTCCGGCGTCCTTTGGAACTCGACGCGGCCGGTGGCATCCCCCGAACGCACGTCCTGGCCGAGGTTCTCGTACGTGAACTCGAGCCAACGGAGCTCGACCGACTCACGATCCAGCCAAAGCGTCCCAGAGATGTCCGTGATGTCGTCTTTCTCGCCCGTAGGCTCGAACGCCAAGCCAACGAGCCCGGGAGCCTCGCGTCCCCCGTCGACCAGACGGAAGCAATGCGTGTCCAGAAAGCCGTCCGATATCAGTACCTGCGCATCGGGAGCGTGGTAGGTCCACTCCGACACGTCCCGTCGAACGAATCCGTTGATCGTGAGATCCTCGACGGGTCGACTCTCGAAGGGCGTGCGCATGTAGCCGGTCCGCCTCGACCGCTCCTCGCTCACGAGGGCGCGGTCCTCGTCGAGCTCTCGCTCGTACATGAGGATCGCGTACCGGTAGAGTCCCTGTTCGTCCGCCATGGAGGCGGCACCGAGGGCCTTCGCGACCTCGCCCCAGACGTCGGCCAAGAGACGGCCCTCCCGACCTGGGCGAGTCCGACACGGACCAGCCGCGGCTGTTACCTCCACGCCCTCCAACTCAATCGCTCTCGATTGGAGGCGGAGGATCAACGGCACCGACGCGCCCTCCACGACACCGAAGACATCACTCTCTCCGGTCGCGTGTCCGATCATCTCCGCACGTGCCACGTATTGGCCCGCCTCCAGCGAAGGAAAGAGGGCTCGCCCGTTCCGATCCGTCAGGCGTGACGCCACGACCCGACCAGTTGGGAGAACGAGGTGCGCAATCGCGCCGATCAACGGCTCCGACGTATCGGCGCCGAGGACCTGCACCATGACCGTCTGGGCCTGCACGGGACTCGCGGCCATCGCAGCCGCCACTGCCACAGTCATTCGCAGAGCCCAACGCGAGGATCCGGTCTTCATGATCCGATGCGGTCGGCTCTTCGTTCATCGAGAAAGGCGACGAGGGCGACACCAGCAAGCGCGACCGCCAACGGCACATAGGCTGGCTGGCCCGACACGAGAGACAAGGCCGCGGCGGTGGTGACGATGATCGCGATGCGCGCAACCGGCCGACCGCAGGTGGCGCGCCACATCGCGAGCGCAGTGCCGCCTACGAACAGCACCAGACCCAACGCCAGTGCGAACAGGCCTGAGGCGGGAAGCGGATCACCGGGATGAGCAATCGCTTCTTCCAAGGCCACCGCGTACGCAATGACGCCGCAGAGCATGGGAAAATGGGCCAAGCTGAAGACGTCTCGGGCCATACTGCCTCGCACCGCTGGGGCAGCCGACTCAAGAGCCTCTTCCAACTCGGGCTTCGCCACAGGGAAGTAGGTCCACCAGAGCGCGCACGCGACGAGGACGCCCAGGAAGGAAACGGCGATGACATTGGGGGTGAACTCCGCACCGGTAAGCCCGGCTGCCGCCACGATGAGGGATTCGCCGAGCGCGATGATCACGATAAGTCCGTGTCGTTCGGCAAAGTGCTCCGCGTGGATATCCCAATGCTGTGCGCGGCCTCCGATGGCGGCCGCCACCACATCCAGCGCAATCGCCAGGCCCCAAAGCCACGTCTGCATCGGGCCGCCAAAGAGCGCCCCGGCAAAGACCGCCAAGAGGCCGGCGACGGATGCGGCACCGAAAAGTCTGACGGCGGCCGCTTGACCGGGGTTCGCGCTCGCGACCCTCGCATAGATCCAAAGGCCCAAGGTCCGCACCAAGACGTAGGACGTCGCGAACCAGACTGCGTGTACACCGAAGGAGCCGGGTATCGCCACCGCCATGAAGAACGCGACGGCAGTGGCCACCAGCGTGCCGAACTCAACGAACGGGTGCGTGGTGTCCGCGGCGTTCAGCGCCCAGGTGAATTGGGTCCACGCCCACCACACGAGCCAAAAGACGAGGACCGCACGCCCCACGCCTGCCCAACTCAGATCATGATGTAGAAGTCCGACGATCTGCGTGATTCCGAATACGAACACGAGGTCGAAGAAGAGCTCGACGAAGGTCGCGCTCTGATCGCCCGGTGACGTAATCGCACGGCTCACAACAAGCGCCTCACGGCAACCACGTCGTTTGGTCGGCTGCGGGTGTACGAGGCTTGGGCTCGGGCATGGCCGCGGGCTCACCAACCTCGATGGTCGCGATGATGCGTTCGCCCTCGGCGACTCCGACCGCGTTCCGTGAATTAGGATCGTCCATCACGGCGCCGGTCTTGATGTGGGCACCCAGCCCCATGGCATGCGCAGCGAGGGAGAGATTCTGAATCGCCATGTACGTGGACGCGTAGTCCTCTTCGCAGATCTCCGGGTTCTCATCCAGAACGACCGCCACCGCGATCATGGCCGGCAAGGAGGCATGTTTCTCCGCCACTTTGTTCAAAACCTCGCGCGCGGCGTCAGGGTCCTCAACTCGCTTCGCCTTGCGGGCCCCGAGCGCCGCCCCGTACGCGCGCCGCGCCTCGGGGCCGAGCACGTAGAATCGCCACGGCTGGGTCATGCGGTGATTGGGTGCCTGAATGGCGGCTTCAAGGAGACGCTCGATCTCCTCCCTCGCGATTTCCCGATCCTTGAACTCACGAATGGATCGTCGGGACGTGATGGTTTCCAAGATGTCCATGCTAGAACAGGGCCTCCGTGGCCTCGAGTCGACGTACCACCTCTCCACACGTCCCCTCCCCCGTCCTCATGGCGACGCTCAATATGCTGCCCACGAACGTCCCGGACGTGCCCACCGGCGATCCGAACCACCCGGCCCTCGCACGCTCGTAGAGGCCGTCCTCGGACGGCCAAGCGACCAGATGGTCGTAGGCTTCGTTCACAAAGTCCCAGTATTCCTGATCTGGACCGAAGACCAAGCGCTGTAAGTTGATGCACGGTGTCAGCGTCGTGATTCCCACGAAGATCTCCCAACGCAGTCCACGGGCCACACTGGTATCGGACACCATCGAGGGGAGCGAGCGCACCCAAGCCTCCGCGCCGTCAGGATAGCGGAAGTGAGCCCTCGACAACGCTGCGTCCGCCACAGCCTGTAGTCCGTTCAGTTCACGCGCCTTATTCGCATCTGCCGTGACCTGGTAGAGGTCCGCCAGTGCTAACGCACCCTGCTCGATCAACGCATACCCGATGAGGTTATCCATCAGCGTTGGTCCACCGTCGCCCAAGAGGAAGCCGAGCGAGACGATCTCTCGAACGAGCTCCTCCGCTTGCGTTGTCCCGCCGTCCAGAAGCTCGATGGCGGCGGCGGCCAGGTGGGAATAGGTCGCAGCCCTGAATTCCGTGTAGCGTGGAATGGGCATGGTGACCAGGGTCAGGTCGTCGGGAAGCGGATCCTCGTAGCGACCGCTCGCGACGTCGATCGCTGGGGCCCTCGCCAGCCGTGATAGCGATGCCCGGGCCGGATGTCTCGCGAGTCCTTCGAGGTATCCGCGCTGCTGGGCGGTTACGCCGCGCCCGACCACGGTGAACAAGGAATCGGGCCACTCGAAGGGATGTACTCCGATCGGGTTGGCATCATCGGTGGTGGGGAGCCAGGCCACGGCGATGCGCTCCGACGGCTCACGCTCCCCTGGCGGCACCTCCCGCTCGGAACCCGCAAAGGAAAGGTCGTGCAGGAGCTGGCCTGCCTCGTTCGGCGTGACACCGGCGTCGGTCGTGACACGATAGGAGCGCATAGCCTCCGCGCGAGCGCCTCGGGTGCGGACGTTGTCGAATCCTGGGACGGCCAGCTGGGTCAGGATCGGACCCACTGCAGCTGTGGGTACGAGCGTCAGGATCGGCACCGCGATGAAGGCCGCGAGAGCACCGGTCAGGACCGCGGAGTGTCGCAACACGCGGCCCAATGACTGATCCGCCGCAGCGCGTTCCTTCGCGACCCCTCCGGGTGCGAAGCCAGCGCGCCAGGACCGAGCCTCATCGGAGGCCAGATCTTCGACCCACGGCTGCCGATACCACCGCTTTCGTGCCCGCCTGATGCGCGACTCCGCGACCGTTCCCGCCACGGACCCGAAGACATACATCGCCAGCGACGGAAGCGCGGTACCCATCCATAGGCCTGCCGGAGAGACGAGGCCACGCGCCCCGAGCACGATGCCGATCGCCAGCGCGTTCGGTAGCCACACGCCGGCGATGGCGTACATCGTCACAGCGAAAACGCGAAGCGCGGCCATTGCCTCGCGCTCCTTGGCATCCACCTCCGAGAAGTGACGACCGCCTGTGAGCAGGAAGCCCATGTCACGATTGCCATCGGCTATAACCAGCTTGATGGTTTCGAAGTCGTAGCCCTGCTCGAGCGCCCTGGAAATGCGGCGAAGGAGCGTCATGGATCGGACGAGCCCATCGGCCGCGAACGTGAGACCGATGATCGCAAGCACCAGGGTGACCCACCACGCGTCCGCAAACGGTCCTAGTGTTGCGAGGTCCAGGTCCCGGCCCAGGACGAACAGGAGCGGAAGCACCAGAATGCCCCCACCTAATGCTGCGCTCGTCGCCACCCGGCCAAGGTCACCCTGAAGCCGCTCGAGTCCTGGAGGAGGCCATCGGATGGAGGGCGCGTCACTCACGCGTTCGACAGAGCCGGACTTGATCGATTCTGTCACCCGATTTCTCCTGATGATGGGGCCCAACGAAGATAGTCGGGAGTTACCACTGTTCCAGGCGTCCCTGTGCGGTGAAGAAGAGCACGCGCTCTTTCACGGCGCTCCCTGTTAGACGGGTCCACGCTTCGGCATAGAGATCGACCTGGCGTCGATATCCGACACGCCGCCGAGCAAAGTCCGGGTCGGTTCCGACGTCGGTCTTGTAGTCGGCAATGACCCACCCGTCCTCCTCCAGGAATGCCAGGTCGATGACGCCTTCCAAGACACGAAGGCCGCGGTCGACCTCGGGAGTCGACTCATCCCGCTCACTCACATCGTCCCCGGCCACCCCGAAAAGGTCCAGCTGCGGCCGCTCTCCCACCCGGTCTGGCCCAGAGTCCATCTCAAAAGTGTCGGTGCCCATAGACGGTAAGGCGAAGGGCACCTCGGACAGTACCCGCTCGGCGCGCTGGGCCCGGGTCCACAGTTCTGAGCTACGCACCGACTGAACCATGTCGAGAAGCTCGCCGAGCTCCACCGGCTCCCCATGGTCGTCGAGCGGTCGTTCATGTTGTACCAACAGGTCGCGGCACGTCGCGCGGAGTGATAGTGCGTCGGGGTCGAGCGCTGCCGCGGCTAGGGCCCCGTGCACCGCGCTTCCCCACGAGAATCCTCTAAAGCGTTCGCTCGGAGATGCAGCCTCCTCCTCGCCAGCGACGAAGGCGGGTGAGTCGTGTGCCTTGGCCACGTCGGTCACCGTCGCATGGTGGTAGGTCGGAGTCCTGAGCTCGGCGATGGAGGCGGCGGCGTTCCCGGCGACCCGGCGGGCGTCTTCCGCAGTCATCTCCAGTCGAGCCCTGGGTGGGGGCTCTTGCGCCTCGATGTCCAGCTGCGTCGCGCGTCGGTCGACCCAAGCATGCAAAGCCCGCCATGGCGATGTGTCTGGACCCTCGTCCCAGCGGACCACCAAGAGCTCTTCTTTTGCTCGGGTTACCGCGACATACAGGAGGCGAACCTCCTCGGCCCTATCGAAGCGCTCCTCCGCCGCCTCCTTCTCCTCCCAGGCCGTCGGGACGGCGAGCACCCGATCTCCGCGATATCCTTCCGTGGCCTCGGTCACACGCAGATAGCCGACGGCAGTCCCGTCGACGCCGCGGACCACGTGCATGGACGGTGCCCTTCCGCTGCCCCCAGCGGGGTCGGCCAGAACGACCACGGGCGCCTCAAGGCCCTTCGCCTGGTGAAGATTCATGAGCCGCACGACGTCTGTTCGGCCAGGCTCCAAAGGGGCCTCCGCCTCCCCCAGGTCCAAGGCGGCCCCCAGCGCCGCCAGGGCCCCTGGGAGCGAGGCCTCACCGGCGATCGCCGCTGACCGAACGGCGTTGAGCGCGTAGACGAGCGCCCCAGCCCTGAGGCTTCCCAACTCGCCCGCGGCCGCGTAGGGCAGCAGTCCCAGCTCGCTGACGAGCCCGGAGACGAAGATGTCTGCGGGCTCGGCGTTCGCCGCGCGCCACCACGCATGAAGGGCCCGCAGCCCTTCGAGCGCGTCTGGATGACCGCGCTCACCGGGGCGCATCGCATCGAAGCCTCCTCCTTCCAAGCGATGCGCAACGAGCCGCTCATAGTCCAAGCCGAAGAACAGACCGACGAGGGCTGCCACGACCTTCACGGGATCGCCCGGGTCGATCAGGCACTCCAACACAACGGTGAGCTCGCGGATCTCCTCCTCGATGCCGACGCCCGCACCGGTCACCTGAATCGGAATGCCGTGTGCTTCGAGCGCTCTCGCGTACACGTCCAGGCGTGCGCGGGTGCGCGTGAGAATCATGAAGTCTCCGGGCTCACGATCCCCGGTATCGACGCGCGATCTGATCCAACTGGCCAACCGGCCAGCATCGTCCTCCGCGGCGGACGCCTGGTTCGACTGATCGGGAGACAGTCGATAGGCGAATACGCCTTCAGCCGGCACACGCGACTCGGCGGGTCTGGTATTGAGGGGCTCGAACGCCGCCTGTTCCGGTGTCGCCGCCGCGGGGAAGAATCCCGGATCGTCGAACAGCTCATTCACCAGGTCGCCGATCGCGGGGCGTGAGCGGAAATTGGTCGTCAGCTCCACAACCTTTCCGAAGGTCCGAAAGCGTTCCTTGACGATGCCATAGAGCTGGATGTCGGCCCTACGAAACCTGTAGATACTCTGCTTGGGGTCGCCCACCACGAAGAGGGCACCTGGACGCGGGACCGCACGCAGCCAGTCGGGTGCGGAGTCCGATGTCTCCGCATCGGGCTCGGCGGACAGGAGCAGCACGATCTCCGCTTGGAGCGGGTCTGTGTCCTGGAACTCGTCCACCAGCAGCCGCTGGTAACGCGCCCCTAGGTCCTGGCGGACACGAGGGTTCTCACGCAGCAATTTTGCCGCCAGGAGGAGCAGGTCCTGAAAGTCGAGCTGTCCCATCCGCAGACGGTGCGCCGCGAACTCGCGGGCCGCGTGCTCGGCAAGCCGCACCGCCAACGCGTATCTGTGGGCATACCAGCGATTCAGCAGGACGCGCGCCTGCGTGTCACCAACGCCGAACGTGTCGGCACGAGCACACACGTTCTTCGCCATCTGCGCGTTCTTCCAGCGCTTCTGTGTGATTGAGTGCCCTCTAGGGCCCGGCTTGCACAGAAGCGCCAATGCGTCGAACAGATCGGCCGCCTTCTCCCATCCCGTGATGTCACGCGTGAAGTGCAGCGTGCGAATCTTCTTTTGGAGCGAGTCCCAACCCTTTTCGGGCTCACGCTCAGGCATCAACTCGTGCGCGTGGTCGACGATCGCCTCGAGCTCCGCACGCACGGAGGACACCTCGGAGAGCGGCGGTGGCTCGGCTGCCTCGGCTTCGAACACGACGTCAGGGTTCTCGACCACCTGCTCGAACAGTCCGTACAGTGCCAAGGGCCTCAAGCCCGCCAGGGAGAGCTCTTCGAGCACCGGGTCACTGTCCCGCGCCAAGCGTTCCAGATAGGCGCGCCAGAATCGCCTGCGAGCCACATGGCGCTCCTCCACCGGCATTTCCTCGAAGGCGGGATCCAATCCGACTTCGAGGGGGCGTTCGCGGAGGAGGCGGGCGCAGAACGCGTGAATGGTGCCGATGAACGCGCGGTCGATGTTGTCGAGCGCCCGCGCGAGTCGCTCGGCGGCGAGTCCATCCGGGGGCCCCTCCGACCGCTCGGACCTCAGGCGGGCCTCCACGCCGGCCTGGAAGCGCTCGCGCAGCTCGCCGGCGGCTTTGCGGGTGAACGTGACGGCCGCGATGTGTTCGATCTCAGCCGTGCCGGTCTCCAGGAGCGCCAGCATCCGATTGACGAGCTCGGTGGTCTTACCTGACCCCGCGCCGGCCTCCACGAGGAGATTCACATCGAGGTCGCGGGCGATCGCCGTTCTCGCACGGGCGTCGGGAAACGGCAACGGGACCACGTTCGAATCAGTCACGTGGCCAATGTGAGTTAGCTGGTGGGAGAAAAGAAGACCGGGAGGCGTCCGCAGGACACCTCCCGGTCAGGACTCGGCGAGCCGCTGTCTACATGCCTTGCACGACCGAGTTACGAAGGATGCCCACCCCGGGAATCTCCACCTCGTAGGTGTCCCCCGGTGACATCGCGCGCGTCGAGCCCATGGTCCCGGTCCAGACCAAATCTCCCGGGTAGAGCGTGAAGTACTGGGAGATGTAGTGAACCATGAACTCGAGGCTGAAGATGAGATCCGACGTGTTCTCACCCTGCACTCGGGTACCGTTGTGACGGCCCTCGATGGCCAGGTTCCTGGGATCCAAGCCTGTGACCAGGTAGGGGCCCACCGCGTTGAACGTCTTGCTGCCCTTGGCACGCGACCACTGGATGTCCTGCGCCTGCCACGCGCGCTCGCTGACGTCGTTGCCCGCCGATACACCAAAGATGTAGGAGCCTGCGTCCTCGAGAGAGATGTTGTTGGCGACGCGGCCAATCACCGCAACTGCCTCGGCCTCGTAGTGCAGATTCCGCGACTCGGCGGGGCGGACGATGTTCTCCCCGGGGCCGATGATCGACGACGGCGGTACGAGGAAGATGCCTGGGTACTCAGCCGGGTCGCCGCTGATATGGCTGCGGAAGTTGAACGCCGTCATGAAGATCTGCTGCGGATCCACAGGTGCCTTGAGCGTGACGTTGGAGAGCGCCACGCTCGCCCCGGTGCGGCTACCACCGGCATAGGGAGCACCCGAGAGACGGTGGACCGTTTCTCCCACGAGTTCGCCCCAGGAGATGTTGCCAGCCTGCTCGAAGCGGACGAACCGCTGAGCGTTCTGGGCCTGAGCGGAGACCGTCAGGACGGCTGCAGCGACCACGACGGCGGATAAACAAGAGACCGCACGCATATCCACAAACCTCCAGATGGGGAATCCTCGGCCAGCCCTCCGGCCGAGGGGTGGGGCACCACATGTAATAGGGGAGCGACCTCCCCACAACGTCGCGGGGCAGTTCTGCCCTCCGAGCCGTCAGTCCTCGAAGGTGCGCGTCCGTTTGAGGTTAGCGAAGGCGGGCCAGACGCCGACGTTCAGGTGCTCCTGTGACCAGGCGGCCATTGGGGAATCGAGCTTTCCGAAGCTCAGCTCCCGTACACGACAGACCTGGGCGAAGTCACAGAAGCGGCAGTCGTCCGCCCGGTCGGTCGGGACGAAGCTCCCTGACGCTACCCCGTCGAGCATGAGGCCAAGGAGGTCGCCGACGCCGGCGCGCTCCAAGCGATTGAAGGCCAACGTCCGATGCTCTCCGCGTACCGTCGGGAAGTGATACTGGCCAGTCGCTACCTTCCCGCCCAGCCGATCCTCGGCCACCAATGCGTACAGGGCGTGTTGCAGGCGGCGACCCCCGAAGAACGCACCGGTTCCGGCGAAGTCTCGCGCCACTCCGGTCTTGTAATCGATGACATGGACCCCGACCAGATCCTCGTCCACCCGGTCCACGGCTCCCCGCAGCCGGAGCTCACCCCCGCGCACGGCCACAGGTACGGGCTCGTCCTCGCCCAGGCCGAACTTGAGCTCCAAGGCCACCCATGGTGCCCCCAGCTGTCGCACCATACGCACGAACGCACGAACATCGTTCTCGAGCGCCGCGAACTCTCTGCGCATGGTCCCTTCGCCGGGTATCGGGATCTCGTCGCGGGTTCGAGCAACGCTCTCAGCCAGGACGTCCAAGGCTAACGACTCGAATGCAACCTCCTCCGCGCTCAGTCCGCGATCTCTCGCTCCGCGCAGTGTCCGTTCGTAAACCCTGTGCAGCAAAGAACCACGCCGGAGGGCGTCCAGCCATCGGTCGGGATCCAGCTCGGGATCGTCGGGCGGCCTGAGTCCGAGGACCATGCTGTGGAGATACCGGAGCGGACAGGCCCCGAGGGCCTCGAGGCGACTCGCGGAGACCACCTGCGATGGGTTCCGTCGAGGGTCCAAGACGTCTGGACGGGGCTGGATGACCCCGTGCCCGGGTCCGGGCGTCCCCTCCCGCAGGGCGCGTCGGGCGGGAAGCCCGGCACTGAGCCGGGGGTAAGCAGCTCCCACCTCGTCGACCCCCGCCCGCATGACGCCCCCACGACCCAGCTCCGCCATCCAGGTATCGTCCCCATCCAGAGCGGACCTGCCCTCGGCGGGGACCGCACACACGATGCGACCCAGGGTCGCGTCCAGATCTTCGAACGTGAGCGCCGGGTCCCCACGGGCCGAACGAAGGGCCTGCAGCAGCACGGAGGACGGCGCGAGACTGCGCGCCTCAGTAGCGTCCCACGCGCCGTAGCTCAGCGTGACCGAGCCTCGCAAACGGGAGTAGAGCGCGCCGAAACGAAACATCCGCTCCCGCATCAGCTCGGAGGAAGTGGGGAGCCCCGCACCCAAGACCCGTCGATCCGAGTCGAGCAGGACGGGATCCTGCCCTTCGAAGCCGGGGACGCGATCGGCATCCAAGCCGACGATGAACGTCGCCTCGCGACCCACGAAGCCTCCATGCTCCAAGTCCGAGAGGTGGATGTGTCCACCTTCAGCTGACCACGCCGACACCTCGTCGGCCGACTCGAGCGAGCCCGCCCTCACCCGAATCGAGAGATGCCTCCGGAGCACAGTCACCGCCGCCCGGAAGTCCGTGCGGCGCAGAAGCGTGGCCTCAATGCGCTCGAGGATGTGTTCGACGTCATCGCGAGCATTGGCGTCCGGCCCAGTCCCCTTCGGAACCCGCCGTAAGAAAGCGCGTAGGCCACGCGCGAGCTCCGCGGGCGAGACGCGACGTCCGTCTTCGCCGAGTTGGTCAGGAACGGTCGGCGTCGCCTTCAGGGCCGGGAACAGGATCGAGCGTAGCGCCTCGAGCTCGGAGCGCGCATGTGCCTGTCGACGGTGAAAGTGCGCCTCGTCGTCGTGCCGTCCAGGCAGCTGCCGGTCCACTCCGGCGAGCGCTTGCCGGATTTGAGAGCGATAGCGCTTCCTTCCCCACCCGACGCGCAGCGAGCGAAAACGGCGGGCCAGCGCCGCCGCCGCGTGATGGCGCTTCGACCAGGGGGGCCGGAGATCTCCGGCCTCGAGGAGCCTCCGAATCACGTGAGCCTGGAATCCTTCTTCGATCCATTCCAGGTACGAGCGCACGACCCTGCCCGTGCGCGTACGAGCGAGCGGCAGGCCGACCGCATAGGTCACGGGAACACCCAGCCGGACCGAGAGAAGATGAAGCGCCGCGCCGTATGTCTCAGGGTCGGGCGCGACGATCTCGACCTGGTCGAAGCACAGCCCCCTCTCGGAGATCCGCCTCAGGACCTCGCGAAGCTCGTCATGGACCGACGCCGCCCGAAAGAAGTACGTCTCGGGTGTTTCCAACCCCTCCGGTAGACCGCCAGGCGCGTAGAGGTATGAGCGTGAGCGGTGCTTTCGGGTGGGCTTCCACAGGATGGGCTCCGGCGTGTCCAAGCCGACGACCGCATCGGTCTCCAGCACCTTGGCGCCCCTGGCCGCCAAACCAGACACGAGTCGGCCGGCCAGTCCCCGCGTGCCGAGGCCCGGGACCAGAAGCAGTACATCCGCATCCAAGACATCCGGGAGTCGTCCCCCTTCGAGCTCCAGGGTTTCGAGTCCCATGCCGATCAGTCCGGCCACATCGAGTTTGCGTCGCTCCCGCAGAAGATCCTCGAAGCGCTGCAACACACGACTCAGGAAGCGCCGCTTCTCCCAGTCCGCGAGCCGCGCCTTGTCGAGCGCAGCCGGGCCGACGCCCGCCAACCGCAGGGCCTCCAGGGCCTCGTGGACCCGCTCGCGAAACCCTACCCCGTCCACGAGGGCCCGGAGGTCGCTGCCCGGACGGGGCATTGCGGCGTCCATCGCCTCGTCGAGGAGCGCTTGCGCCTCGAACGCGTCGAGCGCCGACAGCCCGAGGCGGTCCATCCCGGGCCGGGCCAATTGAAGCGCCAGCGGACGCGGGGTCGTGACCTCGAACCCAATCCACCCATGACTGACGAGGGAGAGACGACGCAGCAACTCGCGACCGGAAGCCAACGTTGTGGATACGATCAGCTTCCGGTCCAACGGATGCTTCGCTGCCACGCGGGCCAGGGACTCGACGAGCCGCGGGGACTCCCCGAAGCGCTCTCCAGTCATGCCCAGGACGCGACCCTAAACGTCCAGATTCTTCACGTACTTGGCGTTCTTCTCGATGAACGCCCTGCGCGGCTCGACTTCATCTCCCATGAGTCGATCGAAGAGGTTCGACGCGATGGCGGCGTCCTCGATCTGCACCTGGAGGATCGTGCGTGTGTCCGGATCCATCGTGGTCTTCCACAACTGATCGGGGTTCATCTCGCCGAGGCCCTTATACCGCTGGAGGCGCACGCCCTTCAGGTCGGCCTCGCTGCCGCCGAGGCGCTTGACGTACTCGTCCTTCTCCTGGTCGTTGTAGGCGTAGAAGTCCTGCCTCCCCTTGTGCACCCGATAGAGCGGTGGCTGAGCGATATAGATGAATCCTGCTTCGATGAGCTCGGGCATCTGTCGGAAGAAGAACGTCAGAAGCAGCGTGCGAATGTGTGCTCCGTCGACGTCCGCGTCCGTCATCACCAGGATCTTGTGGTACCGGGCGTTGCCGATGTCGAAATCGCCCTTGATACCTGTCCCGATGGCCGTGATCATCGCGCGGATCTCCTCGTTGCCGAGGATACGATCGATGCGGGCGCGCTCGACGTTGAGAATCTTTCCTCGCAGAGGCAGAATCGCTTGATAGCCGCGATCGCGACCCTGCTTCGCCGATCCGCCGGCTGAGTCTCCCTCGACCAGATACAGCTCACTCATCGATGGGTCAGAGATGGAGCAGTCGGCGAGTTTACCCGGGAGCACACCTCCCTCGAGCGCACTCTTTTTGCGCGCCAGGTCGCGAGCCTTTCGCGCAGCCTCTCGGGCCCTCGCTGCCTGGAGCGACTTCTCAATGATTCCCTTGGCTGCCTTGGGATTCTCGTCGAGGAAGATCGACAGGTGCTCGTTCACCGCGGCCTCGACCGCCCCCCGCACCTCGGAGTTGCCCAGCTTGGTCTTGGTCTGCCCCTCGAACTGGGGCTCCATGACGCGAATGCTCAGCACGCATGTCAGGCCTTCGCGCACGTCGTCGCCCGAAAGGCTGTCATCTTTCTTGAAGATGCCGTTGCGGCGCGCATAGTCGTTGATGGTGCGCGTCAGTGCGGCCTTCAAGCCGGTGAGGTGCATGCCCCCTTCGTGGGTGTTGATGTTGTTCACAAAGGTGTGCGTGTTCTCACTGAAGCCCTGGTCATACTGGAGCGCCAGCTCGATCTCGGCCTCGGGCCTGGACGTCTCGAAGTAGCAGACCTTCTCGTGCAGCGCCGCCCGGCCTCCGCGGAGGAACTGAACGTACTCCGCGATGCCACCCTCGTACCGGTACTCCTCGCGCTGGCCGCCATTGCGCTCGTCGACGAGCACGATGGTCAGGCTCTTGTTGAGGAAGGCGAGCTCGCGCAGGCGGTTCGACAGGATCTCGTAGGAGTACTCGAGCTCCGTGAAGATCTCAGCGTCGGGTTTGAACGTGACGCGCGTGCCGCTCCCCTTGGCTTTGCCGATGGTCTCGAGTTCGGTCGCCTTGATACCGCGCTCATAACGTTGGCGGTACTGCTTGCCGTCACGCACGATCTCGACCTCGAGAAACTCCGAGAGAGCGTTCACGACACTGACGCCCACCCCGTGGAGGCCACCGGACACCTTGTAGGTGTCCTTGTCGAACTTTCCGCCAGCGTGGAGCACGGTCATGGCGAGCTCGACACCGGGCACCTTCTCCGTGGGGTGAATATCGACCGGAATGCCTCGGCCGTCGTCCTCCACCGTGACGGAGTTGTCCTCGTGTACGGTCGCGGTCACGCGCGTACAGTAGCCGGCCATCGCTTCGTCGATGGAGTTGTCTACCACCTCGTACACCAAGTGATGCAGGCCCCGAGCCGACGTAGAACCGATGTACATACCGGGGCGCTTCCGTACGGCTTCCAGGCCTTTTAGAACCTGGATCTGCCCCGCTGTGTAGTCGCTCGTCTTGTTCGTTTGCTTCTTCTTCGCCATGTCCGCTCCGAGGCGTGAATGCGATGATCTGCTGCGCGCTACGCCGTCTCCGCTAACACGAAGACGATCCGTTCGATTGGTGCATCCTCGAGCCGCTCGTTCACGCGCTCGAGGAACGCGTCCTTCATCATGCTGAGCTCGTTTAGCCAGGCGCTGCTCCGTACCTCCACGAAGAGCGCCGCCTCATCCAATCCCTTTACTCGAGTTACCTCTGCGAGTTGTTGGCCAACGATTTCCGGCCACAGCTCGAGCACCCTATGCCTCTCGATCTGCCTCGTGACGCCGTGCTGCTCCAGCAGTCCCTGCAACAAGGTGTCCACTCGCGCCGGTCCGCCTCCGCGGGTCACGAACTGATCACGCCGGCGCTGATATGCCAGCGCGCCAGGGCATCCTTCTTGACCCGGACGTCCGATTCGCGCGGCGCGGTGAGCACGACCTGTCCGGTCTCCTCCGCTTCCATCAACTCCAAAACCCTCTCGCTCCTTCCGCCGTCGAGCTCCGCAAACACGTCGTCGAGCAGCATGAGTGGCATCGCCCCCCTTCTCTCTCGGATCGTGCGCGCCTCGACGAGCCGAAGAGCCAGGGCCGCGGTGCGGCGTTGTCCGCCGGACCCGTAGTCGCGGAGATCCAGACCGTCACGCGGTCCGTCGAGCCTCAGGAGAACGTCGTCTCGATGCGGCCCGACCGTAGTCGTTCCGAGACGACGGTCCTTTCCAGTCGACTCAGAGAGCGCTTTGTGGAACGCAGTCTGAATCTCCTCGGCCGTCTTGGCACCGCCCAGGTCGACGCTGGATCGATAAGTCATCCGCGCGCGCGCGTCGTTCGACACGCGCGCGTAATAATCGCCGAACGAGTCAGAGCCCCCTTGAATCCAGGTTCGACGCCCACCGATGACCTGCGCCCCCGCGCGAGCAAGGCCATCGTCCCAGGCCGTCACCACCGAAGCGGAGTGCCCTTCCTTGAGAGACGCATTCCGTCGAGCTAGGATTCGCTTGTAGTCCTGCAGGGCGGACACGTAGCCGGGCTCATTCAGAGACAGGACGATGTCGAGGAACCTTCGCCTGTCCTTCGGTCCTCCGCTCACGAGCTCCACATCGGCCGGCGAAAAGATCACCGCCGACAGCCGTCCGAGAGCATCGCCGATCCGCTCCGGCTCATTCCCGTCGACGGAAATCTTCTTCCGCTTCCCCCGGCGCTCGAACGCCGCAGCCACCTGGACCCTGTCCCCGACTTCGTCGGCTCCGCACGATCCGTCGCCGACGACTCGGAAGACATCCTCTCCAAAGCCGACCAGCTGCTCGTCGCGCGCTCCCCTGAACGAGCGGAACGTCTCCAGATAGTAGATCGCTTCAAGAAAATTCGACTTGCCCTGGGCGTTGTCGCCAATGAGAGCGACGCCCTCCGCGGGAAGCTCCAGCTCCTGAGAACCCAGGTTACGGAAGTGGCGTAGGGCGAGCCTGCTCAGACGCACGGACCGCTGCTCGGGAGGGATCCGGAATGCATGGGAGAATTTAACCGCCTTGACCCCGACCGACCACCCCGGCCGAACCCGCGGAATCGCTTGTGGTAGAAGGATTTTCGCGCTCTTGGAGGTAACGCGGGGCGGGCCGCGTCAGCGCTGCTGGAAATCGGGCTTGTACTTCCCGAAGAACGCTTCCGACCCTCTCCTATTTCGTTGGGTCGGGGGCGCTGTCCAGAGCATGCTGAATTGCCTGGAGGCTCCTGTCTCGGCTCGATTGCGAAGGGCGGTACATCGGCGCCCCCAATCAGAATGGAAAAAGCCATCCGGCCGCCTTACCTTTCGGCCCGCTCCCAACTCAACCGGGCCCAAACGCCCTGTTTGGTCGGGGCGCCGAAGACCTTCGCAGCCCCCTCGTTTCGCCAGGAGCCCCGTAGCCATGAGTCGGTCCCTCAACAAAGTCATGCTCATAGGAAATGTCGGGAACGATCCAGAAATTCGCGCAACGAGCAGCGGGGCTCGGGTGGCCAAAGTGTCGCTGGCAACGAACCGCTCGTGGTCGGACAGGTCTGGGCAGCAACAGGAGAAAACGGAGTGGCATCGCCTGACCTTCTTCGGCAGGCTGGTCGACATTGTCGAGCAGTGGGTCAAGAAGGGCGACCGGCTCTATGTCGAGGGCCGCGTCGAGTATTCACAGACGGAGGGCGAAGGCGGGCCCAAGTACTGGACCGACATCGTCATCAACGAGATGGTGATGCTCGGCTCGACCCAGGGGGGCGGCGGAGGTGGGGGCGCAGGCAGCGGCGGGAGCGGGGGCGGCGGGGGACGCTATTCGGGCGGGGGAGACAACGATCCAGGGCCGTCGCTCAGCGAGCCGGACGACGACCTTCCGTTCTGAGCCTCGACCTGGCTAGCTCTCCGAGGATGACCCCTCGGGCTCGGTTTCCCACAGCCCCATGAAGTACTCCTCGTACTTTTCGGGGTGCGCCTTGTAATCCTCGAGCCAGACGTCGAACGGGGGTAGCGCGATCCGTCGCCCTAGCCAGTCGGTTGCGACGCGCACCATCTCGACATACGAGATGTCCCCCTCGCCCCCCTCTTCCCGATACGCGCGGTGGGCGAGCAAGTAGATCTCGTCCGGGCTCATCAGGACGAGGAGGTCCGCCAGCTGCGCTGAGCAGTAATCGTGATACTTAGCGCGCAGGACCTGAAGCGGCTCCTTTGAGCCCTTCTTACCTTCGTCCACCGCGGTCCTCCCGCAGGCGTGTAGAGTCCCTCAGTGCGTCTCGGTGCGTCACGGACCTGAGAGGCTCCGATCGCGCCAAGGTATGCAACTCAGGGACTTACGAGCGCAAGGCTTTCGCGGCTCCCCTCGAAGACGGCGTGGTTTTCCGCCGACGCGTCAGGGGGTCGACGGCGTGACGTCGGGAGCGAGGCCGGGAGGCGTGTCGACATCGTGCTCGCGCAGATGACGATAGATGGATCGACGCGTCAGTCCGTAGAGCACCACGCGACTCAAGAAGTCCGGATCGGTCTCCTGGACTTCTTCTGCCTGGGCAGCGATGTCACGCGGCAGCTTCACAGAAAGTTGCACGGAACGCGTCTCCCACATAGACACACCTCGCCCAGAAGGGATGGTTGAAAAAATTATGCTTTCAGGGGTACCGACCATCGAGACACGCACCCGACTGTGATCGGTGGGGAGGCGCTAGCGACCCTTGAGATGGAGAGTACGGTAAGTGGGGACCAGAGCGTGCGCAACCCCCTTGTTGGCCGCACCACAAGAAAAGCGTGAGCCCATAAGTCGTTGCCATATAACATGTTAGGAATACGGACATTTTCGTAAACCATGTGTTCCTGCGAGAGGTCGCAGTTTACACGTAGACACCGCGTCGAAGTGGAAGTTCAAGTGCCGCAGGGAGTTTCGACTGCAGCCCCCGGCATCGCCACCGGGCAACCGGCCACACAGTTTTTTGGAAAAAACTGCTAGGGCAGCGCGGACCGAAGAAACGCTACGAGCGTCGAGGATTCGAAGCTCAAGAAGCGATCGCGCACCGCGACTGGGTCATGCTCTTGAAAGATTAGAGCAGTGCGGTGAATGCGGTTCGACTGACGATTTTCGAACGCGATGAAGCCACGCCAGGTGACTCCGTCGCGGAACGACCTGAGGTGGGCCTGCCACGGATACCGATCGTGAGAGAACTCACGAGTCTCGACGGTCACGGGGGCTCCTGCATCGGGAGCGTCCGCCGAGTCGTCGACGTCGTAGAGGTGCGCCGTCGGGTTCCGAGCCAGGTCATCGCACCAGGTCTCGAACGGCGGGAGAGGGAGTAGGGCTTCGCAGTAGCGCACGAGACTCGCCATGAGGTCGGCGTCCTCGCCTCCCCCACTCAGGCCCGCTCGTCTGGCACGTCGGCAAAGCGGCCGAATCGCCTCAGGAGGTAACATCCTAAGCAGCCCTCTGGCCTGTCGTAGGCGATAGGCCTCGTAACGCTCGAGCTGTTCCTGCTCTGTGCCTGGGCCATGGGCAATCCCGTGGCCCACGGCTCCGCCGGTCAGCATCGACGGTCAAGCTCGGGAGGCGTCACCGAACTCCGTGCCCTAATGGACGACGTGCGAGCCGGAGAAGGGGGCGGGCACCCGCACCACGTGCAGCGGCGACTCGTGAATGTGAAGTGCGCTGAGCGTCTCGCGCGCTCCGAAGGTGTCCATTACGCGAGCGAGGGAAGCGAAGCGATCTGGATCGAACCTCGCGAGTAGCGCGCCGAGTCCCCGACGTATGTGCCCGAGGCACGTGCGCGTCTCGGCGAGCGTCGTCGGGAGGGCAAACCGTACCTGGTACTCGATCGCTTCGGCCGCGGCCATCGGCTCGGTTCGGAGTAGCTCGCCGGTCGGAAACGCTTCGGACAACGCATGCTCCAGCGGTGCGTCGCGCTCCTCGAACGCCGTCCGGAAGACGAGCGCGCTCGTGTCGTAGTCGAGTTGCGCACGGGTCACGCGCCCGGGTCCCAACACGATCCGAATCGAGGTGCCCTCGTGAAGGTCGAGATCGCGGCAGATGTCGCGATAGCCGACCCGCAGGAAGGTAGGGCGGGTGAGAGGACCGAAGCCGATCCGCTCCAGGACTCGAAGGCCGAGCTGAAAGCCGTACTTGCGGACTGCGTCCGGATCGCGCGTGGCGGCCGCCGCAGTGATGAGCTCCGACACGTGATCCAGCGTGGGCTCGTACACCCAATCGAGGACGACGAGCTCTGTGCTGAGATCCAGCACTTTGAGCTTCCCGCTGCCCAGATCGAGCGCTTCTGCGGTAGAGGCGTAGCGTCCCTCGACGACCAGTGCGAGCCCGATGTCTTCGATTCTCCCGCCCGGTGTGTCCATCTCGTGGACGTCCCTGTACTGCACAACGGCGCGGGTGAGCGGAAGCTCACAGATTCCCGGGACATCACCCATCGCCTCAGGGCGTGCGTCCGTGTAGACGTGCGTCTGCATCGCGTGCTCGACCCCCATTCCGACAAGAAACCCGGCTTTCGCCGGGTTACCCGACCGGAGTCGGGTGCGGTGCCAGTGACAGTGCCCCCCACGATAACGACCGCTTCCTGACGATCGCAAGAAAAACGTAGTCGGCCCTGGCGAGCCGCCCCACCACCGCCTTGCTGGGGCTCGGGAGCATTGGCATCTTCCGGCGTCCATTCCCTACGCCATGACCACTCTGAAAGAACGCCGACGCTCAGTCGCCTTTCTCGAGAGCCACGGGGACACCTGGGCGTGTTTCTTGGTCACTCATCCGGGCAGTGCCGGATCTTGGCACGGATACTTCTCGTTCCGCCCGAGCCACGGCGAGGTAGGCGAAGACGAAGTCCGCACGACGGACATCTTCATCGAGGACTCCGAAGACGAGATCCACGAAAAGGCGCGGAGCCTCGGGCGCCCGCTCCTGGCCAGCCTTCTCGATTCGGCTCTCTACACCGCAGACGGGAACGGACACGCGCCGCGGCTCAGGGGACGATTTCGATCGCTCCTGGTCCAGAACTCCGTCGACATCGCGGGCGACTGGAGCGGGCACCCGGGTCCAGCGGAAGACCACGAGGTCGATCGACTACGATCGCTCTACGCGTCGTACCGGCTCGATCAGGTGGCTCATTTTATTTGCCTCGTGGACCAAGAGGCGTTCGAACATGCGGTCGACCGGATCCTGGATGGCGAGAGCGTCGACTTCCTGGCCAAGGACCGGATGCAGTACGCCATCATGGTCGTGGATCACATCGAGCGGCTGCTGCCCCTGCCCGACTTCGCGACTTGGGCGGAGGACTTCATAGCCAAGCCCGAGACGTATCGGCTCTATACCCACACGCTGCACCGGGAAGGACGACTGCCCTGAGGGTGGCGGACGGGCTCATGGGCTCAGGGCCGTTGCCCCGATTCCACGGGTCGTTTACGTTTTTCTGCTCAGTATTCGTCAGCCCGAGAGGTACGGTTCCCTTGGAAGTCGTCATCCAGGACAACGAGAGTCTCGACCGAGCGCTCCGCCGCTTCAAGCGGAAGGTGCAGCGCTCCGGGCTGTATTCCGAGTTGCGAAAGCGCCGTTACTACGAGAAGCCGAGCGCCCAGCGCAAGCGGAAGCGTGAAGCGGCCATCCGTCGCGAGCGCCGTCGCCAGCGCCGCAGCCGCCGCTAGCGGAGCGAGTCCCGCTCCTTTCTAGGCAGCGCGACGTCCGAAGAGGTCCGTCAACGTCGACCAGGCGTCCACGGCGTCCGAGGTCAGGTGGGTCCACGCAAAACGCACCACCAGCCGATTCCAGCCATGCACGGTCCGTAATTCGGTAGGCGTCGTGTCTGCCAACGTCGCGGTCACGCGGCACAGATTGCCGGCCGAAGTAAAGCCCAAACGATGCGCCGCGCTGGCGACGCTCACGCCACGGTCGGACAAGACCTCCGCCACGGCCATCACTCTGAACCAGCGGAGGTAGGTGTACGGCGAGGCCAACCCTCTGCGACGGAACCTGGCTTTGAGCGCTCCCCGGCTAAGTCCGCAGGCCCCCGACAAGCCGTGCAGGCTCGTGTAACGGCTCGGGAATTCGAGGACCCGACGCGTGAAGCCCCGAAGTGGGGCAGGGAGCGGAACTCCCGCGGCACGGCTCAAGTCAGCGAGGGCTGAGTCCACCCAGGTGCCGTCGGTCACGGGGCGCTCCAGGAGCAGCCGCAGTCGGCGGGTCAGGTCATCGAGCCGCGGCTTGGGCAGCTCGTCCTGGCGCCTCTCCGCCTCCCATCTCCTCAGCAGCAAGTCGTCGAGGTCCAGAATGGCCACCCCGCTCGGCACACGCTCCTGCAGGGCCGCCCCGGCACGGACGAGCAATCGTGGGAATCCCAATTGCAGCGCATCGATAGCGAGCGATGCGTCCGTGACTACGTCCTCGTCCGGGTGCGCAGCTCTCCTAAGCGCCTGCTGGAGCAGGGGATCGGTCACTCGAGAGACGATCATCGCATCTCGCTCGTTGAACAGGATCGTGCTCGTCCAATGTGAGTCCGCAATACGCGGGGCGCCACTGGGATGGTCCGTCGCCGCTCGGGGCGTTTCAGCGAGGGCCGATTATACGAACTCCGCCTTGGGCTCTTCCTTGAGGTGCTCCCTGAAGGCCTGCTTGTTGTTGCACCTCATGTAGGCCTCCTCCGGGGTGATCTGACCGGACATCAGGAACTCGAGGATGTGCTGATCGAGGAGCTGCATCCCGTCCTTCTTGCCCGTCTGGATGATGGACGGGATCTGATGGATCTTGCCCTCACGAATCAGGTTTGCGATGGCTGACGTGCCCACCATGATCTCCCAGGCCGCGAACCGACTCCTGCCGCCTTTCGCCCGTAGCAGTACCTGCGCGACGACACCTTTCAGCGACTCCGCGAGCTGGGAGCGAATCTGATCCTGCTCGTCGGACGGGAAGACGTCGATGATCCGGTCCACCGTCTTCGGCGCCGAGTTGGTGTGAAGCGTCCCGAATACGAGGTGTCCGGTCTCGGCCGCGGTGATGCCGAGCTCGATCGTCTCCTGGTCCCGCATCTCTCCTACCAAGATCACATCGGGGTCTTCGCGCAGCGCCGCGCGCAGAGCGGCGGCGAAGCTCTTCGTGTTGGTCAGGATCTCACGCTGATTGACGAGGGCCTTCTTGTTTTCGTGGACGAACTCGATCGGGTCCTCGATGGTCAGGATGTGGTCCTGCCGGGTCTCGTTGATGAGGTCCACCATCGCGGCGAGCGTCGTGCTCTTGCCCGACCCGGTCGGCCCGGTCACGAGGACAAGCCCCTTGGTGAGCATGCACATCTTGCGCACTGGATCGGGCAGCTTGAGGTCGTCGGCCGTGAGGATCTTCGAGGGAATCGTCCGCATGACTGCACCGAGTCCCTTCCGCTGCCAGAACACGTTTACCCGGAAGCGCGCCAACCCTTCGATCTCGTAGGCAAAATCATAGTCGAGACTCTCTACGAACTTGATGCGCCAATCCTCCTCCATGATCTCGTAGACGAGCGTCTCCATGTCCTTGTCTGTCATCTCCCGGAACTTGATGCGCTGCAGATGTCCATGGACGCGCATGACCGGCGGGGAGCCAACAGTGAGGTGCAGGTCCGACCCTCCCTGTTCGACGAGAACCTTGAGGAACTGATCTATCTGGGCCATGCAGGCGCTCCGTAGCCGCGGGAGTAGTGGTTGGAGTCGTGGTTTCGCTTCATGCCTGGAGCGCTTCGAGCGTCCAGTCCAGGTCATCTCCGTCCCGCTCAGCGACGTGGAGCTGCCAACGGATGCCGGCTTCGTAGGCCGGGCCGAAATCATCGACAGCACTCCAAAGCAGGAACGCGACCGACGCGACGTCGAGCGCGCTGGTCGCCCAGTCGGAGGTCTCAGCGGATAGATCGACGGTCACGACGTCGAACTGAAACGCCCGCAACGCCTCTAGCTCCGAAGCCCAGGCGGCTGGATCCTCGGACAGCCTGTGACTGAACGCTTCCGCAGCCGCCGGCCGATCTTCGGCATTGATGTAGATGCTACGCCAGGTCGGATCGAGGAACAGCTCAGGGAGGTGTGGCAGGAGTTCGTGACCGAAGGAAGCCGGATCGCTCGTGACCACGAAACGCGCCTTGCCGGAGCGTGCGAGCATTCGCACCTCGGAGAGGATGCCCTCAGACGGAGGCGGGAACCGATCCTTCAGCTGAGAGGTCTGCTGTCCCGGATGAAACAGGTATTCGAGGCCGGACTCGTCGCGTAGAAATCGCACGTCCACCTCGGTGACCGTGCCCGCGCGGCTCAACGTCCCGTCCCACATCGCACGATCATTCCTTCCAACAGCCGCCCTCGGGCTCGGGGAGAGTGACTGTTCGAGATATCCCTCCCAGTCACCGGACAACGGCCTGCGTCGAATCGTCCCGGCGTCGTCCCACCACACGGACGCTCGCGGGCCCCTGACCGAGATTCCGAAACGCTGCGCCGAAGCTTGGACTACCTCGTCCCACGCGTCACCCAGTTCGATCGGTGCCCGATACCCTTCTTCCTCCGCAGCGGCAGCCCGCGCATAGACCTGGCGAATCAGCTCCCGAATCTTGGAAGGCGCCGCGAGCGCCAACTCGACGTTCAGTTCGGTCCGTGAACGGAGCTCGTCGACTGCCTTGGTCTTGAGCGGCGACTCCACGATCACCGTTAATGTGTCCTCCGTCTTCATGATGGGCAGCGTCAGATGCGCGAGCGCCCACTCCGGGGACACGAGCATCGCGGCTTCGTAGTCGATCGACTCGGCGTCCGGGAAGACGTAGGGAAGGTCGGCTTGCGACGCCAACCCCCACTCCAGTTCGCCCTCGGAGACCAAGTCGCAGGCGATCAACGCCTCTCCGAAATACCCTCCGTGCTCACGCTGATACGCGAGCGCAGTCGCGACATCCCCCTCGGTGATACGCCCGACGTTCATGAGGATACTCCCGATGCTTCCGCGTTCTGTCATTTCGGGGGTCCCACGTGAAGGGAGGGGGTCGTGGAGAAACGAGCGATGACCGCTGCGGGAGCGCTGGCAGCGCGGGGGACTAGCAGATTACTGGTTGCGCGATGGAGAAGCTAGTTCCGGATCGGTGACGATGATCACCCCGCGACCGGCCGGGCCATTGCCCTCGATCAGATACGGATATCGTCCGGGTGGCGCGCCTTCGAAGCTCAACACATACCGACTGTCCCGGTTGATCAGGGGTGGTGACGCGGCCTGGTCGGTCCGCTCGAGAAATGCCCACCGCACACCTGCGACGCTGTCTGCTTCGAAGATCACCTCGTGGATGAGCCAATCCGAGGTAACGAACTCGACATGGGAGCCCGGCTCTATGGAGATGGCCACCGGATCGGCCCGCTCACTGGGCCCGCCGCTGAGTGTGACCCGGTACACACGATCGCGGAGCGTCAGTCCGAGTTCCGCGTGAAGGGTCGCATCGGGCTGCGTCTCAGGGTCAGGGGGAGGCTCGCAAGAGACGGCGATCAGCACCGCCATCCCGAACGCGAAAGACCTCAACCGGACACTTCGCACCCACACGAGATGCAAAATCTCCAGTCGGGGTCTAGCTCCTCACCACAGTCGTTACACGGGACGACCTTGAGGTCCGTGCCGCAGAAGGGACAGAAGTTGAGGTTCTCACGGGCGGGCAACTCTGCACGGCACCACTGACACGCTGTGGGTGAAGCGCTCACGCCGTCCACGGATGCTTCTTGGAACACGTCCACTCCAGGCGGAACAATCCCTATCGGCTCCACAGCGTCCTCCGAGGGTGCAAGATCGGCCATCGCGATGGGGTCCTTGGCGTACAGCTCAGCCACGAGGTCGGTGGGTTCGCTCACCGCTGTCGCAGCCAGGTCCACGTACGCTTGATTGAGTCGAACGTCGACCGCCGCATACTCGCGATAGAGGCCGGTGTTGGGGTTAGCCGTGTCGAGCTCCGCTCGAAGGTCGCGCAACGCCGGCTCCGACTCCAGGAGCAAGTAGCCTCCCTCACCGGCCAGTAGCCTGAGCAGGGCATCTTCGTAGTCCCCGTTCATCTCCACGCCGATGCGATCTCTGTGGGAACCGTACGGGACCAAGTTCTGATAGATCTCGGCCACGGTGAACGGTCCGGTAAGGTACTCCGGGCGTTGCGTTTGAATTTCTTCGATCAGGGCGCGGTGGAACCGCTCCAGAATTTCGCTCATCCCTTGCTATTCCTCCACTTCCAGGCGGACAAGACCCTGCTCGACGGCGGCGCGCAGGAACGTCTCGGGGTCCGTGAAGGGAATCTCGACGCCGGCCTGCTCATGCCACCGCTCGGCAAGCCGGCGCATGTACGAAGACATGGATTCATGCGAGAACCCTGCCTGATCGCGCATCTGCCGTACGATTTCGTGCCAAGTTCCGCGAATCAAATGGCCGTCGGCCAACCGGATCGTGCGCGATGCCTCGTCCTGGGATGCCAAGGACCGTTCGAAGAGCTCGAGCTGGCTCGGGTCGTACGTCGGATAGCCATCGGAGCCGCCCATCCGGGCCTCGACTTCGGCGAGCAATCGATCGATCGGGTCGTCGAGGTCCTCCAGCTCCCGTAACCGCTGTT
>JAOTVA010000023.1 GCA_029863645.1 Gemmatimonadota bacterium
GCAGCGGCGCAGAGGGCGCTGTCCTTGATCGACCGGACCGACGACCCGAGGGAGAAGGCGCTCATCCAGGCGATGTCGATCCGGTACGCCGAAGAGCACGATCCCGACACCAGGCCTGCGCTGGACAGCGCATATAGCCAGGCGATGTCCCAAGTGTATCGGGCCTATCCGGGCGATCACGACGTGGGAGCCCTGTATGCCGAGTCGCTGATGCTTCTGAACACGGAGCGTGCGTTCTACAACGTCTCCGATCCGTTCGTCCGGAGCTTCCACACGGTGCTCGAGGGCGTTCTGGCTGAAGACATCACCCATCCTGGCGCGTGCCACCTTTACATCCATGCGACCGAGGCGACGCAGGTAGCCTATAAGGCCGAGGCCTGCGCCGACTTCCTCATGACCGCGGTGCCGGGCGCCAGCCACCTGAACCACATGCCTTCGCACACCTACAACGTGCTCGGCAGGTGGGGTAAAGCCGTGCGCTCGAACGCGCTGGCGTGGCGTTCCGACGAGCGCACCGCGTACGGAGAGGGGGTGTCGTATGCGGGTACGCACAACCTTCACATGCTCTTCTACGCCGGGTCGATGGACGGCCAGGGGAAGGTCTCGGCAGCAGCCGCGGAGGAGTACGCGCGCCAGGTGAACGGCGGCGTGTTCTATCACTCGATGGTCCTGTTCCGCTTCGGAGAGTTTCAGAAGATCCTGGATCTGACCGAGGCGCCCGAGCAGCCTCTGCAACTCGGGCTGTGGGAGTTTTCACGGGGCTACGCCCACCTGCGCGCGGGCTCAGCCGACAGCGCGGCAGTGTACCTCGAGCGTGTGCAGATGAAGGCCGACACGCTGCCCGAGGACGTGAGGATGCGGGCCCATCCCGCGAGTGCCCTGTTGGGCATCACGGGGAACATCCTCCAGGGCGAGATCCTTCGCTCGGAAGGGAGGCTCGACGAGGCGATCCAGGTTTTCGAGCAGGCCCAGGAGACGCACCTGGCCCTCCGGTACGACGAACCCGAGCCGCTCAACTTCTCGGCGGCACATTGGCTCGGAGCCGCCCTCCTGGAAGCCGGACGTTTCACCGAAGCGGAGGCCGTCTACCGCATCTCGCTGGACCAGCACCCGGACAACGGCTGGTCGTACTTCGGACTCGAGAAAGCCTTGAGGGCTCAGGGCAAGACGGCCGCTGCAGACGCGGCGAAGGCCGACTTCAATCGGGTGTGGGAGCGAGCGGACGTCTTCATCCAATCGTCACGGTTCTGATCGAGCGGACTTTCGATCGGCTGCCATGAGGCGGGAAGGCAACAGGAGCCGGGGGCGCATGAGCGCCGCCCGGCTCTTGTTCTTGTTATGGGCGGGGGCCGGATGCACCTCGGCATCGCCCGCTCCGGTCGAGCCGCCTCCGTCCCAGACGACCGTCGCGTTCTACACGGCCGAGCAGGCCACCCGGGGACGACGCGTGTTCACCACGGTCTGCTCAGCCTGTCACGGCCGAAATGAGTTCGTCGGACCGATCTTCGGCTTTACCTGGATGGCGGACTCCATCGGCGACCTGTTCGAGCACATCAGCACGAAGATGCCGCAGGACGATCCGGGGAGCTTGTCTGCCGAGGAGTATGTCGCAGTCGTGGCGTATATGCTACAGCTGAACGGGCGTGCCGCGGGGGACCGAGAGTTGCCGGCGGATCCCGCTCAGCTGGCCACGTTGCGGTGGTGACTACGTCTGCACGCCCGGGGTAATCGCCCCGTCGACGAGTAGGTTGGTGCCCGTCGTGAAGCTCGAGGCCGGACTCGCCAGGAAGACGATCGAGCGCGCGACCTCCTCCGGGGTGCCCATGCGTCCCATCGGATTGCTCTTGAGCGACCGCTCGAACATGGTCGGATTGTTGCGCTCGATGTTCCCCCAGAATCCGTCCTCGATGTAGATCGTTCCGGGCGATACGACGTTGGCGCGGATCCCACTCCGCGCATGCTCGACGGCCAGGCCTTTCCCGTAATGATTGAGCGCGGCCTTGAGCGTCCCGTACGCCGTGGCTCCGAACGGCCTGCGCGCCGAGACGCTCGACACGAGGATGATGGACGCGGCGTCCGATTCCTTCAGATACGGAAGCGCTGTGTCGACGAGGCGGACCGTATGCATGAGATCGATATCCACGGCGCGCTTCCATTGCTCTTCGCCTTCGCCCGAACCGAGCGCGCTCACGTTGGCGATGACGATGTCGACCCCGGTCAGCTCCTCGGCGGCATCGTCGACCCACGAGGCGAGCGCGTCGGCGTCGGCCACGTCGACCGAGCGGCCGAATGCCTTCACGCCGTGGGCTGCGACGCGGGCGACCGCACTGTCCACGCTCGCCTGGTCGCGAGCGCAGAGGGCGACGTTGCAGCCCTCCTGAGCGAGAGCCTCGGCGGTGGAGAAGCCGATGCCGCGGGAGCCGCCCGTGATGAGGGCATTCTTGCCTTTGAGGTGCAAATCCATCTGTCGTCCTCTGGTTAGCGGGGCACGGTCGGCGCTGCGCCGCCCACCTCGCTGTAGATGATTGGGATCAGGTCCTGCTCGTTCCACGATTCGGTCCCCCGCCAGCGCGCGTCGTACGCGGCGGTCGGGCCGGCTTCCAATACCTCGTCGAGCCACAGCCCCTCGGCGACCATCTCGCGGATCGTGTCGTAGACGTCCGTCAGCATGTCCAAGAACTCGATGAGACCGTCCCGGTCCGTGTATCCGAAGCCGTGCCCGGGAATGACCTTCGTGTCCGGACCGGCCAGGTCCACCGCGATCTCCATCGCCTCGATCATGCCGCCGACCGTACCCCCGTTATACACGTCGACGATCGGGTACATGTTCGTGCGGAAGACGTCACCCGCGTGGAGCACGTCTGAGTCCACGAAGTATACGAAGCTGTCGCCGTCGGTGTGGGCGGGCGGCACATGAAAGACCTGGACCTCCTCGCCGTTCATGCGGAAGGTCGCTGTCTCCCCGAACGTCATGATCGGGCGGGCACTCTCGGCCGGCTGGGGCATGAAGCGCCCACCGCCGCGTGGGATGCGCAGCTCGCGTAGCATGCGCCGGTGGACGTTCTCCTGCGCGATGATGGTGGCGCCCATGCCCGCCATCAGGGTGTTGCCGCCGATGTGGTCGATGTGCACGTGCGTGTTGATCACGAAGCGGAGCGGCTCATCGGTGATGCGTCGCACGCCACGGACCACGGCCTCGCTGAGGTTTGGCACCTGGTTGTCGACGAGCAGGACGCCGTCGGGTCCCGGCAGCACGCCCACGTTTCCGCCGGCCGCGGCGGTCTGCAGCATGTAGACGTTGCCCTGGACGGGGATGACCTCGAGCTCCTGAGATCCTTGCGCGGCCAAGGAGGCCGGAACGAGGAGCAGTGCCAGGAGTCTCGCCATGGGGCCTCCGACGTTGTGGGTGGGGAGAGGGGAAGCTCGGCGGTGGGCGGAGGAGGCGCAAACGCCCCGACTCGGCGCCGTTTCCTGCCGCTACCCCGTGTTGCATCCCGTGGCCGTGTGCCGTCATTTAGGCCGCAGGGCAGAGCACAGCTCGGCATAGCGCACACCAGGAGACCGGAAATGACCGAACGAGGACCCGATACGCCGACCCCGGAGCAGAGGGCGAGCCGGCGACAGTTCTTCAAGTTCCTGGCCGCGAGTCCGCTGGCCGCGCTGGCCTACTCGGCCGTGCCGTCCAGCTGGCTCGAGCCGCTCGCGGGGGAGGTGCCGCCTCCGGGACCTGCCACGGTCCCATGCGTGAACTGCGGCGCACCGGCGCTCCCTCCCACGACCATGGCCGCTGCGAGCTCCTCGTCGCTGTCCGCCGCGCGCTCGGCCGTCCGAGCGCTGCCGCGCCAGCAGATGCCTCAGGTCATGCCCCCTCAGCAGTCTCAGGAAGAGCAGCTGACCGGCGGCGAGATCTCGACGCCCGAGGAAGCGATCAACGTCTGGGACCTGGAGCGCGCCGCCCATGACAACAACCTCGCCCAGCACTGGGACTACCTGCACATGGGCGTGGACGACTACGAGACGCGCGTCGCGAACCGCGAGGGCTTCCAGCGCCTCCAGTTGCGCCCCCGCAGGCTCCCGTCGGAAGCGCAGACAGGGCTGGACACGTCGATAGAGATCCTCGGCCAAAGCTTCGACTCGCCGATCTTCCTCTGCCCCGTGGGATCGCTCGGGGCCTATCACACCCAGGCCGAGGTCGGCGCGGCTCGCGCAGCCCAAACCCACAACGTGCTGCAGATGCAGTCGAATGTGAGCACGCAGTCCTACGAGGAGATCGCTGAGGCACGCGGCACGCCACACTGGTTCCAGATCTATACGAACCCGGATTGGAACAGGAACCAGCGCCTCATCGATCGGGTCGCAGCGGCGGGATGCCCCACGCTGGTCTGGACCATCGACCTGCTCGGCGGCAGCAACCGCGAGCTGTCGCGGCGATCGCTCTCCGGCGAGGGCACCGACAGCGCCCTCTGCCAGCAATGCCACAACCATGTGCAGGGCTATCAGCGCCCGATGGCACAGGGTCTTGAAGGTCCCTCCGGCGAACGTCCGCCGTATACGTGGGACTACGTCAGCCGCCTGAAGGACGCGAGCGACATGACGCTGGTGCTCAAGGGCATCGTCACGGCCGAGGAAGCCGACTTGGCCATCGAGCACGGCGCGGACGCCATCCACGTATCGAACCACGGCGGTAGGGCCGTGAACAGCATGTGGGCGACCATCGACGCGCTTCCTGAGGTGGTGGAAGCGGTGCGAGGCCGCGTGCCCGTGCTGATCGACAGCGGGGTGCGGCGAGGCGCCGATGTCTACAAGGCCCTCGCCCTAGGAGCCGACGCGGTCGGCATCGGCCGCCCCTACGTCTGGGGGCTGGGCGCGTTCGGCGAAGAAGGTGTGGACAGGGTGCTCGATATCCTGGAGGCGGAGTTCCGGATGGTGATGCGCCAGACGCTGGTCACTTCGATCGACGAGATCACGCCCCGCCATGTCATGGAGGGGCGCAATCCTATCCTCACGCGGCACAATCAGTTCGGCTTCGGGCTATGACCCTTATGAACATGATACGCTCTACACTGATTCTGATGGCTGGCGCGGTCGGGCTCGTCCTTCTGCAGGCCGACACTGCCGCCGCGCAGTCGCGGGTCGAGTTCACGGTTTCGGGCAACTCGACGATTCGGGGTTGGACGTGCACCGTGACGGGTAGCGCCCAAGTCACCACAGGGTCTGCCACCCCGGCACCCGGACTCGCCAATGGAGTTCAGGCGGCGACGCTCACGGTGCCGGTCGCCGACTTCGTGTGTCCGCAGGACGAAATGCGGGAGCACCTGCTCGAGGCGATGAAGCCGGGTGAGTTTCCGGAGATCAGGTTCGAGCTCCAGAGCTACGAGGCGAGTGGGCAGAACGTCACCGCAACCGGTGCGCTCACGATTCATGCAACGACGCAGACCGTGAGCTTCCCCATCTCGCTGACCCCCGCGGGAGCAGGCGTACGCATCGCAGGAGAGGTGCCACTCGACATGACCACGTACGGGGTGGAGCCTCCGGAGGTCATGCTCGGTCTCATGGTCGTCAGGCCGCGGATTCGGATCGAGTTCTCAGGGGTGGTCCTCCCCTAGCTGGAGACGAACGATGCCCGAGGTGAAGGTCCAACTCCGTCAGGTGGGTCCCTCCACGAGCGAGGCGACGCTGCCCAGAGGTCACACGACGCTGGTCGATCGGCCGGAGGCGAAGGGTGGTGCCGACAAGGGTCCGATGGGCGGCGAATACTTCCTGACCTCCGTCGGCGGATGCTTCATGAGCACGCTCCTGGCCGCGATCAACGCGCGTGACGCTCCGGTGACGAACGTGCAGACGGAGGTCACGGGCACGCTCGCAGGCGAGCCGACCGTGTTCGCGTCGGTGTCGCTCGAGGTGAGCGCCGCCTGCGAAGACGAAGAGTTGCTGCAGCACCTCGTCGACATCGCCGAGCGAGGCTGCATCATGGTGAACTCCCTCAAGCGTGGCGTGGACTTCAGCGTCCGTATAGGGGCGGGGTCGCCGGCCTAGGTCGTGCGCCGGGGGGAACAGCCCGACGCACAACGGCCCGGGGCGACCTAGGCCGCCCCGGGCCGTTGACTGCCGGGTGTCATTGGCTCCTCCGCGAGGATCACGCCGACCGTATTTTGCGAGCCCGGCGCGGGGCCGGCGCACCGCGGGCCAATCCGTACCGTACGGATCGTCGAGCTCGCACTGCCCGTCTCATGTCGCACCGCGTCTCGCGTGCCCTCATGCGGGGGCGGTGGGTCAAGCAGTTACCCGGTGGCGGCGCTTGGTGCGACCCACGGGGCGGACAGCTACTCTATACATAGGGAGCTGATCGGGGCGCCGCAACTTCGTCCCGTCTAGGAGGCGCGATGGCCGGGGGACAAGCCGCGAAAGAGTCGCTGAGACTGCTCCTTGCCGCTGCAGTCGTTGTCAGCGCGTCATGCGGTCCGGCCCTGCCGGAGCAGGCCAGAGCCGGGGGGGTATCAGACCAGCAAGTCGACTTCGAGCGGGCACGGCGTCAGATGGTGGACGAACAAATCGAGGCGCGCGGCGTCACCGACCCCCGGGTTCTTGGAGCGATGCAGCGGGTCCCTCGCCACGAGTACGTTCCGGCGGAGTATCGGGCCCAGGCCTACAGTGACCGGCCCCTTCCGATCGGGCTCGCGCAGACGATTTCCCAGCCTTACATCGTCGCCTTGATGACCGAGCTCATCGAGCCCGAGCCGGGCGACCGCATATTGGAGATCGGAACGGGCTCGGGATACCAGGCAGCCGTTGTGGCTGAACTGGTCTCTGCGGTCTACAGCATCGAGATCGTTCCAGAGTTGGCGCGCTCGGCGGCCGACCGACTCGACCGGCTCGGCGTCTCCAACGTGTACTTGCGCACCGGCGACGGGTATGTCGGGTGGCCCGAGCAGGGCCCGTTCGACGGGATCCTCGTCACGGCGGGGGCCGAGCACATTCCCGAGCCACTCGTCGAGCAGTTGAAGCCCGGTGCTCGGATGGTCATCCCGGTGGGCGACCAGTCCTCTGTGCAGATCTTGAAGGTGATCGAGAAGCTGCCTGGGGGCGATGTCGAGATCCGTGATGTCATTCCGGTCCGGTTCGTTCCGCTACGTAGGAACCCGGACGGCTAGAGGCGGGATCGGCACCACGTGACTCTGTCGCCGGCCTGGTACGGGAATCTGGCCACGCTCGTCGTGGCGGGGCACTTCGCGTTCCTGATCTTCGTGACTGGCGGCGGCCTCCTGGCTTTTCGTTGGCGCCGGGCGCCTTGGATCCACATCCCGTGCCTCCTGTGGGGTGGCTACATCGAGCTGACGGGCGGCATATGTCCGCTCACGCCTCTAGAGAACCGGCTGCGCCGCGCGGCGGGTGGCACCGAGTACGCCGGTACCTTCATCGACAACTATCTCCTGCCGGTGCTCTATCCGGCGGGCCTGACCCGAGGCATGCAAATCGCTCTCGGTGCGGGCCTGATCCTTCTCAACGTCGGCATCTACACGTGGGTCGTGCGCCGGCGACGAGCGGCGCCCGACCGGCCTCTCGCCGACCAGGGCCACAACCCCCAGGGGTCCCCCACGTGATCAGGCCTCGATCCGCCCCGCTCCTAGCCGTGACGTGTCTGTTGGTGGGGTGCGGCGGGAGCGGAGGTGCCAGGTCGAACGCCGCTGTGGCCGTCGAGTTCGTCTTCGATCGCCACGGAGGCTTATGCCCCAGCCCCGACGGCGGCGGCGATCTATGCCGACTGCGGGTCGTGGTTCGCGATGACGGTACGTGGGTCGCGGAGGGGACACCGCCGCCCGAGCCCATTGGGGGCGTGGTCCGCCCGGGTTCAGCGTCTGAGCTCGCGGCCATCGTCGACAGTGGGTGGGAGGCGCTGACGTCCCGGCCGTTCACCGGCACCTGTCCCGTCGCATACGATGGGTCCGAGGTAGCGTACACTGTGCGCCGAATCCCTCAGGGCGCGTCGGCTCCGTTCGCAGACGCCGACATCCGAGAGGTGCGATCCTGTACCCACGACTTCGGCCATGCCGAAGCCGAGGCAGTCATCCGGCGCCTCGAAGCCCTCTGGCGAGAGCTCGCACTGCCGAGCTGAATACGCCGACCGCACCTACATCGTGCAGTCGCTACCGGTCCTCTCTCCACGGACCCACGCGGCCATCATCAGCCACTCGGGATCGTCTCGAGACTGCCATCGACGGACGCCGTTGTGCGTGTACGAGCCGCCGCCGTCGGGGTGGAGGGGCTTGAGAAGCCAGCGGCTCTGCACGGGGTTGCCCGCGAGGATGAGCCGCTGGATCGCCTCGAACCCGCGGCGGGCCTCCTGTTCGGTCCAGGCAGTGCCGTTGGCGGCCCGGGGGGCGAAGCCGGTGAATCCACCCGCGTGGCACTCCTGGCAGGACAGCTGGCCGTACTTCGGGTTCTGGTACATCCGCTGCACGCAGGTGCTGTAGAACTCGAAGTCCAGGGGCGGCTCCGGAGGCGGCGTGAACTGCGCCGCCGGCAGCATCTCGATCCACTCGAGAACGACCTGGTACTCGGGGTCGCTCGTCGACTCCCAGTAGTCACCGCCGGTGTGTCCGACGCCGCCGGCCTGCGTGGCCAGCGGTTTCGTGAGGAGCCTGCTGCTCGTCGGATCCGACGCGTTCACGAGCTTCGTCACCACGTCGTAGTTGAGCGTGGACTGCCCGGGCGTCCAACCCCAACCCTCGGGCGTCTCCGTCATGTCCTCGAGCGCGAAGCGAAGGCTCGTCTGCCACGTGTGACACATCACGCACGCGCCGTTGCCGTCCTGGTCGGGGTAGCCGCGCGGCCGCACGAACATCGGCTCGATGTTTCGGCGGTAGAAGTCGAAGTCGCGTGGCATCGCGTCCTCAAGCACCTCTGCCGCGACTGGAGCCGCGGGCGCTTCTGGCCCTGACGTAAGGCCCAACGCACCGAAGACGCCGACGGCGATAACCAAGGCGCAGCAAGCCATCAGGCTCTCCCGCCATGCTTCTTGCGAACTCCCGGCGGGATCCCTCCGAGTCGGTCGACTGTTCATCAGCGGCTCGCGCTGCCGACGGGCTGTACCGGGAGAATCGCGACGTCGATGCGAGCCGGGCGTGCTCCGGTCCTCATCTTGGCGATGATCTCATGCGTCTGGAGATCGATGGCGATGGTGTGGTCCGAGCCGGAGACGGCCACGTACATGTAACGGCTGTCCGGCGTCGATGTCATCCAGTTCGCCGTCGGGCCGACTTCAATCGCTCCGATGTACTCCAAATCAGGAAGCGTCCAGCCGTAGATGCGGCTGTCGAGGCGGCTCGAGGCCCAGAACTGCGAGCGATTCGGGAGCACCTCCAGGCCGTGCATCGGCGCACCCTGGTTCCCGTCCGCGTTCCGCATCCAAGCCGGAAGAGCGGGCGGCCAAAGCATCGCAATCTTCTCGCGCGTGTCCCAGTCGATCACCCAAATCCCGTTGACGCCCGTGCCATGGGCCAGGAGCATGTCGACGGAGCCGTCGTCTCCTGCGACGAACGCCATGGGCCGTACGGTGTGGGCCTCCCCCGCGTCATCGCGCAGCGTAATCGAGTCCACGACCCGGTCGATGGTCGGATCGATGATCTCGATGGACCCTTCTGCCCGGGCGTTCAGCCCCGCCACGACCCAGTTGCCGTCCGGGCTCACATACACGTTGTGGATGCCGGTGCTGACTTCGATGCTCGTGATCTTCTCATGTGTGTCGAGATCGAACACGTCGACATACGGTGCGGCCGCGATTCCGACGTAGATCTTCCGATGCAGCTTGTTGATCGCCGCCTTGTTCGGCCTCGCCGTGAGATGCATCTGATCCACGAGCTCGTAGGTCCGTGCATCGAACACGTCGACGGTGTTGGTGTTCTCGCTGGTGCAATAGATGTAGAGCCCGTCCGGATGAGCGAAGAGGTTGTGGGGGCGCGGGCACCCCTCGATGACGCCGATAACCTCGTTGCGCATCGGGTCGATGATGTGCTGGACATCCCCGGCGTTGTTGCTCTGAAGAATCCGGATGTCGACTCCGTCATAGGAGTCGAGCCGGGTCACATGCTGAGCATCGAGAGGTGCTCCGAAGAGCGAAATCCCTAGAAGCAACAAGAAGAATCGGGTCGTCGGCCTGGCGCTCATGGACGTCCTCGCTGGCTGTGAAGCGTGCACGTCCCTAAGTGATTGCCCCTCGGTTCGTCGCGCAAGCAGCGGACAGGGGTGGCCGGCTGGGGTCGAGCGGGATCGATCCTCTTGGATTCCGTAGCGTTCGACCGCGGCAGAGCCCTAGATTCTGTGCCCGGTCAAATGCGCGCGGCGAAAAGGAGGGTCAGGTGCGGAGAGCGATCAGCCACACACTTTGGGCCGCAGCGTCGGTCGCGCTGGTCGGCTGCGCGAGTGCCCCGGCGGCCGCCACTGCAGACACCGCGCTCACGCGTACAGGCGAGGCCGTGCAGGTGACGCAGAATGCGGCAGCCGCTCGGGACTGCGAGTACGTGGCCGAGCTGCCGACCCGGAGTGCCCCCAGTGACGACTCGTTGCGGGCACTGCGCAACGAAGCCGGCGACCTGGGTGCGAATCTCGTGCTCCTCGTGATGGAGTCGCGGACGACGATCTCGCGGGCCGAGGGGTATTTGTGCGCTGATTAGGGGGGCACACCTACGTGAGGGCCCACTCCCCGAAGCTGTCAGTCCTTCCGAACCAGTCCGGTCTTGTCGAGGATCGTCTCCATGAGGCACCAGCGCGTGACGCTCGACTGGAGCAAGTTCAGGCCCACGAACACGGTGAACAACAGCCACCAAGGGCTCACGAACCAGCCCAAGGCCAGAGAGATCAGCACGAGTGAGCCAGCGATCCCGCGGATTGCGTAGTGCATTCTCATATCAGTTCCTCCGCTCCCACGGAGTAGAGTTTCAGGCCCTCCTCGGTGCCGCGCGCGTCGCGCAGCGCCTCGAGGCGGACGGCGAGGTCGGCCGCGCATGCGTCGGACATGGCGGCCATGAAGCAGGTGCTCGATCCGGGGAACGCCCGGGTGCCGAGCTTCCGGCCAGTGGCGCCCTTTCCCAGGACCCCCTGGACCTCGGAGTAGCCCAGTGGATCACAGGCCTCGAGGATCTGGCGGACGTCGTCGGCGTGCGACGCGTCGACGAAGATCACCATCATGCGATGGTTCATCGGTTCATCTCGTAGAACAAGAGTGGAACGGCCACGAGGGTCAGGGCGGTCGAGACGATGGCGCCGCTGATCATCGCCATGCCGAGGCCCTGGAAGATTGGGTCGGTCACCATGACCGCCCCGCCGATCACCACTGCGGCGGCGGTGAGGATGATGGGACGCGCTCGGATGAGCCCGGACGTGACCACGGCGTCGTGCAGCGACTTTCCCCTCTCGAGGCCGAGGATGATGAAGTCCACCAGCAGGATCGAGTTCCGAACGATGATTCCTGCGAGCGCGATCATGCCGATCATGGAGGTGGCCGTGAAGAAGGCGCCGGTGGCAGCGTGTGCCGGCAGGATCCCGATGAGCGTGAGCGGAATCGGCGCCATGATCACCAGCGGTACCGTGAATGACTGGAACCACGCCACCACCAGCACATAGATCAGCAGCAACACTGCAGCGAACGCGATCCCCAGGTCGCGAAACACGTCGCGCGTGATGTCCCACTCGCCGTCCCAGACCACTGAGGTCTCCTCGGTCAACGTAGGTGCGCCGCCCCAACTCACGTCCGCCTCGGGGAGCGCGGCCGCCAACGGGTCCCCCATCTCGAGCATCGCGTAAGCGGGACTCTCCAGCCGGCCCGCCACATCTCCGGTCACGTAGACCACGGGCTTCAGGTTCTTTCGGAAGATGGGTGTCGGTGCTGCGACGCTATCGAAGGTCGCGAGCGTGCCGAGGCGGCGGGCCCCCACGCCGGTGCTCAACGGGACCGATGCCAGGTCTCCCACGCTTCCGGTCAGCGAGTCGGGTAGCGCGACGCGAATCGCCACTGGCTCCGCCGCGCGCGGATCGTGGAGGAGCCCGGCCATCGCCCCACCCATCGAGGCCGCGATGGTCCGCGACACGTCGGCGGTGCTGGTGCCGGCGCGCACGGTCTCGCTCTGACGCACCGTGGCCCGAAGCTCCGCGTGCGGCGCGGCGACCGACCAATCCACGTCGACGACCCCATCGGTCGCCGCGAAGACCTCGCGAACCCGTCGGGCCGCGTCGATCTGGACTTCGTACGTGGGTCCGTACACCTCGGCCACCAGGGTCGACTGGACCGGGGGACCGGGCGGGATCTCGGCGACCTTGACCGACGCCCCGTACGCGCGTGCCAGAGAGTCGACCACGGGCCGGACGCGCAGCGCCACTGCGTGGCTCTGGTCGGCACGCTCGTCCTTGGGCAGGAGGTTGACCTGCACGTCCGCGACCGTCGGACCGCGCCGCAGGAAGTAGTGACGAACGAGGCCGTTGAAGTTGAAGGGAGCTGCGGTGCCGGCGTAGACCTGGATGTCTTGGACGGCTTCGTCCCGCGCGACGGCCACCGCCAGCGTATGCGCTACCTCGGCAGTGCGCTCGAGCGACGTGCCTTCAGGCATGTCCACGATCAGCTGGAACTCACTCTTGTTGTCGAACGGCAGCATCTTCACGGTGACCCATTGGAGCGGGACCATCGCCATGGCCACCAAGAGAAGGGCCACCATGGCGCCGTAGGCCCACACCCGCCGCGAGCCGCGCGCCAGAAGCCCTCCCACGAGCCGGCGGTAGGCGCGGGCAATGCGCCCATCGGGCACGGCCTCGTCGTCCAGATGCTCCCCGGCCGGATCCTCGCCTTCGTGCGACGCCGCAGGCGCGTGACCCTTCACGAGCCGCACGGCCACATATGGCGTCACGATGAACGCCACGGCGAGCGAGAAGAGCATCGCGACGGACGCGCCCACGGGGATCGGCCGCATGTAGGGGCCCATCAGCCCCGAGACGAAGGCCATCGGCAGGATTGCCGCGATCACCGTGAACGTGGCGAGAATCGTCGGGTTGCCGACTTCGTCCACCGCCATGACCGCCGCGTCGTCGGGGCTCCTCCGCCCCATGGCGAGGTGTCGCGCGATGTTTTCGACGACGACGATCGCGTCATCCACCAGGATGCCGATCGAGAAGACGAGCGCGAAGAGCGTGATCCGGTTTAGCGTGTACCCATAGAGCCGGTAGACGAGCAGCGTCAGGGCGAGAGTGACGGGCACCGCGACGAGGACCACCACGGCCTCCCTCCATCCGAGTGTCAGCCACACCAGCAGAACCACGCCCAGCGTCGCGATCAGGATGTGGTACAACAGCTCTCCGGACTTCTCGGTAGCGGTCTCGCCGTAATCCCGGGTGACTGTGATCCGCACGTCTTCCGTGACGACTCGGCCACGCAGCTCCTCCACTCGCTCGATCACGTTGTGCGCGATCGTGGCAGCGTTCTTTCCCTCCCGCTTGGCGATGGCGATCGTGACTGCCGCCTCGAAGGCCAGCCCGTCGCCGCCTGCTGGAAGGAACGAGACGTACTGGTCAGGGTCGGCGGGTCCATCGGCGATCGTCGCCACGTCCCGCAGCAGAATGGGACGGTCGTCGACGACGCCCACCACGACGTTCCGAACTTGCTCCTCGTCCTGAAGCAGGTGTCCGACGCGCACGGGAATCGAGCGGTTGCCGCTCAGCAGCGCACCGGCCGGCAGCTCGCTGTTCGCCGCTTCGAGCACATGGATCACGGCGCCAGCGGACAGGCCCCGGGCTGCGAGCGCCTGAGGATCCAGCGTGACTCGCACCTCGCGGGGTGCTCCACCGATCACCCACGTTTCGGCTACGTCGTCGATGCGTTTCAGCTCCGCCGCGAGCTCCGCGGCCTGCTGACGCAGCGAGAAGCCATCGCCGACCCCGCCGCCGCCCGAAAGGGTGATCGTGAGGATCGGGACCTCGTTGATCCCGTGGAGCGTCACCATCGGTGGCGTCGCTCCGGCAGGCACCCGATCAGCGTTGGCGAGCAGCTTCCCGTAGAGCCGCGTCAACGCGATCTCCGGCTCTGTCCCGACCTCGTACCTGGCCGTGATCATGGCCCCATCAGACTGAGCCATGCTGTAGACGTACTCGACGCCGGGAATCTCCCAGATCGCCCGCTCGAGGGGTTCGACGACGCGTCGGTCGACCTCTGCCGGGCTCGCGCCCGGGAGCCCGACCATCACGTCGATCATCGGCACGCGGATCTGCGGCTCTTCCTCGCGGGGGGTCGTGAGGAGGCCGCCCAAGCCCGCAGCCACCGACGCCCCTACGAGGAGCGGCGTGAGCTTCGAGTTGAGGAACCGCTGCGCGATCGCGCCAGAGAAGCCGGTCTTCACGGGACGATCTGCTCCCCTGGCTCGAGGCCGCTCAGGACCTCGACCCGAGCTTCCCCGGTGCCCCCGGTTCCGGCCGTCTCCAGCCGCCGGCCCAGCCGGATCCAACGGAGCATCTCACCCCCTTCGGTCATCACGCGGACGCCGGTCAGCTGTCCGCGCCGCACGACGGCGGACTCCGGAATCGCGACTCCTTCGCGGACCCCGGCGGGGACCAGGACCGTGACCGCAACGCCTGTTAGCCAGGTGGCCGGTAGGTCGGCCCGGACCTCGACCGTGCGCGTGCGGGGATCGGCGCCCGTCGCGATCGCCCTCACCACTGCAGTGGCATGTCCCGCCGCGTCGCTCTGGACGACCAGCTCCATACCCGGAGCGAGTCCCATGGCGACGGCGGGCGGGACCCCGAGCACGACCTCGCGGGGCCCGTTCGCCGCGATGCCGACGAGGGCCATGCCCGGTGACGCGAGATCGCCTACGCCGGCCTCACGGCTCACTACGGTGCCGGCGAAGGGGGCGCGAAGCGACGCGTATGCTGCAGCCGCGGAAACCTCCGCTGCTGCGGCCTCCGCGAGTGCCACCTGCGACTCCGCCTCGACGAGCCCCAGGCGCGCCTGGTCGCGCTGCACCAGCGGGACGGCGTCCTGGATATAGAGCGTGTCCATGCGGGCCATCTGTCGGGCCGCCTCGTCCCGCCTCGCTTTGGCCAACTGCAGGGCCGCCTCGGCGCGGGTGCGGTTCGCAGCGATGTCATCGGTTCCGAGCCGGACCAGGACCTGCCCGGCCGACACCCGGTCACCGACTTCCACATTGACGGAGGTGATGCGGGCCATCAGTCGGGTGGAGACCACGGCCTGCTGCCGTGCCACAACCGTACCATCGACGGGCAGAACCGACGCGAGCGGCTCCGACTCCACCGTCAGCGTCTCACCGCTCGGCGCCGCTAGGGCCGATGGTCGGCTCTGCTCGGAGTCTCCGCACGCGGCGAGCGTGGTCGCGAGCAGCAGCGAGGGCATCCATGCGTTCATCGGTCGTAAACTCCAAAGGCGAAGTCGAGCGCGGCGTGCGCCACGGCGTGGTCGCGTTGCGCAGACATGAGCGAGAGGCGGGCGGCCGTCGTGGCAGCCTGTACGTCGAGGGCCTCCGAGATCGGTGAGGTCCCGGTGCGGTAGCGGAGTTGGGCCTGATCGAGCGCGGCCAGGGCCTCCTCCCATGCTGAGGCGGCGACGGTGACCCGCTCGCCCGCGGCGGTCAGCATGCGCCGGGCCTGCAGCACCTCGAGACCGGCCGTGCGCTCAGCATCGTCCAGGCGCGCGACGGCTTCATCGCGCTCGGCCTGCGCTTTGCGCACGGACCCCACCCCCGACAGCGCCGGGAACGGGTTCCAACTGAGACCGATCCCGATCGTCCAGTCTCCGCTGCCGTTGCCCCATGGGCTGGACTGGCCGTAGCGCGCGACGGAGCCGAAGGCCGCGATGCTCGGCATATTGCCCGCCCAGGCGCTGCGTACCCCGAGTGAGGTGGCCTCCATTCCCAAGCGTTGAGCCTGGAGATCGGCCCGCTCGGACACATCGCACGCCTCGGCGTCGTCGTCGCAAACCGAACCGGGTAGCGCGGTCAAAGAGTCGGTGAGCAAGACGGCGGCGTCCTCGGGCAGGGCGAGCATCGCGCGTAGCGCTGAGCGCGCGTTGTCCGCCATCGCTGCCGCGGCCAGCAAGCGCACCTCGATCTCGGCGGCCGCGAGCCGTGCGAGCCGAGCGTCCAGGCCGGTCACCAGCCCTTGCTCGCGCATGGCCTCGGCCTGGGTGGCGTGCGCATTCATGGCCACGAGTGCCTGGTCGAGCGCCTCGAGCGATGCGGCGGCGAGTTGCGTGTCCCAGTAGGCCTGGGTCACTAAGAACTCCGTGGCTCCCGCGGCCCGGTCCGCAGCCAAATTGCCAGCGGCCGCTCCTTTGCGCGCCGCGGCGTAGCCGAAGAGCCCCTCGGGGACCAGCAACGGTACCTCCATCGTGGCGCTCGCTGCATAGCCACTATAGGCCGAAGGCCGATTCAAGGCGTCGAGGGCCAAATCCTGCGCGGCGAAGTTCTCCTGTCGCAGCTTGAGGCCGAACACCGCCACAGGATCCGTGGTCCGCATGCCCGAGACCCCCAGCTGGAGGTTGGGCAGGAACGCTCGGCTCGCCTCGAGTGGCGCCTGGGCACGGGCCCGGGCCGCCGCGCGATGAGCCAACAGCGCCGGATTGTCGTCCCGAGCCCGCCGCACTGCGTCGTCCAACGAAAGGTGGACGGTATCGTGTTGCGGCAGGACCGCGAGCCCTACCGAAAGGGCGATCTCTGCGATCATTTCTTTATCGGCTCTCAGTCAGCGTGGGGGGCATCAGAGGTCACATTGCCGGATGCACCGGAGGATATGTTCGACCTTCGGCTCCACGAGCGAATAGATGACGTGCTGTCCGTCGCGGGTCGAATCGACGATCCCGTGCGCACGAAGGCGCGCCAGATGCTGGGATACGATGGGCTGCGAGAGCTCTACTTCATCCTGGATCTCGCTCACCGTGGCGTCCCTCTCTTCGAGGACCTCCACGATCTTGATTCGATCCGGGTGCCCCAGCACGCGGATGGTATCGGCGGCCCGGGTCAGGAGTGCGGGGTCGATGCCCCGCAGAAGCCGGGGCCTTCCTTTGGTCGGTGTCATGAAACATATACTAATATATATGTCTCTATATAAGCAAGGCAGGGGCTCTCTTGTTGCCCTCGGTGAGGGTCATGGTGAGGCGCACTAACTCGCCCTCGACCCACCTGAGCGACCGGCCCGTGGTGGGTACTTGGACCATACCGCCGACGTCGGTGGCCACGGGCTCTGATCGCCTGGGGCTCCGACCCAACGCTAAGTGCTGGAGTTCGACGTCGGGGTAAGTCGGCCGTTTGGCCCTCAGTCTACGAGCGCTACCGTCGGTCGCTGCGCGACCCAGGGCCCCTCGCTCAGCCACTCTTCGGCGAGCGGCGAGTAGAGGAAGACGACTCCCCCGTTGGCGAGCGCCGGCAGCAGGCGCTCGGCGCGGTCTAGTTCCATGGCCGGGCACCCCTCGCTCCGACCGGCACTCGTCGGCGTGACGTACGGTGCGCCGTGCACGACGATGCCTCGAGCGATGGCCGCGCTGTTGAAGGCGCCCGACTCGCCCCGGAGGCGCAGGCCCAGCGAGCTGTAGGCACGGCCACCCGCGCTCCCCCGAAACGTGTAGGTCCCTTCCGCGAGGTAGAGGCCGACCGAGGAGGCTTTGCTTCCCGAGACGTTCGAGAACCTGGTCGGAATGCCGTCCCTCACGGTGGCCGAGCCTCGCCCGTGCGCGACCGTGAACGGCCCCTCGACGACCGTGAGGCGATCCATGTCGAACACCCACCCGCGAGCGGTGCGGTTGTCGAGCCCGAGATCCACGAAGTACAGGAGGGGTTTACGCACCTTGTTGGGGTGCGCCTCGCGATAGGCGTAGTACGCGTCGGCTGCGACCCTCAGCGCCTCGGGGTGGCTGAGCGGCTCGACGAGCCCTGCGAGCGCGGCCACGGCTCGGTCGGCGTCGTCCTCGGGCGTGCCGGCAGTCGGGACTGCGGTAGGCTCTGCATGGACCGGACCGCCGCCGACTCCTACAGGCGGCAAGGCGAAAAGCAGGCCCAGGGCCGCGAAGTGCGCGAGGCGCGGACCACGCATGGGCTTCCTCTCCTGACTGATTCCAGACGTTGGGATCCGGAACTCGGTCGAGGAGCCCGGTGGCGGCGGACGCTCTACACTCTGCCCCCATCAGGGGTCCCTGACGGCTCGCCAAGGCGCGTCCGAGCAGGTTAGGGCCGCGAGCGCCTAACGGGCGTCGAGAGCGGCCAGCACCCCCGGGTCGCGCTGGTACACGTCGGCGTAGAAATGAAGCGCTCCGTCGGCATCGGCTTCGGCCGTGCGGTAGACGACGTGGACCATGAGGGGCCGTTTGAGCGGTATCGTGCGGGTCTCCCCTTCGGCGATCGCCGCCTCGAGCGCCTCGCGGCTCCACGTCGCCGGCTCATCGAGAACCTCCACGGCGAGGCCGACGGGGTCCTCGACCCGAACGCATCCGTGGCTGAAGAGGCGCCGCTCAAGGGCGAAGAGCGAGCGCGCTGGGCTGTCGTGCAAGTAGACAGTGTAGGGGTTGGGAAACATCAGCTTGAGGCGCCCCAACGGGTTCCTCGGGCCGGGCTCTTGATAGAACACGTAGGGGAACGTCTCGGGGGTGAACGTCCGGAAGTCCAGGGTCGAAGCGTCCACCCGGCGCCCCTCGGCGTCGAGGACATGCATGCGCTGGTTCTCGAGGTACAGAGGGTCGCGACGGACCGCTTCCAGGACCTCCTCGACGATGCCGCCTGGAACCGTCCACGTCGGATTCAGGTCGATGTAGCTCAGGAGCGCGCTGAAGACCGGGGTCTGCGTCTCGTCACTCCCCACGACGGCGCGGGCCTCGAACGCGACGGTTTCGGAGCGGATCAAATAGACCCGTGCGCCCGCGACATTGACCGCGACGTACGTGTCCGGCACCGCGTCGGCGACCCAGCGAGCGCGTTCGAGGTTCACGCGTATCTGCTCGATGCGTCGTTCGACCGGTACGTTGAGCGCTGCGAGTGTGCGGTTGCCGACGCGTCCGTCCTCGTTCAGGCCATGGCGGTGCTGGAATGTCTTTACGGCGTCCTCGAGCGCGGTGTCGAAGTGGGTCTCGTCGAGGCCCTCCCCCAGCTGTTGGCCTTCACCCGGGAGGTCTCCACTGACGGCCAGTCGCTGCCGTAGCAGGGGGATCCGTAGGTCTGGGCTGCCCCGCTGCATCGTCGGACCGCCGGGGATGGGCGTCCATCCCCCCGCCCGCTGAAGCGCCCTGAGCTCGGACAGGCCGTCCCGGAGACGGTCGTACTCGAAGTGGCTCGGGCGGAGCGCGGCCACGCGTTGCTCCAGCCCGCCGGAGGCCAGGACTTCGCGCAGGCTGGCGACCGGGTCGCCGCCGCCGAAGGGGCCGTCACCGTTCACGAGACCCGTGGGGTCGATGGGCTGTGCTCGTCCGAAACTCAGGTCTTGGGACAAGCGCAGGAGCGCGTCGGTGGCGAGGAGATCGAGCTCTGCGGCTCGGGGTGGGTCGAGCTCGGCGGCCCAGAGCGAGCTCAGCACCGCTCGGTGGTAGAGGTCCGGGTCGAGCCCATCCGTGTACACCGTGTACACCGTGCGCAGCAGAGCCGCGAGGTCGCCCTTCCTCGACCAGAGCGGCGCGAAAGCCTGCCGCTCGTATACCTGAAGCGTCACGTCGCTCGCGCGTACCGTTGCACCCGCGATCGTGAGAGAGCCTGATACTTGCAGACGCTCGATCAGCCACTCGAGCTCGCGCTCCACGGACGCGGGAGCCGGCTGCGCCGCCGACGGCGCGGCTCCGCCCACGGCGAGCATCAAGCCTGCCAATCCCGTGACCCATCGCATGGGTCTCACTCCATCAGAGACAACGCCCACTGCGGACGCGCCATCGCAAGCCGAGCGACCGCAGCTCCGATCACACCAATAATCTGATGTAGGACGCCCGCGGGATCTGTCGGGTAATCCCCGCGTGGTCGCGGGGGCCGAAAGCGGACGCGGGACTGATGATCGGCCGCGGAGTCGGCACACCGTGGGCCAAAAAGCAGCGGAAGAGCCCATCGGTGGGCCCTCCCGTTTCTTTAACCGACTGCCCTTCAGCTACTTAGCCAGTAGGGACGGCCGGCTTGAGCTGCGGTCGCTTCGCGATGGGCCTCTTCTTGTGAGTTATCCTTTGTGTGGCTGGGTCGGCACACAAAGCGGCACACAAGATCGGCACCAGTGCTAGGCTTCCCGTCTTGCATCCTCAGTTGGCAGGGAAGGACCATGACTACTTGATTAAGCTCGCACGCTCGGAAGCCCCGACACGGAGCTCGCGGTGGGCCTGAGAGACGCCACGATCACGGCCCACCTGCCACAGCCGATCCGCGCCGAGGTGTTTGGCATCGAACGGCTCAGGCTACACGCCAAGAGCTTGGCGGCGGCTCAACCCACCGCCGATCCCCGCGAAAGGGGACGCCGACTTCTCCCTCGTGTCCGCGAGAACGGGAAGGTGCTTGTCGCTGGATATCGCGACATCGTCGAGGCGGTTCGCCAGAAGAGTCCGATCACGCAAGCCGAGGAATGGCTCCTCGACAACTTTCATGTCGTGGACGAGCAGATCCTCGAGATCCGGGACCACCTCCCGGGCGGCTTCTACAAGCGGTTGCCGAAAATCGCGGAGGGCCGCAACCTCGGAGGATACCCTCGCGTCTATGGCCTGGCATGGGCTTATGTGGCGCATACCGACAGTCGGTTCGACTTGGAGACGCTGCAGGCATTCGTGCGAGCCTACCAGCGCGTGCAGCCGCTCGGCATCGGCGAACTCTGGGCCGTAACGATCCACCTTCGAGTGGCCCTCGTCGAGAACCTGCGCCGGCTGTCGGAGCTGACAACATTTGCCCGCCAGGCGCGGGCGAGCGCGGACGAAGTAGCGGATCGCCTTCTGGGTTTCAGTCAGCCCGGCGAAAGCGTCGATGATGTTCTGGGATCGCTTGGCCGCGCTCCCCTCGCCAGCGCTTTCAGTGTGCAGCTCGTACAGCGGCTTCGTGACCAGCCAGCCTCGATCACGCCGGCCCTGGACTGGCTCCAGCGGCGTCTGGCTGCGCAGGGGACGTCCCCTGACGAAGTGGTTGCCCTGGAACACCAGGCTCAAGCCGCAGCCAACGTCACCGTGCGCAACATCATCACCAGCATGCGGTGGCTGTCTTCCATGGACTGGCCGGGATTCTTTGAACGCGTCAGCCTGGTGGACGAAGTCCTGGGGTCTGTACCCGGGTTCGCGGCCATGGATTTCGCCACTCGCGACAAGTACCGGGCGCAGGTCGAGGGGCTGTCCCGGCGTTCGAGGCGATCGGAACTTTATGTGGCCCGTGAGGCCGTGCGGCTGGCCCGCGAAGCAGCGCGCGAGAACGGGAGAGCCTCTTCCCCAGCTGGCCCGACCGAGGGGGAGCCTTTCCGATCAGACAAGTCGGGCCCACTCGCCGTTCCGCGCCGCCCCGAGGAGGACCCTGGCTATTACATAGTGTCTGGCGGCAGGCGGGCCTTCGAGAGGCTCCTGGGATATCGGACCCCTGTGTGGGCCCGCATCCGACGCGCCTGGCGCGCCCATGCAACTGCGGCCTACCTCGGGGCAATCGGCGCCTTCACCGCCCTTTTTCTGTCCGGCCCGCTGTTCCTGACCTGGAGCGCAGGGGCAGGCGTACCGGTCCTCATGCTCTTGGGCATCCTCGCGCTGGTGCCGGCCTCCGATATCGCGGTGGCTGTCGTCCATCGCCTGGTCGCCGCTTTCGCTTCCCCATGGGTCGTGTGCAAGCTGGAGCTCCCGAACGGCGTCCCGGCGGAGTTCCGAACCATGGTGGCGGTGCCCAAGCTGCTCACGAGCCGGGCCGACATCGCGGAATCGATTGAGCGGATTCAGGCCCAGTTCTTGGCGAACCCTGCCGGTCACCTGCACTTCGCGCTCCTGACCGACTGGGCAGACGCTCCCCAGGAACACATGCCCGGTGACGAGGACCTCCTTACCGAGCTCGCCAACGAGATTGCGCATCTCAATGAGCGATACGGAAGTCCGCCCGGCGGGGGGGAGCGGTTCATGGTGCTGCATCGCCGGCGCCTCTGGAACGAAAAGGAAGGCAAGTGGATCGGTTGGGAACGGAAGCGCGGGAAGCTGCGGGAACTGAATCGGCTTCTCCGGGGCGCCACAGACACCACGTTCATTCCCATCAACGGCAACATGCCCGCCGTGCCCGATGACGTCCGCTACGTCATCACGCTGGATGCCGACACCCGGCTTCCGAGGGCGGCCGCCTACCGCCTCGTCGGGGCGATAGCCCACCCGTTGAATCGACCGCGCTTCGACCCCGAAGTGGGCCGAGTAGTCGATGGGTACGCCATCCTCCAGCCGCGGATCATCCCGTCCCTGCCCACAGGACCGACAAGCACGACCTACCAACGGATCGTGTCGGGCCCGGGCGGTGTGGACCCCTACGCGGGTACGGTCTCCGACGTGTACCAGGATCTGTTCGATGAGGGGTCCTACACGGGAAAGGGGATCTACGACGTCGACGCATTCGAGGCAGCTCTCGCAGGACGGGTCCCAGAGAACGCCCTCCTCAGTCACGATCTCTTCGAGGGCATCTTCGCGCGTGCCGGGCTGGTGACCGACATCGAGCTGTTCGAAGAGTTCCCCACCAGCTACGAGGTGGCCGTCCGCCGTAACCACCGGTGGGCGCGGGGAGACTGGCAGCTGCTACCGTGGATTCTGGGCCGTCCGCGCGGCCCAGCGGATCGTAAGCAGCGTGCCCGGATTCCTACGGTCGGGCGATGGAAGATGCTGGATAACCTCCGCCGGACCCTCTCCGCACCTTCGTCGTTCCTACTTGCTGTGGCCGCCTGGACCGTGCCCTCCGTGTCGCCGCTTCTGTGGACGGCCTTAGTCCTCGGATCCGTCGCGGTACCCGCCTTCATACCGGTGCTCGACGGCCTGATCCCTCGACGGTTCGGGTTCTCCAAGCGCAGCTATCTGCGCGCTGCGGGCATCGACATTCAGGTTGCCGCGCTGCAGGTGCTCTTGGCCATCACCGTGCTTGCGCACCAGGCCTGGAACATGGCGGATGCCGTGGTGCGCACACTCGTGCGACTCTACGTCACGAAGCGGAACCTCCTCGAGTGGGTTCCCGCCGCCCAGGTAGGCTACGGAAGCGACCTGAGGCTGCGCGCCTTCTTAGTGCACCTTCGCTGGGGCGTGCTACTAGCGGCGGGCGCCGGCGCTCTTTTCGTCGTCTTCAAGCCAGGGGCGTGGCCGGTCGCTGGGCCCTTGGTCCTCCTGTGGGTCACGTCACCCGTTCTGGCTTGGCGGCTGAGCGTACCCCAGAGACCCGAAGAGACACATGGCCTCTCGCTGAGTGAGACACGCCGCTTGCGCTTCCTTGCGAGGCGGACTTGGCGCTTCTTCGAGACTTTTGTGAACGAAGAGGAGCACTTCCTGCCGCCGGACAACTTCCAGGAAGATCCCGAGCCGGTCGTCGCTCACCGCACGTCGCCGACGAACATGGGGCTATACCTCTTGAGCACCATGGCGGCGAATGACTTCGGCTGGATCGGGATCTCGGACATGACCGAGCGCCTCGAGGCCACAGTAGGGACGATGACCGGCCTGCGCCGGTTTCACGGTCATTTCGCCAACTGGTACGACACCAGGGACCTGCGACCGCTCGATCCCGTCTACATCTCCACGGTCGACAGTGGGAACCTGGCGGGGCATCTCATCGCGCTGTCTCAAGGATGCCGTCAGCTGATGGGTCAACCGCCCTTCGGTGCGTACGTCCTGGATGGAATTCGTGACGCTCTGCAGCCGGTGCTCGATACGGTTGAGAACGCCACGCTCCGCCTACGATCCGAAGCGGTCACGGCGTTGCAGGTGCGAGAGGCGTCGCAGGCCATGTCGGCCGCCCTGGAGGATCCCCCTGCCTCTCCGCAAGAATGGGAGCAACGGTTCAAGGAGCTCGAGGACCGCTCGGAGCACCTCCTGGACATCGTCAGCACACTCGCAAGGGCCCCGGAGAACGGGGAAGCATCGGAGATGCTTGTCTGGGCGATGGCCGTCCGTGACACCGTCCAGAGCCACGCGCGTGATCTCGAGCTGATCCAGCCTGAGGATCCCGACGGGGCCGGGACAGCGGCGGACACGCTCGGGCACCGCCTCTCTGCCTTGGCGATCGAAACGGAACAGATGGCCTGGGCGATGGACTTCCGATTCCTCTTCGACCCCGCGCGAAAACTGTTCTCGATCGGCTTCCGCGTGGCCGACAACACGCTCGACCCGAGCTGCTACGACCTCCTGGCTTCGGAGGCGAGGCTCGCGAGCTTCGTGGCCATCGCCACGGGAGATATCCTCCCGCGGCATTGGTTTCTGCTCGGACGTTCCCTCACGCCGGTGGGGCGTGGGGCGGCGCTCGTCTCCTGGTCAGGATCGATGTTCGAGTACCTCATGCCGCTTCTCGTGATGGAGCAGCCCGCCCAGAGCGTGTTGGATCTCACCTGCCGCCTCGTGGTTCGACGCCAGATCCGGTATGGCGCGGAGAGAGGAGTTCCATGGGGGGTCTCCGAGTCGGCGTATAATGTGCGCGACGTCGAGCGCACATATCAGTACTCGGATTTCGGCGTGCCCGGACTGGGATTCAAGCGCGGGCTATTCGAGGACGTTGTCGTGGCTCCCTACGCTACGGCGCTGGCCGCCATGGTGGATCCCCGGGCCGCCCTCGACAACATCGCTCGTCTCGAGAAAGCGGGGGCGGGCGGGTCCTACGGGTTCTATGAGGCGTTGGACTTCACTCCATCGAGGCTCCCGGAGAAGGCGAAGGTAGCCGTGGTTCGGGCGTATATGGCCCACCATCAGGCGATGACGATCGTCGCCCTGGGCAACGTCGTTCACAACGACCTCACCCGGAGACGCTTCCACGCGCATCCGATGGTCCAGGCGGCGGAGCTGTTACTGCAGGAACGCACGCCGCGTTCGGTGGCCGTGGTACGGCCCCGGGGTGAGGAGGTGGAGCTGGCCGCTAACGTCCGTGACACGGTTCCACCAACGCTGCGGCGTTTCGAATCACCCCATGACGTTCCGCCGCGTACCCATGTACTGTCGAACGGCCGGTACCTGGTCATGATCACGGCGGCTGGCTCAGGGTTCAGCCGATGGCGCGACTTCGCCGTGACCCGATGGCGGGAGGATACGACGCGGGACTGCTGGGGCACATTCCTCTTCCTGCAGGATGCCGATACCGGTGACGTCTGGTCCGCCGGGTTTCAGCCGAGTGGCACCGAAGTGGACAAGTACGGGGTCGTCTTCGCCGAAGACCGGGCCAAGATCGTGCAGCGGGACCCGTCCCTGGGTATCACCCTCGAGATCGTGGTCTCGCCTGAGGACGACGCAGAGCTCCGCCAATTGACGGTGACGAATCACGAAGGCCGTGATCGTGAGATCGATGTCACATCGTATGCAGAGGTGGTGCTGGCCCCACAGGCTGCTGACGAAGCGCACCCGGCTTTCTCCAACCTCTTCGTAGAGACCGAGTTCATACCCGGGCTGCAGACGCTGGTGGCGACGCGGCGCCCCCGATCGGCGTCCGAGCCGCAGATGTGGCTGGCCCATCTCGCCGCAGTCGAGGGGGAGATCGTCGGCAACTGCCAATACGAGACCGACCGTGCCGGCTTTCTGGGCCGGGGTCGCGGGATACGGGCACCGGCTTCGGTGCTGGAGGGCAGGCCGCTCACCAACAGCACGGGAACGGTTCTCGATCCGATCGTGAGTCTCCGTTATCGGGTGGCGATTCCGGCGGGCGGAACGGCCCGTCTCGTGTTCACCACGCTCGTAGCGCCCTCTCGGGAGCAAGCCCTCGACCTCGCGGAGAAGTACCACCAGACGGACACGTTCGAGCGAGAGAGCTCACTCGCCTGGATGCATGCTCAGGTCCAGTTACACCACCTCCAGGTCTCCCAGGGCGAGGCGCATCTCTTCCAACGTTTGGCCAATCGTCTGCTGTATGACGATCACTCACTGCGAGCGGTTCCGGCTGATGTGGCCGCCAACCGCCGAGGAGCGTCCGGGCTCTGGGCCTACGGCATCTCCGGCGACCTCCCGATTGCCGTCGTGCGCATCGAACGGGAAGAAGAACGGGACGTAGCCAGGCAACTGCTGCGGGCGCACGAGTACTGGCGCCTGAAGGGGATCTCTGCCGATCTGGTGATCCTCAACGCGACGGGCGCGTCGTACGCGAAGGGTCTACAGGAGTTCTTCCAAGCCCTCGTGCGAGGGACTCAGTCGACGGTCGAGGGGGAGACTGAGGGGAAGCGGGGGAGCGTCTTCGTGCTCCAAGAAGACCGAGTGCCGTCGGAAGACCGGGTCCTGCTTCGCTCGGCGGCGCGGGTGTTGATCCTGGCGCGCAGAGGTACGCTGGCCGAGCAGGTAGTCCGGCTGGAGCGACTCAGGCCCGGACCGGTCCCGCCGCGGCTACGCGCGCCGCTCGAGGACCTGGAACCGATTCCCGCTCCGGCGCTGGATCTCGAGTTCTTCAACGGCTTGGGAGGATTCACGCAGGACGGTCGCGAGTACGTCACGCTGCTGGGCGAGGGACAGTGGACGCCGGCTCCCTGGGTCAACGTCGTGGCGAACCCGGCGTTCGGCTTCCAGGCCTCCGAGTCGGGATCCGGCTATACGTGGTCCGTCAACAGCCGGGAGAACAAGCTCACGCCCTGGTCGAACGATGCCGTCAGCGACACGCCGGGCGAGGCGTTCTATGTACGCGACCTGGACAGCGGTGCCCTATGGGGACCGACATGTCTTCCGATCCGTGAACACGCTCGGCCGTACGTCATCCGGCACGGCCAGGGTTACAGCCGCTTCGAGCATACTTCTCACGGCATCGCATTGGACGTTCTTCAGTTCGTGCCGCCAAGCGACCCCATTAAGATCTCTCGTCTCACGCTGACGAATCAGTCCAGCCGCAAACGGCGCCTTTCCGTTACGGCCTACGTGGAGTGGGTACTCGGGGTCAGGCGCGGAGACCCTACCCGCTATGTGGTCACTGAAGTCGATCCCACGACCCAGGCGACGTTCGCACGCAACGCCTGGAACGGTGAGTTCGCGCATCGGATCGCGTTCGCCGATCTCGGTGGACGCCAGACATCGTGGACCAGTAGTCGCCTCGAGTTCCTTGGACGCAACGGAAGCCTCAAGCATCCGGCGTCGCTCGAACGGGGCGGCAAGCTGTCGGGAAGGACCGGCGCGACTTTGGACCCCTGCGCCGCGCTTCAGACGGAGGTGGAGCTCGAGCCTGGGCAACGAGTGGAGGTGTTGTTCCTGCTCGGACAGGGGGAAAGCGCCGAGCAGGCACGAGCGCTCGTGCAGCGTTATCGAGAGAAGGATCCCGACGCGGTGTTGCGCGAGGTCGAGGAAGGGTGGGATGCGGTGCTGGGTACCGTACAGGTCCGGACCCCGGACGCCTCCATGGATGTGCTGCTCAACCGCTGGCTGCTCTACCAGACGCTTTCGTGTCGCCTCTGGTCCCGCTCCGCCTTCTACCAGGCAGGCGGGGCATACGGATTCCGCGATCAGCTCCAGGACGTCCTGGCGCTGTTGGTCACGCAGCCCGCGATCGCGCGCGAGCATCTCCTGCGCGCAGCCGCCCGCCAGTTTCACGAGGGAGACGTCCAGCATTGGTGGCACCCTCCGACCGGGCGGGGCGTAAGGACGCGAATCTCCGACGACCTGCTGTGGCTGCCCTACGCTGTCTGTGAGTATCTAGCGGTGACCGAGGACTGGAGCGTGCTCGACGAGGCGATCCCGTGGCTCGAGGGCCGAATGCTCGAGGAGCACGAGCACGAAGCCTACTTCGAGCCCGGCGTATCCGAGGACCGGTCGACGCTTTTCGAACACTGTGCACGGGCACTGGATCGAAGCCTCGAGGTGGGCAGTCATGGTCTCCCGTTGATCGGTGGGGGCGACTGGAACGACGGGATGAACCGCGTGGGTCACGAGGGCCGTGGGGAAAGCGTATGGCTGGGTTGGTTCGTCCACGTGAACCTGAGCCAGTTTGCAGAGATCGCCGACCGCCGCGAGGAGAAGAAGCGAGCGGCACTCTGGCGAGCGAAGGCCGCATCTCTCGCGGCGTCTCTGGATAAGGAGGCGTGGGACGGGGAGTGGTACAAACGCGCCTTCTTCGATGACGGGACGCCCATAGGGTCGGCTGAGGACGACGAGTGCCAGATCGACTCGATTGCACAGTCGTGGGCGGTCCTGTCCGGTGCGGGCGATGAGGGACGCGCGCGCCAGGCCATGGAGTCGGTTGCGGGCCGGCTGGTCCGCGAGGAGGACCAGTTGCTGCTGCTCTTCTCGCCTCCGTTCGATGAGACGCCTCTGGATCCCGGATACATCAAGGGGTACCCACCCGGCATCCGTGAAAACGGTGGACAATACACCCACGCGGCGATCTGGTCGGTCATGGCCTTTGCTCAGCTCGGCGAGGGAGACAAGAGCTTCCATCTCTTCGACCTGCTGAACCCGATTCGGCATGCGAGTCGACGTGCGAGCGCTCACCGCTACAAGGTGGAGCCCTATGTAGTCGCCGCAGATGTCTACTCCGCGCCCTCCAACGTGGGGCGGGGAGGATGGACGTGGTACACTGGGGCCGCGGCTTGGCTATACCGGGCGGGTGTGGAGTCGATTCTCGGATTCCGAAAGCGCGGCTCCACGCTCCTCATCGATCCGTGTGTTCCCCGAGAATGGAAAGGCTTCGAGATCGACTACCGCCATGGCGAGACCCTTTATCGGATCGAGGTCGAGAATCCGAACGGGGTCTGTCGGGGAGTATCCAGCGTCAGTCTCGACGGAACTTCGCTTCAAGCAGGAGGGCCCGTGCCCCTCGCCGACGACGGTCTCGAGCACCGGGTCCGAGTCGTGCTCGGATAGGCGCTGGCCGACCTGACATGCAAGACGCTAACGCGGCACCTCGGCCGTCCTCGGTGGACTTTGTGGGCGGAGAGGCAGTGCGGGTGCATGAGCTGCTCCGTCAGTACTTCGACATTCATGAACGGACCTTCAAGTTCTCGTTCCGCAAGGTTCTTCCGATTCCCGGCCTGTTCGAAGCCCTCGACTACCGGGCCTATCAGGACTCACTCCGGAGTATCCACGGAGACTTGATTCTGGCAGCTGATGCGCTGGCGAAGCATCGCCAGAGCGGAGCGCCGCTCTCTGATCACCCGTTCGTTCCGGACCTGGAAGCCTATGCCAGGGAAGTGGCAGATGCGGCTCGACGTCTCGGCGAGATTTGCCTAGCGCTCCAACATAAGAGTGAGGCCCGGCGTGGCTACAACGCTGCTACGTACAAGTCAGAGGTTACGGCGTACAAGGCCGTGGTCGCGACCTATCACGAAATGGGCGGTCGACTAAACGTCTCGTTCGCGGCCTATCGGGGGGTCCGCACTCCATCCTAAAGAACGAGGTCGCCCCGAACGTCGGGACGGCCTCAGATCCATGTCAGGTCCAACTCATGGAGCGGTTAGGCCGCGATGGCGAGCTCGTCGTGATCGGGACGGCCGGATTGAGCTGCGGGTCGTCTGCGGCGATCCTCGCTCGTCTCGCGAGTGAGCGGTCTGGCCTTCGGACGAACACGCTTGTCGCTCGGCTCGAACCGGCGACTCGTGACCGACCATCTCCAGACAGCGTCAGCCAACCTTGGGCCGTACCTTCAAGATGACCCATGCCCAGCATGTCCTTTAACAAGGTGATGCTTCAGCGGTGACACGTCTGTCCAGCTCCTGGCTCTGCGTAGTCACGACCTTTCTGTGCGTGGCCGGCCCGGCCACGGCTCAGGTAACCGCTCCACGCTCGGGGCCGACCGTCGCTTCGTGCGAAGACAAGCAGACGATGGTCGCCGTGGGTCAGGCGCTCGGGCTGAACCTCCTCATGAATCGCACCGACGCGTGGTTGGTCCGTAGTAGGGACTCGCGTGTGAACTTCGAGACATGGTCTCGGAACCTGGAGTACGGATGGCAATGGGACGAGACCCAGTTCACCGTCAACATGTTTACCCATCCCTACCAAGGCAGCCTCTACGTCGAGGCCGCCCGCGCGAATTGCCTCAACTACTGGGAATCGATACCCATCGCGTTCCTAGGCGCGTGGACGTGGGAGTTCTTCGGTGAGATCTGGCTGCCCTCACTGAACGATTTCTGGATGAGCGGACTCGGCGGCGTCGCGATCGGTGAGATTCTCCACCGGGTCTCGACCGTCATTCTCGACGAGGAATCCGACGGAAGCGAACGAATCTGGCGCGAGATCGGCGCCTTGCTCGTCAATCCGGTGGGGGGCCTCAACCGTCTCGTGCGTGGGCAGTGGACCAGACAGGGGGTCAACCCCGCCGACCGGCTCCCCGAGTCGTACCTATTCCGCGCCAAGGTCGGCGGGCGGCGGGTTCGGGAATACGGGTCCCCGGCCGGCCCGACCAGCTCGCCGACGCTGCTCCTGGACATCGCGTACGGCGACCTCTTCGAGACGGAGCCTCGGGCGCCGTTCGACGTCATCAGTCTTCTCGCTCAGGTGAGCCCGGACGGCGGAGGAATCAATATTCTGCGCGCCGTCGGCCGCCTCTACGGCAAGGAGCTTACCGATAGGAACAACTGGCAACAGCACCAGCTCGTGGTCAGTCAACGCTTCGATTACGTCAGCAATCCGGTGTACCACTTCGGTGAGCAGACTCTCGAGATCGGCCTCCAATCCCGGTGGCGGACCGGACCGGGCGGTCTGCACCTGAGAACTCACCTTGCGGGAGACGTGGTGATGCTGGGCGCGATCGATGCGCTGGACGCCGGGCTCGGACAGCGTACGATCGATTTCGGACCTGGCGTGGGCGTCATCTTCGAGGTCGCCCTCGAGCGAGCGGGCACGACGTACGTCTCGCTCTACAATCGGGCCCGGTATCTGCGCTCGGTCAGCGGCGCGCCCGCGAATCACAACATCTTCTTCTCGGGGCTCGACCTGACGATTCCGATTACGAGCCAGCTGGGTATCGGCGCCTACGTGAGCGGAGATCGTCGCCGCAGCTACTACGAAGACCTTCCCAAGGACCACCGTTCGTACCTCGAGACCCGTGTGTACGCGACCTGGACGTTCGCGAGGGGCAGGCCTGGTTCGTCGAGATGATGAACATCGACGGGATGGGGATCCCCATTGTCGTGGCGTTGATCGCCCTCTCGTGCACGACCCACGACGCGACGGCCCAGGGGGCGGTTCGCGGCGGCTTGTGGCTCGAGGGTGGGGTCGGCACCGGAACGGTTCGCAACACCTGCTCGGGGTGCCAGAACGTGACCGTAGCCTACGGCCCTTCGAACCTTCTTCGGGCGGGAGGGGCGCTCTCGCCGCGGGTCTTGGTGGGCATTGAGATCTTCGTGCTGCGTTCCTCCGATCTCGTTCTGGCTCCTGGCGCGGCGCCGGTCGAGTCCGAGAACGGGACGTTGGGGCCGATCGTGATCTGGTACGTGGGCCGAAGCGGGTTCTTCCTCAAGGGCGGCGCCGGCCTTGCCCGGGGGACGTTTACAGTGGAGTCGACGCCCGGCGAGCCCGTGACGACCGAGCGCACAGGGTCCAGCCTCACGTTCGGGGTCGGATTCGACATCGGGATCATGCGGTGGTTCGCGCTGACGGCGAATCTTGGCACCCACGTCTCGGCCATCGGCGACGTGCATGTGGATGGCATCGTCATCGACGACGTGATCGCGACAGTCTACGAGGTTGGGTTAGGTATCACGCTCCGCTAGCCCAGGAGCCGAAGCACCGTCTGACTCAGTCGACCGGCTCGATCCTCAGCAGCGCTCCCTCGTCATCGGTGAGCACATAGATCAGCCCGTCGGGTCTCTGTCGAATATCACGGATATGCTGCCTGAATTCGGTCAGGATTCGGAGCCAGGACGCCGTGGTAGCGGTGGCGATGAAGGGCGCGTCGCTGGGCGACAGACTCCACCTGGCCGATATGACCGGGCGCCAGCTCGGAGGCCTCGTGCGGCGAACCGGCGGTAGACGTAGCACGCGGTTCTCATCCGCAGAGACAAGAAGAAGGGTCCGCGGCGACCGAAGTCACCGCGGACCCACGATCGGGACGGCCGGATTCATCTCGCTGCGCTCGATGGTCTCGCGACCGGACAGGCGGGCCTCGGGCACCCCTGTGGGTCGCTCCGCTCGAACCGGCGGTAGACTTAGCAGGCGGTTCTCATCGGAGGGACAAAAAGAAGGTCCGCGGCGACTGACGTCACCGCGGACCGTTGATCGGGACGGCCGGATTCGAACCGGCGACCCCCTGAACCCCATTCAGGTGCGCTACCGAGCTGCGCCACGTCCCGTACGAGCGAGAAGATACTTCTTTAGCCACTGAACCCCATGGAGCTGCGGTCGCTTCGCGATCCTCGCTCGTCTCGCGGAACCACCGTCTCGGGCTGTGGCGACCTTCCCAGCCGCTCGGCTCAGGTGCGCTACCGAGCTGCGCCACGTCCCGTACGAGCGAGAACCTACGTACTTGTTGGGCTTTCAGGAAGCGTCAAGTCCGAGGTTACGAGGACCGCTGCCTGGCAATGGCTTGATATGCGCTATGGTTCTCCCCTTACGCCCCTTTCGCGTTACCCGGGAGATCCCAAAATGCAGTCCGCAGGAACCAGAAGGACCATGAAGCCACGATTCAGTGCACTCCTCACGACCCTTGTCGTGCTGAGTGCAAGCGGTTGTGGGGGCGACGATCCCACCGGAGTGGCGGCGACCGTTGCCGACATGCTCGGAAGTTGGACCATTACGGCGCTGACGTTCACGTCGGTTCCCCCCGGAGACTCCGAGGAGCTCATTTCACAGGGATTCTCGGGGGAGGTCGAGTTTCGATCGGACCTGACGTACACGCTCAGCACGACCGATCCACAGCAGGTCGTTGAGGTGGACAACGGCACCTTCAGCGTGAGTGGGAGCACCTTGACGCTCACGCTGCCTGGGGACGTTACGAATCTCACGATTCAGGAGCTGACCAGCACCGCCGCGACACTGTACTCCGCGGATGATTCCTTTGACTTCAACGGTGACGACCAAGACACCCCGGCGACCGTCACGGTAAGGCTCGCCAAGCAGTAGGAATCGGGGCCATGCGAGCCGTCCTGCCTAGCCGGAAGCGGGAGGGCGGCTCGTATGCCTATTGGCGTGGGGCCGCCCCGGCTCCCTTAGGCCATGTCACCGCCCAGCCGCCGCGATCAAACTTTGGATGGTCCCCGCCCCGAAACCGCCGTCATTGACTCCGTGTATATGCGTTCACAGAATGCAAGTAGTGAATGCAATGGAGGTACGATGAAGAACCTTACGGTCAGGAACCTTCCGTCGGACGTTGGAGAAGCGCTCGAACGGGAGAAGCAGCGGCGCGGGACGTCGATGAATCAGACGGTAATCGATCTCCTGGAGCAGGGGCTTGGCGTCTCGGGTGTTCGTTCGAACGGGTTGGCGCGCCTCAGCGGGCTTTGGACCGAGAAGCAACACGAGGAGTTCGAAGCGGCGGTGGCGGCCTTCGGAGAGATCGACCCCGAGCTGTGGCGGTGAGTCGGTACTGCCTCGACACCTCGGCCTACAGCCACTTCATGCGGGGCGATCCGGACATTGTCGACCTACTCGACCGAGCCGAGTGGATCGGCGTCCCAGCGGTCACGCTCGGGGAGCTCCGCACCGGGTTCATTCTGGGCGGCAGGCGTTCCGAGAACGAGTCCGAGCTGCGCCGGTTTCTGGCTCATCCGCTCGTGGACGTGGTCCCGGTAGACGATGCCGTCAGCCAACAGTTCGCGGAAATGGTCGTCCAGCTGCGCGAAGCCGGCACACCGGTGCCGACCAACGACATATGGATCGCCGCGACGTCCGCGCGGGTCGGGGCCCTCGTCCTCACGTACGACCGTCACTTCGAGCGATTCGTCCGAGTGGGTTCAGTGATCCTGTAGCGCGCCCGGGAGCCCCTTACCCGCGCTCCCGCTCATGAATCTCCGCATCGAGGTCGTCCAACTTCTGCGCCATGAAGATGCGCGCGTCCTGGACACCCTGGTTGTAGAAGGACGGACCGAGGGTCTCCACGAAGAAGTCCAGGATGGCCTCGGCGCGGAACGCACTCAATTCGTCGTCGAACTCCTGCACGAAGAAGCCTTGGAGCTTGCGGATCAGCTCGGCCCGGCGCGCCTCGTCCAGTTTGACCGCCATGTTACTGCTCCTTGCCCATTCCCAGCGGATCGTCCGGATCAACGCCGTCCATGAACGCCTTCCTGCGATCCAAGTTCGTGAACTGGTAGACGAGCCCGAGCCAGTTGTTCACGATCGCCTTGGCGGTATCCCCCCAGGTGTTGTCGAGGTGTGCCTCGATCTCCGCCTCTGGCATCTCCGGGAGGGGCTCGCCCGCGTCGCGTGCGCGAGTGGCGCGCTCGACGAAATCCTGGGCCAGCTTCGAGGCTTCGGGCGAGAAGTAGCGGTCCGGGAAGGGCGGGGGCGCATCGAGTTCGCCTTCCAAGAAGCGGTGGACCTCGCGCTTGTACTCCTTGAGCAGGCTGTTGAAGTCGTACTCGGGGTGGCCCTGGAAGTAGATGATGCGGAACCCGTCGGGGCTGGCGGCCATGTGCACGCCGTCCTCTTCGCTCTCTACGAGCACGTGG
>JAOTVA010000140.1 GCA_029863645.1 Gemmatimonadota bacterium
GGGGAACACTCCGAGAGGAACGCCCTGCGCGAGGCATACCACTCCCACACGAGACACGGATCCCGCGCGAAGGCTGCGGGCGTCGCCAGCTCCTCGGGTCGTCGGGACTTCCATAGCCCGCCTGCGCCTCGAAAGGTCGGCACGCCGGACTCGGCTGAGACCCCCGCGCCGGTGAGCACCACGATGCGCTCGGCGGCACCCACCGCCTGGCGGGCGCGCTCGAGGTCGCCGCTCATCCCTGAACGGCGGTCCAGGCCAGGAGGGCCCATCCAATCAGGAAGGCAACGCCTCCCAGTGGCGTGACGGCGCCAAGCCAGCGGGGTCCGGTGATGACGAGCATGTAGAGACTTCCCGAGAACAGCACGATACCCGCCACGAACATCCATCCCGCCACGACTACCATAGAAGACTCCCACCGGGTCACCGCCCATGCCACCGCGAGCAGCGCGAGGCCGTGGTACATCTGGTAGCGCACACCGGTCTCGAAGGTGGCCAAGTCGGCGGCGCTCAACGTGTTGCGAAGACCGTGAGCACCAAACGCGCCAAATCCGACGGCGAGGCCTGCGAGCAAGGAGCCTAGAGCGAAGAAGAGTCGTGCCGATGTCATGGGGCTGACGTTCGCACGCTGGCTGACGGCACGCCAGGGTAATGCAGCGCGTGTTCGGCGAGTGACATGAGAAATTTCCTAGTGGTCGCGCGTCGCATAGCTCGCTATCGTGGAATTGGTCCGCTGCGCGGATGCTCGCCCCCCAAACTTCAGCCGACCTCAACACCTTGCCGTTTCGTCTCATCCCGCCGCGCGATAGAAAGCTCTTCCGGCTCGTCAAGAAGGCGAAGACGATTCCGCTCGTGAAGGGCAGGGTACTCTACGGTGCCGGTGATCCGGCCAAGGAAGTCTTCCTGGTCCGGAGTGGCTTCATGAGGCTGGTGCTTCCCGCGATGGAACGCGGGCGTCCGGAGCGCACCGTAGGCGTAGCACTTCCCTGGGAGCTCTTCGGAGACGAAGCGTTTACAGCGGGCCACCGGCGGTACGGAGCCATCGCGGGCTCGACGTGCTCCGTGCTCCCGCTGTCGAGGACCGGAGTCCTCCAGGGGCTGAAGACGGCCAAGAGCAGCCTCGACGCCTACTTGAAAGGGGTCGAGCGCGAGCTCCACCGGTTGCGGCACGCCCAGGGTGGCTCTCACGGCCCGAGCGCAGCTCAACGGTTGGCGGAAGTCCTACTCGACGTCGGGGAACGCTGTGGTGAGCCGGACGGCCGTCGCATCCGCTTCTCCCAGCGGCTGACTCACCAGGTGCTTGCCGACCTCTCGGGGGCACACCGCGCCACGGTCACGACGCTTCTCAACGACTGGCTCTACGACGGAATCTTGAGCACGACCGCCGAGGGGTGCTTCTGCGTGCAAAAGCCCGCCGAGCTCTGGACGCTCGCCGGCTACGACGCGCCGGCAGAAGCCTCCTAGCCGGGCCCGGGTCGCGTTGACCCAAGTGCCTGGCAGGCCTACGTTTTTGCGCTCTCCATCGACCCCCAGAGTGACTCCGAGCATGGCCCGTCAACCGCGAACGCATAAGTCGAACGCCGAGCCCGACGACGTTTTCGTCTCGAACGTCCTCCATGTCGGGAAGTGGGCGGAAGCCAATCAGCAGCTCCTTACCGTGTTGGGCGTCGTGCTCGCGATCGCCATTCTGGGAGGCGTCTACTACCGGAACTACAGGGCGAACCTGAATCTTCAGGCCGCGACGGAACTCGAGCAGGTATATCAGAGCATCTCCATCCAGGACACCGAAGGTGCGCGCGGCCAACTGGCCACGTTCATGGAACGCTACGGGGGCACGGCCTACGAGGCCGAGGCGCGGCTGGTGCTCGGCGAGCTGTACCTTCGAGACGGCAGCCCTCAGCAGGCCCAGGCGGTCTTGCGGCCACTGGGAGACTCGCCGCGCGCCCCGATCGACTTCCAGGGGGCGTCGCTCCTGGCTGCAGCCCTGGAGGAAGATCGCCAGTTCAGTGAGGCCGAGGCCGTTTACATGCGGATCGTCAACCGCTCGGACCTCGACTTCCAGGTCCGCAATGCCTTGGCAGCCGCGGCTCGTATTCGCCGTGATCAGGGTGACGCGCAGGGCGCCGTCGAACTGTATAGAAGACTTGTCGACGACTTTGAGGAGGGTGACCCTCGGCGCGGCGTCTTCGAGATGCGGATTCAGGAGATCGAGAGCGCGGCCGCACCCTGATCTGTAGTTCGTATAATAAGTATTATGTTAGCTTCGCGGATTCTAGGCAGGCGTTAGTCCCTTAGAGTCGACCCCCGCTGCCCTGCGTCAGCGAACCCGGTATTGCCACGGCTCCACGGCCTCTACGCGGACGTTAGCCGTCCCGCTCCGGACCATCCCGAGGCGAATGGCGGCCGCGTAGGACACGTCGATGATGCGGCTGCCCGGGTCAGCGAACGGACCGCGGTCGTTCACCCGGAGAATGACGGATTGGCCATTGGTCAGGTTGGTGACACGCACGAACGTTGGGAGCGGAAGCGTACGATGCGCGGCGGATAGCGCATACATGTCGTACGGTTCGCCGCTGCTCGTCATGCGTCCGTGAAACTGCTCGCCATACCAGGAAGCGATGCCACGCTCGTCGTAGCCGTATGACCAGTCCAGGACCCTGTACGTACGGCCACTCTGCTCGTATTCGGCCATGTTTCCGCCGGCCGAGGGGTCTTCCGGGGTCGGGACGACATCGCGAATGCTGCTGGGGGCCGGCGCCGGGGGGATGACGGTACCGGTCGAGCCGATCATGGTACATGCGCTCAGGGCGAGCACGATCGGGAGGAGCGCTAGTCGCTGAGGCCCTTCCATCCCTTCACCTCCTTGTACGCCTCTAGGACCAGTTTGCGCTGCGTCTTGTGAGGCATGCGAGCTAAGTAACCGCTCACAAATCGTTTATCGTCCGTTACTTCACGTAAGATATGTACACCCTCGGGCACCGGGGGCATGGGCTGGTCCTCCGCATCGAGCTCGATCTCCATCAGCATGAGCCCGTCCAGAGGACCCAGGAACCGGTCAAGCTCCCAATCGCCTACGCGCCACCGGATCTTCTCGATAATCCGGTCTTCGGCCGCCTGGAACAGCACCTGCGCCATCTCTCCGGGAATCACGGCCTCCTCCTCGCTCCTGCGAATCCCGTGCCCGCTCTTACAGGTCAGCACCGCGCCCCGCGGCTCACCGGTTCGCACGCGCACGGATGGCTCCCCATTGCGAATGTATCCCTGACGGAGGTGGTACCCTTCCCCCAGCCGGAGCCACATGGCGTCGGCCACCCGCACCAGAAACCGCCGCTCAATCTCCCAGGCCATCTTTCCGGCCACCCTCCCGCCACACGTCCATGCAAGTCCGACTCGGGCTAGTACGCACTCTCGATGGTGAATCCGATGGCTTTATGCAACCTCTTCTTTGCGTCGATGGGCTAATGTGCCCATCCGTGGCGTCAGAGGCGCCCAAACAGGTCTTGGAGCCTTAGCCACCAGACGCGCCAGATGGCCTCGCGCACGATCTGCCACGACATCTTCGATTCGCCGGTGTCCCGTTCCGTGAAGAGGATCGGGATCTCAACGATCGAGAATCCCGCGCGAAAAGCCCGCAGCTTAAGCTCGATCTGAAAGGAGTAGCCATTGGAGCGGATCCGATCCATTCCCACGTTCTGGAGCACCTCCTTTCGCCAGCAGTTGAAGCCGCCAGTCGCATCCCGGACGGGGATGCGCGTGATGGCGCGGGCGTACCAAGAGCCGAAGTAGCTAACCAGGAGGCGGCTCATCGGCCAGTTCGACACCGTGACTCGCCCGTCCACATACCGCGACCCGACGACGACGTGATACTGCCCCGCCATGTCGATCATGCGTGGGAGGGCGTCTGGAGGGTGCGAGATGTCGGCGTCCATCTCGAAGAGCAGATCGTAGTCTCGTTCCAAGCCCCACGCGAAGCCGGCCAGGTAGGCCTTGCCGAGACCGTCCTTGGCGTCGCGCTCCAACACGTGGACGCGCGGCTGCTCCTGCGCGATTTCGATGGCGAGCTGGCCCGTGCCGTCGGGAGACGCATCGTCGACGACGAGGATGTCGATGCGCTCATCCTGCTCCAGAATCCGCGGTACCTTGCGAGGGAGGTTGTCCCGCTCGTTGTACGTGGGAACGATGACGAGAAAACGGCCCGCACTCATGAGCTGCCGCCTCCGCTCGGGCCCTCGGGGACTGTAGGGCCGGCAGCGAGGTGGCGCATCCAGAACAGCCCAGCCGGCACCAGCTCCACCAATGTGGTCCACAGCCTGGATACGACAGCGATCACCCCGGACGACGTCGCTCCGAAGTGGGGGGTCAAGAAGAGGATCAGGAAGCCCTCACGCGGACCGAGCCCGGCAGGCGCGAAGATCATGGCGTAGCCGAGCACGTATGCGGCCGCGAAGGCCGACGCCACAGGCACGAGCGCGCCCTCGAGATCGAGGCTCAAGGCCAGTACCCAGAACGCACCGGCCTGCAGGATCCAGCTGAGCCCCAACAGGGCGAGCCAGCGCAGTCCGTGAAGCGACCCGACGGCGTTCTGCGGCTCCGTGCGCGACAGGCGAAACCACAGGCGAGCGAGCCGCGCGAACACCGGAGGGATCGACACGAGCACGGCGCCCGCGAGCACAATGACCGCTCCGACGATGCCCCATCGCCGAAACTCAGCGGGACCGGCCAGAAAGGCGCCCATCCCCACCGCGGTTGCCGCCACGAGGGCGAGTCCCTGGCCGAGCACGGCGGCCCCAGTCGCAGTCGTAGCGGGTACCCCCCTGCCCTTTGCGAGGGCGGCGAGCCCGGCGATCTGCCAAACCTTGCCAGGTATGTAGCGCCCGAGGTTGGCGATCATGAAGAGTCGTATGGCTTCGCCCGCAGGAATCGACGGGCCTCCGAGCTCCCGGACGATGAGACCCCAGACACTTGCCGCAAGGAAGTAGCCGGCCAGGAGCAGTCCGGAGGCCGCCGTGAAAAGGAGCGGATTCGGGGTCCACACCGCGGGACCGAGGCTGACCAATGCGGCCAGGTCGAGGCCCACTCGGTCCACGATGAACCACGTGACGGCGACGGTGAGGGCCAGCTGGCCTGCCCGGACGAGCCACTTCTTCAGGATTCCCTCCTAGTGGTCCGCTCCCGCCACGTCTGGAAGCCGGTCGCCCCGGCCAGCCCGACGAGGAGGAAGACGCTGAGCCACAGGCTCCACCGCACGGCGTCTGACTGGTAGTACATCTCGACCGTATGCTCGCCAGGCCCGATCGGCACGGCGCGCAGTGTGTGATACGCTCTCAGGATCGGCACGTCGACGCCGTCGACCCGGGCGCGCCAGGCCGGAAACCAGTTGTCGGCCACGACGAGAAGCGCGGGGCGTTCCGTCTCGACCGCGAGTTGGAGCTCATTGGGCGAGCGGCTGATCCATGTCACGGAGCCGGTGGGCGCCTGGCCATCGAGCTCGATGGGTGGCGGCTCGGCGAGAACCACCTCTCGCTCCGGGTCGAACGCGTCCGAGCGCATGTATGGGACCGCCTCGGCATCCGGGCGTACCACCGTCGCGCCCACGAGCCGCGCTCTGGGGAGTCCGTTCTCGGCCAACACCGACTCGTACGGCCGACCATCCGGAAGCGCGGTCTGGGAGAATACCGTGCCCTGGACCGAGCCGAGCTGAGCGTCCGGCCACAGGATGTATCGCACGTTCAGTATTCTGCGGATGTTGGCCGTCTCCAACAGATTCATCGGTGCGCTGGAGCCCGACATGCCGATGAGCTCCCGGTAGCGCGCCAGGTCGTTGGGATGGTGTCCTCCGGCCAGTTCGATCCCGTGCAACGCCGGTCGGATGTCTTGGCCGTTCCCGTCGCGCATCGACAGCATCCGATACGGTTCTGCGGAGCCACTCTCCGCCCGCAGCACCGCCTGAGTGTTCGGGTCAGGCGCCGACCACTGCTGAAAGTCCATCACCTGGACGAAGCCGTCGCTGACCCGGAACTCATCGGCCACCACGAGTAGCCCGATGCCGACCACGACACCGGCGGGTGCCAGGTACCCGGCCCGTAGCGCCCACGCGAGACCCGTTGTGCCCAAGGCCAGAAGAAAGGAGATACCGGCGCCGCGACTGATGAAGGGTGCGAGTGCATCGAGGCGCTGTAACCTCCCGGGATCCAGGTCGGGGTTCACTGCCGACGTCCAAAACGACGTCAGCGTTCCGCTCGAGGCGAGAAGCGCCAGGAGGGCGAAGACACCCGTCGCACCCCAGAGAACCTTCATCACTGTTCCACCGGGTCCCGTCTTGTCTCCCAGAGAGAGGAGCCGGTCCAGTCCTAATCCCGCAAGGGTCGCCGCGCTCAGCGCGAAGAGGAACATCACCTGAGCCGGAGCTCGAAAGAGTCGAATGCCTGGCACGACCTCGTAGAAAATACGCCAGAGCGGAGTGTGGGTCCCGAGCGCGAAGAGGAAGGCGACAGATGCGAGGCCCGCGAAGAAGAAGCGGACACTCCGCCTTCGACCACCCACGAAGGCCAGGGCGGCCAGCAGTAGCACGACCACGCCTGCGGCCTCGTGATTGTCCTTGAAGACGTTGCGTCCCCAGTAGAGCCCCTGAGCCCAGTCCGCACCGCCTGCGTTGTTTCCGGCGAACTCAGGGATCAGGAGCCCCATGGCTTCCTCGGGATGCATGGACCACGAGCTGGACCACGCCACACCGCTCTCTCCGGCGACTTCGGAGGTCGTCTGTGTGCGCCGCGAGAACTCCGTCACGTAGTCGACGGCCGGGAACAGCTGGACGCCGCCCACGGCGGCTCCGGTGACCGATGCGGCCAGGAAGAGCGCGAAGCGGTTCGTGGCGACCCGACCGGTTGGCGCCGGCTCTTCGTCTGCGTCGTCCTGCGGAGTGCGCCAGATCTCGACGGACCGGAACATCGCGTAGAGGCCGACGGCTCCGAACAGGAAGTACGCCATCTGGAAGTGTGTCGTGTAGATGATCGCCCCGATCACGAAGGCGATCGCCGTGAACGACTGCAGTCTCGGTCGCACGAAGTGGCGCTCCACGGCCCAGAACAGGAGCGGTGCGAGCGCCGTGACGAAGAGTCGCCCGTCGTGCCCAGGGTGGACGAGGCTGATGAGGTAGGGCGCAAGGAGATAGGCGATACCGCTGACCAATGCCGCGGGACGCGACGCGCCGAGCGCGCGTACCCATCCGTACATGAAGAAGCCCGCCAACGCGACGTGGATCACGAGCTTCCAGCCCAGCGCCCGGTACGGCTCCATGAGCAGCAGGAGCAATACCGACGGTGGATAGAGCGAATCACCGCCGGAGAGCGCCTCCAGGAACGGCGTGCCACCCAGGATCAGCGGAGCCCATCGGGGGAATGTCCCAAGCTCCGTGAGCGACTCGGCATAGAAGGCGCGGGCCACGTACCCGAGGCCCAACGTGTCACCCCCGTAGAGCATGAGGTTAGAGAAGACGAACTTGCGGAACAGGAGCAACGTGAGGCCGACGAAGATGACAGCGGGCAGCCACGTGGGCGGGCTGGGGACCCCCGCCCCGACACCGGCCCTGCGGGCCATCAGGCCGCCCTCCGCCCTGCAACGACTTCCTCGTAGATGTCGACGTGCCGATCAGCGAGTCGATCGTTGCTCCACCGGTCGACGACACGTGCCCTCGCTAGGCTACCCATCGCGCGGAGCCGCCCGCCTCCGAGCAAGGCGAGAACGCTACGCGCCAATGCCTCCGGCGCTGCGGGGTCGCATAGTGCGCCCACCTCGTCGTCGATGATCTCGGGAAGCCCTCCGACCCGTGACGCCACGACCGGCAGCTCACACGCCATCGACTCGAGTGCCGCGACGGACGTGGCTTCCATCAGGGATGGAAAGACGGCCAGGTCCGCCGAGGAGAGAAGCCCTGGCATGTCACCATGCGCTCTGGATCCGAGAAAGTTGACGCGCTCGGCGACGCCTAGCTGGCGGGCCAACTTCTCGAGCGCCTCTCGCTCGGGTCCGTCGCCGATGAGTACGACTTCCACGTCCGCCTCCTCGAGGATCAGCGGTACGGCACGAATAAGGAATTCGATGCCGTTCTTCTCGAACAGCCTGCGTGGGGCGACGAGTCGCGCGCGACCGTTCGGTGCGTTCGGCAGCGCTGGATCGGTTCGATGAAAGAACGCGGTGTCGACGCCGTTCGTGACAGCCTCCACGGAGACGCCGGGCGCGATGCGTTCGGCAACAAAGGCGATCTCCCGGCTCGAGGCCAGGTTGTGGTCGGCGGCGCGTAAGAACCTCCGGAATACAGGCCGCCAGAAGGCCGAGTCGGCTCGACGGAGAAAGTGGCTCGTGTGGTACGTTGTGACGATCGGCGCACCGCGGACGTGCTGAGCGACGATGCATGGCAATACGGCCGCGATGTCCTGCGCATGAAGCACATCGGCCGTGTCGGCGAGCTTCCTGAATCGAGGGACGGAGAACATCGCATGCGCCGCCCAGCCCGGCGTGTTTCGCGCGGGCATCCAGGTCCGCCACACGCGAATACCATCGATGACCTCGTGGCTGGCGAGGCCGGGTCGAGACCGTGACGTGACCGCGTCGACCTGGTGGCCGCGTTGCACCAGGGCACGAGCCAGGAAGTGAATGTGGCTCTCGAGGCCGCCGACCTCTGGGGGGAAATACACGCAGTGCATGAGGATCCTCACGAGCTCCAATCCTCGGTGGTCCTCGAGCGTCCAAGTAGAGTCGCGGCGACGATGTCGGCGATACGCTCCCCCGCCCGCCCGTCCCCATACGGATTCGCAATCGGCCCTCCTGGTTCCCCGGCGAGCTTCGCGGCGCCGCGCTCGAGAATGAGCGGTCCGCTGGTGCCTACGAGCTCCGCGACCCCAGCGGCGACACCTTCCGGACGCTCAGTGACCTCCCGCAGCACGAGGACCGGAGTCC